>CAZMGG010000061.1:0-31812 GCA_964565715.1 uncultured candidatus Brocadiaceae bacterium | reverse complement strand
TTGCTGGCGAGGGCGACGGGACTCGAACCCGCAACCACCGGATCGACAGTCCGGTACTCTAACCAATTGAGCTACGCCCCCACGCTGGGGAGGGGCGGCAGGATACCGACGCCGGGGGCACTTTCAAGCCTGCCTCCCTTTGGCCCGTCTGCCCCCCGGGGCTACAACCGCAGCCACGAAAAAACCGACCGCCGGGTCACCCCGGCGGCCGGTCGCCACTCTCGCTCTCGTGGAGCGTGACCGTCCGTCTCTCACGCGAACGGTCGCGCCGATCTACGGTCCACCCCGCCGCGAGTTCCACCCCACCCCATGGCTCTGGACACCCCCGCCACCCGCCTCAACCTGGGCTTCCACGGCCTGCCCGACACCCCGGACCTGCACCTGTCGGTGGACGGCATGACCCCCGCCGGCCCCAACCTGTCGCACTGGCCGGGCAACCGCACGCCGGCCCGCTGGAAGGCCGACCTCAGCACCGGCATCGCGCTGAACTTCGCGCGGGCCGGCGCCGCCGAGCAAACGCGCTTCCTGGCCGGCGCCGAGACGGTGCTGAACGACCACTACGACACCGACGGCTTCCTCAGCCTGCTGGCGATCCTGCGCCCCGAGGTGGTCTTCGCCCGCGAGGAACTCTGCCTCGCCGCCGCCGCCACCGGCGACTTCGGAGTTCTGTCCACCTGGCGCGCCTTCGCCGTCGACCGGATCGTCGCCCGGATCGGCAGCGGCCACAGCTCGCCGGTGGGCGGCGACGCCGCGACCAGGAGCGCCGCCGAACGGGGACTCGCCCGCTACCGGTGGCTGCTGCGGCACGCCGAGGAGGTCCTCGACCGACCGGAGCCATTCGCGCACCTGTGGCGCGACGAATACGACCAGATCCGCGAGGAGGTGGCGCTGGGCCGCGGCGGGCGCGCCGAACGCCGCGAGCACGCCGAGGCGGGCTTCGCCGTGCTGCGCACCGAGCGCGCGGTGCACCGGATGACGGTCAACACGCTGGCGCGGGCGTTCCGCGTGCTGCACGTCTGGCCCGGCGCCGATGGGCCGCGCTACCGCTATCACGATCGCACCGAGAGCTGGTTCGAGCTGGCGACGTTCCGGGCGCTGCCCCGGCGCGATCTGCGGCCGGTGGCGGAACGGCTGCAGGAACTGGAGGGGGACGGCGGCGCGGCGCGCTGGTGTGCCGACCCACCCACCGAGCCGATCCCGGAGCTCTACTTCGGCGTGCCCGCGGCGCAGGAATACGGCGAGGTCACCCGCCAGCTCGCGCCGAGCCGGCTGCCGGTGGAGACCGTCGAGCGCGAGCTGCTGCGCTGCTTCACCGCGGCGAAGGAACCGGCATGAGGGCGGTCGCGCTCGCCATGCTCGCCATGCTGGCCGGCTGCGGCGGCGAGCGGCCGGCCCTGGTCGGCCCCGACGGGCGTCTGCGGGTCGTCGCGATCGAGGGAACGGCGGCGGTGGACCCGGGCGGCGTCGACCTGGTGGTGGCGTTCGCGCCGGACCTGGCGGTGGCCATGGCCGGTCGCGCCCGCACGATCGGCGTCGGCGCCGGCGCCGAAGGCGTGCGCCAGCAGGGCCTCACCGCCAGCGTCGAACTGCCGCTGCCGATCGACGCGGCGGGGGCGCTGGCGGAACTCCTGCTCCGGGGCGCGACGCTGCCGCCGGCGATCGAGCTCGGCACCCGGGTGTGGAACGCCGACAACGCGGCCGCGGGCGGGCGCCCGGTAGTGGCGCCGGGCGACATCATGCTGAAGGCGCTGCAGGCCGAGGCCGGCAACGCCACGGCCACGGGCGGCACCGACGAGTCGTTCGGCATCGCGCTGCTCGCCGGTGACGACCACGGCACGGCGCAGGCGGCGTTGCAGGCGGCGGTGAAGGGCCGGCCGCGGCTGCACGCCCAGCCGACCACGCCGGTCACCGCCGCCGCCGCGGCCGGGCGTCTCGCCGAACTGGTGGCGCAGGGCACGCGGGTGGTGCTGATCGACGATGCGGTGGCGGACCCATCGCTGGCCGGACCCGCCGCCGCGGCCCGCAGGCAGGGCGCCATCCTGATCGGCGTCGGCCGGGTCGACCCGGCGTTCCCGCCCGACAGCGTCGCCTGCGTGGTGCACGCCAGCCCGGAGATCGTCGGGCGCGCCGCGGCCGACGAGGTGCGCCGGCTGCTCGACGGGCGCGGCCGCCTGCTGCTGCTCCGCCATGGCGACCAACCCGTCCAGGAACGCCTGCTGGCGGCGTTCGCCGCCGAACTCGACCTCGCGCCGCCGCGCTGACCGGAGCTGCCCATGGCCATCCGCCGACTCACGCCGATCCTGACCCTCGCCGCGCTGCTGCCGGCCCAGGAACGGGAGCAGCCCGGCGCCACCGAGGTGCTGCGGGTGCAGACCGGCGACCGCGACCTGCTGCTCGCCCTGGCGAGCCTCTGCGATGCAAAGCCGCCGGCGGAGCCGCTGCCGGCGGGCGGCAGCTGGCTGCTGGTGCTGCGTTCGGACCAGACCATGGCGCTGCAGGCGACCACGGCGCCGATGCGGGAAGGCGCCCACACCGAGGCGGCCCTGCTGCCGCCGGCGGCCCTGGCCCTCTGGCGCGAGGAGGTCGCCGCGCTGCAGAGGACCTGGGGCCCGCGCCTCGACGTGATCGCCCGGGAGATCGGCTTCGCCCAGGGCAGCGGCCGCGCCGCGATGACCGCGGTGTCGGACCTGCTGCCGCAGATCGCCGGCGTGCGCCTGCGCCTGGAGGGCGATCCGCGGCGACCCGAAGCGGGCGTGACCCTGCGCGTCTGGCTCACGGCCACGCCGGAGTCGGCCCTGCACGGCTGGCTGCAGGGTCTGCAGCCCGCGCCGCAGCCGCCGCGCGAACTCCCCGCCGAGGACCCAGCCCTGGTGCTGCGTTGTGGCCTCGCCGCGGACGCCGTGGCCGCCGCGATGGCGCCGTTCGCCCCGGTGCTGGCGGCGCTGCACGCCCGCGACCAGGCCGAACGCGACGCGCAGGCCGCCGACTGGCAGCAGGGGCTGCGGGCCTGGGACGGCACCCTGGTCCTGGCGCTCACGCCGGCCGGCCTGCGCGGAGCGCTCGGCGCCCGCGATCCGGAATTGGCCCGCAAGAGGCTGGTGGACCCGGTCCGCTTCGAACGGGAGCGCGCCCAGGCGGCCCTGCGCCGCACCGATCTGACGTTCACGCCCGGTGCCTTGGAGCATCGCGGCGTCACCGTGCTGCGCACGCTCGCCGAGACCGACCTGCCCACCGCCGGCCTGCCGGCCGCCCTGTCGTCGTGGAGTGCGGTGGCGGGCGACTGCATGGTGCTGCTGGGCGGCGATGCCGAGGCGGCGGCGGTGCGGGCGGCCATCGATGCCGCCCTCGACGGGGCCCTGCGGCGGCCGGCGCTGCCCGACCATGCCCTGCTGGCCATCGATGCCGATCTGGAACGGCTGGCGGCGATGGCCGGGGGCGAACGGGGCGATCCCGCGGCGGTGGCCGCCGGCCCGCTGGCCGGTCGCCGTGCGCGCCTCACACTGCACCGGGTCGGCGTCACCCTGGAGCTGCGCTGCGAAGTGCGATGAACGCCGCCCGCCGGCGCCCCACCGATCCGTTCGCGGCGGCGCGACTCTACTACGGGGCCCGCTTCATGATCGGCGTCGCCCTGCTGATGACCAGCGCCACCGGCATGAGCAGCGCCGTGCTGGCGGCGCTCACCCGCACGCGCCCGGTATGCGTCGTCGACTTCGCGCTGGGCCTCACCGGCTTCCTGCTGGCGATCCGCTCGGTGGCGCCGCTGGCCCGCATCGGCGCCGGCCGCGCCCCCACCGGGCCTGGCTTCGCCGAGTTCGACCGCAGCAGCCTGCCGCGCCGCGTGTTCTTGCTGCTGCTGGCGGTGGCCGAGGCCGACGGTCGCGCCGGCCCGCAGGAGAAGGACCTGGTGCGGCGCTTCCTGCTCGAGCGCTTCGTCGACCCGATCACCGTCCAGGATCTGCGGCAGTGGGAGGCCGAGGCGCTGCCGCGGGCCAGCCCGCAGGTGCTGGCGTCGCGCCTCGCGACCGTGCTTGGCCCCGGCGAACGCGACACGGTGTTCTACTGGAGCTGTCTCGTGGCCTTCGCCGACGGCACCTTCGCCGCCGACGAGCACGAGGCCCTGCAGGGCGTCGCGCGGGGGCTCGGCATCGATCCGCGGCACGCGCGCAGCATCTTCCAGCAGGCGCGGCTGCAGTTCCTGGCCGGCGATCCGACGGGGGCCCGGACCGGCGGGCGTGCCGGTCGCCGCCCCGCGCCGCCACCGCCGCAGTCGGAACGGGCCCGGGCCTGCGCCATCCTCGGCCTCGAGCCCGACGCCACCCCCGACCAGATCCGCCGCCGCCACCGCGAGCTGGTGAAGTTGCATCATCCGGACGCCCAGCCCAATCTGGGGCCCATGGCGCAGCAGGAGGCCACCGAGCGCTTCCGGCAGATCCAGCGCGCCTACGAGATCCTCACCGCCTGAACCACGACCCCGACCGCTCCCGACGACCATGGTCACCATCACCGCCCGCTACGACGGCGATCTCTCCTGCACCGCCACCCACGGCCCCAGCGACGCCACGCTGCGCACCGATGCGCCGAAGGACAACGAGGGCCAGGGCCGCTACTTCTCCCCCACCGACCTGGTCGGCACCGCGCTCGGCACCTGCATGCTGACCATCATGGGCATCGTCGCGCGGCGCAACGGCATCGCCATCGAGGGCGCCACGGTCACCGTGCAGAAGCACATGAACAGCAACCCGCGCCGCATCGGCCGCCTGCCGGTGGAGATCCGCGTGCCGGGCCGCCTCACCGCCGAGCAGCGGCAGAAACTGGAGGCCGCAGCCAGGGGCTGCCCGGTGCATGCCAGCCTGCACCCGGACATCGACGCGCCGCTGACCTTCGTCTATCCGGACTGCTGAGCGGACAGCCTCAGCGCACCGCGACCTCGCCGAACACCGTCTCGGCGTTGCTGCCGCCGTAGCCCCAGGCGGTGACGGCCTGCCACTCCGGCGGCAGCGCCTGCTCGACCTTCTGGCCCATCGCCTCGGCGACGATGCGCCGCGCCGGCACGTCGAGGGTGACCTTCAGCTGCACCGCCGACGAACCGTCCCACTCGATCGCCGCCGCCTCGCGCACGCCGGCGCCGGGCCCGACGATGGCGAGGCTGCGGGCGCCGAACTCGATGCCGGCGCGCACCTGCTGCCGGCGCGGATCCTTGCCGCCGAACACCAGGAAGCCGTTACGCAGCTGGCGGCCGCCCGCGGAGCGCAGCGTGGTGGTGAACTCGTGCCGCCCGGTCAGCTCCTGGGGCTGCAGGGCATAGCCGCCGCCGGTGTTGGCCCACACCCGCAGACCCTTGCCCTCGGGCCGCAACCAGGCGATGCCGCCGGTGACCGTGAAGCGGCCGTCCCCCAGCTCGCCGGTGCGATCGCCGTAGCGGGCGCGCAGCGCCGCCAGCCGCCGCTCGAGGTCCGCCCGCACCTCGGCGTAGGCGGGATCGTCGGCCAGCGAGCGCATCTCCTGCGGATCCTTCTGCAGGTCGAACAGCTCCCAGGCGTCGAAGCGCGGCTCGTAGTAGCGGATCAGCTTGTGGCGGTCGGTGCGCACGCCGAAGTGGGCCGCCACCTCGTGCACCGCCGTCGACTCGTAGAAGTGGTAGTAGATCGCGTCGCGCCAGTCCGCCGGCGCCTTGCCGGTCATGACCGGCAGCAGGCTGGTGCCGTGGGCGCCCGCCAGCGCCTGGGCGCCGGCCAGTTCGACGAAGGTCGGCGCGAAGTCGATGTTCTGGGTCAGTGCGGTGACCTCCTGCCCCTCCGGCAGGTGTCCCGGCCAGCTCATCACCAGCGGCATGCGCAGGCTCTCCTCGTACATCCAGCGCTTGTCGTAGAAGCCGTGGTCGCCGAGGAAGAAGCCCTGGTCCGAGCTGTAGATCACCAGCGTGTTGCGCTTCACGTCCGGGTGCGCGTCGAGCCAGTCCAGCAGCCGGCCGACGCTGCGATCGACGCCGGCGACGCAGCGCAGGTAGTTCTTGATGTAGCGCTGGTACACCCAGCGCACCCGTTCACGACCCTGCGGATCCTCGCGCCGGAACGCCGCGTCCTCCTCGGCGAACGCCTCGTCCCAGGCCGCCCGCTGCGCCTCGGTCATCCGCCGCCGCTGCGCGTCCCAGCTCCGGTCCAACGGCGTCAGCCGCGGCCGTTCCTCGGCGGTCGGCGGCACCATCAGGTCGTAGTGCAGGTAGAGGTCCCGGGCGATCGACATCTCCTGGGCCCGCAGGGGTGCCGCCCGATCCTGGTGCTCGTCGAACAGCGTCGGCGGCTCCGGCAGATCGCGGTCGCGATAGAGGCCGAGGTCATGCGGCGCCGGCAGCCAGTTGCGATGCGGCGCCTTGTGCTGGCACATCAGCACGAACGGCCGCTGCGGATCGCGCTGCTCCAGCCAGAGCAGGGCCAGATCGGTGGTGATGTCGGTGGCGTGCCCCTCCATGCGCACGCGGCCGTCCTTGGTCAGGAAGTCCGGGTTGTAGTACTGCCCCTGGTCCGGCAGCACCATCCAGTGGTCGAAGCCCTGCGGATCCGAGGTCAGGTGCCACTTGCCGATCACCGCGGTCTGGTAGCCGACCTGCTGCAGCCGCTTGACGAAGGTCGGCTGGTCGCCGTCGAACGTGTTGCCGTTGCGCATGAAGCCATTGCCGTGGCTGTGCAGCCCGGTCAGGATCGTGGCCCGCGACGGCCCGCACAGGGCGTTGCCGCAGAAGTTGTTGCGGAACAGCAGCCCCGACCGCGCGATCCGGTCGATGTTGGGGGTCTGGTTGATGCGCGAGCCGTAGGCCGAGATGGCGTGGGCGGCGTGGTCGTCGCTGAACACGAACAGGATGTTCGGACGACTGCCGGCGAGGTTCTGCTGGGCGCCGAGCGGCAGGACGACGATGCAGGCGAGGAACGCGAGGACGGCGCGCGGGCGGACCATCGCCCCAGGGTAGCCGGGCCCCGCCGGGCTCAGTCCTTCCAGCCCAGGAAACCCTTGCCCGTGCGGAACCGGGCGGCCGCCGCGTCGATCCGCCGCACCTGTGTCTCGAGGGCCGCCTGCCGCGCGCGGTCGCCGCGGAACTTCCAGTAGCCGAGCATCTGCCGTGCCACCTGCTGGTAGTCGCGCAGCACCGCCGCCGCGCACAGGTCGCCCGGCAGGAACGGATGCTCCAGCCAGTCACCGGTCACCGGGAACGGCAGGGGCTCAGGTGTGGGCTCGCCGATCGCGAACAGCATGCCGCTCGGATGCGCCCAGCCCGCGGTGACCACCTCGCCCTTCAGCCAGAACGCCAGCGTCGCCCGATCGACGACCACCGGCCGGCCCTGGGCCCGGGCGACGTTCAACAGCTTGCGGGCGAACGCCTGGTAGGCCTCGTGCTGTTCCTTGCTGGTGACCTGGTACCAGTCGGTGAACACGTAGTCGGGATCGATCGCCGCCACCGTGTCGAGCCAGGCGCCGTACTCCGGCTGCAGCGCCGCCACCAGGTCCGGCTGTGCTGCCTCCAGGCACTGCCGGTTGGTGCCCTTGCCGTCGCTCGGCACCAGCAGCACGTCCGGCCGCCAGCCCTGCTGGTCCTGTCCCAGCATCGCCAGCATGCGCTGGTCCCAGTTGGACAGCACCAGCACCGCCCGCTGCGGCGCCGACGCAGCGAGATCGGCCAGCACGGCCTCGCCGGGCCCGTAGCCGCGGCGATCGCAGGCCCGCCAGTTCAACGCCACGGACGCGACCACCAGCAGCAGGGCCACCACGAAGTGCCAACGCCCGCGCAGCAGGTGAGCGCAGCCGAGCGAGAGGGGCAGCGACAGCGCCAGCAGGGCCGGGATCAGGTAGCTGTCCAGGTTGGCGACGGTGGCACGGCTGCTCTGCAGCAGCACCAGCGCCAGCAGGTAGCCCACCAGCCCGAGCGTCAGCGCCAGGTGCCGCCGCGCCAGCAGCCACAGCCCGAGCAGCGCCGGTGCAGCCAGCAACCAGAAGTGCGCGCCGATCACGCCGAGCAGGAACCCGAACCGGCCGCGATGGTCGGCGCCTTCCCGCAGCACGCCTTCGCCGTAGAAGCCGCCGGACAGGTGATGCCACAGCCGCCGCAGGTTGTCGGGGTTGCCGAACTCGAACACGTAGACCCCCTGCCCGCGCCACAGCAGCAGCCCGCAGCCCAGCACGACGATGCCGGCGGCGACGGCCGCGGCGAGCCGGAATCGGGTCACGCCCCACGTGGCCCGTTGCAGCAGCACCGCCAGGGGCAGGAACAGCAGCATCGAGACGCTGTGGTTCTGCAGGCCGATGCCGGCGCCGAGGCCGATCAGCACGGCGCCGCAGCGGCCATGGGTCCGCGGGTCCAGCGCCAGCCCGTAGAGCACGAGCGCCGTGGCGCAGCCCTGCAGGGCGTAGACCTCGACGGCGTTCGACCACTGCCAGGTGACCGCGCCGAACGCCGAGCCCAGCGCCGCCGTGAACGCGGCGAACCGGATCGTCGCGGGGCTGGTGGCCGGCAGCAGCACCGCCAGCAACCGCGCGTTGGCCACGAACAGCAGGCAGCTCGCGGTGGCGCCGAGCGCCGCCGACAGCAGGTCGAGGCTGCCGGCCAGCTGCCAGAGGTGCGCCAGGGCGGTCCACAGCGGGAAGCCCGGCGGGTGCGCCACGCTCCAGTGCGCCGTCACCAGGCCCAGTTCGGCGGCGTCGTCGAGCCCCGGCCCCGGCGGCGTGGTGAGGGCGTAGACCGCGAAGGGGAGGACCCAGGCCAGCAGGCCTGACAGGCTTGGTCGGGGGCGGATGGCCATCGGCGGCGGGAAGGCGCAGCTTAGGAAGCCGCCCAAGGCGCGATCGGCCCACTTATCAAAAAAAGTGGCGTATTTTTTAGTTACCGGCGCGGCCACGGTGAGAATTTGAATTAGGAGTAGCAGCTTCCATGCGACGCGGCGCCACCGGCACCATCCAGACAGCCTTGACTGGCGGCGAGCCCGTCCGCGCCTTCCTCCCGAGGGACCTGCCACCGGACCCTCCCATCGCGTTGACCGGATCCATGCACCAGGCGCTCGAGCAGGCGCACCTGGCCGTGGGTCGACTCGACAGCGTGTCCACCCTGCTGCCGCAGCCGGATCTCTTCCTCTACACCTACGTCCGCAAGGAAGCCCTGCTGTCCTCCCAGATCGAGGGCACGCAGTCGTCGCTGTCCGATCTGCTGCTCTTCGAGATCGAACAGGCGCCCGGCGCCCCCCTCGACGACGTGGTCGAGGTGTCGAACTACGTGGCCGCGATGCAGCATGGCCTCGCCCGACTCCGCGGCGGCTTCCCGCTCAGCAATCGCCTGATCTGCGAGATCCACGGCCGGCTGCTGGAACGTGGGCGCGGCAGCCGGATGGATCCTGGACACTTCCGGACCAGCCAGAACTGGATCGGCGGATCGCGTCCCGGCAACGCCCACTTCGTGCCTCCTCCTCCCGATCGGGTCGCCGACTGCATGTCGGCCCTGGAGCGCTTCCTGCACCGCCGCGACGACGGCCTTCCCGCCCTGGTCCGCACCGCCCTCGCCCACGTGCAGTTCGAGACCATCCACCCCTTCCTGGACGGCAACGGCCGCGTCGGGCGGCTGCTGATCACCCTCCTGCTCTGCGAGGCCCAGGTCCTCCGAGAGCCGCTGCTGTACCTGAGTCTCTACTTCAAGCAGCATCGCCGCGACTACTACCGACTGCTGGACGAGGTCCGCCATGACGGCGACTGGGAGGCATGGCTCGACTTCTTCCTGGATGGCGTGACCCGGACCGCGAACGGCGCCGTCGAGACCGTCCGACGCCTGATGGCCCTGTTCGAGGCGGACCTGTCCACGGTCCGGCAGAAGCGGCGCAAGGCCAACTCGGCGCTGCGCGTGCTCGATGCCCTCAAGCGGTTCCCGGTCACGACGCTGCAGCAGGTCGCCAGCGTCACCGGCCTCAGCTTTCCCACCTGCAGTTCCGGCATGGAGATGCTGCGGGAGCTGGGCATCACGCGGGAATTGACCGGCAAGCAGCGCTACCGAGTGTTCGCCTATGGTCAGTACCTCGACATCCTCAACGAGGGGACCGAGACCACCGGGTCGGCCTGATCGAGCAGGCCAGCGGCACGCGGCACGGACCGAAACCGGGGGCCGCGCGTAGCAGCGGCCCCGCCGGTCGTGGCACACTGCCCCGCGGCACGAGACCTGAAGCCATGATCCGTTCCACCCTGTCCGTCTGCGTCGCCCCCGTCGTCCTGCTGCTGTTCGCCGCCTGCGGCGCGCCGGAGCCCGGATCGACCGGCCCGACCCCCTCGACCTCCGAGACCCAGGAAACCGCCATGACCCGGCCCGACCCGAAGCCCGCCGACAGGGCGCCCACCACCCCCGCCGCCTACAACCCGCTCACGCCGGCGGAGTCCTACGTGATCCTGCACAAGGGCACCGAGCGGCCCGGCATCGGCGAGTACACCGACCTGGAGGCCGCCGGCACCTACGTCTGCCGCCAGTGCAACGCGGCGCTGTACCGGTCCACCGACAAGTTCCACAGCGGCTGCGGCTGGCCCAGCTTCGACGACGAGATCCAGGGCGCGGTGGAGCGCCACCGCGACGCCGACGGCGTGCGCGTCGAGATCGTCTGCGCCAACTGCCAGGGCCACCTCGGCCACGTCTTCCGCGGCGAGGGCTTCACCGCCAAGAACACCCGCCACTGCGTCAACTCGATCTCGATGAGGTTCGTGCCCGAGGGCAAGCCGCTGCCGGCGCCGATCGTGCTGCCGAAGAAGTAGCTCCGGATCAGGCCTGTTGCCGCCGGGCAGCGGAGAGTTGCGCCATCACCTGTTCCAGGCGGGCCCCGTCCACTGGCTTGACGAGATGGGCATCGAAGCTCGCCGCCCGGACCTGATCTCGATCGCTCTCCTGGCCATAGCCGGTGAGCGCGATCAGCAGGAGCGGCATCGACGATCGCTGACGGAGGGTACGGGCCACCTCGAAGCCATCCATGACGGGCAGCCCCAGGTCCAACAACACGATCTCCGGCGCGAACTCCGCCGCGATCCGCAGGGCCGCCGGTCCGTCCAGGGCGAGGCGGACGTCATGGCCTCGGCTGGTCAGCCAGTGACCCAGCATCTCACCGGCGTCCTGGTTGTCGTCCACCACCAGGATGCGGCGGATCTCATCGGCGGCCACTTGCGGCGGACGGGAGAGGGGATCGACGCCGTCGGAACCTGCCTGCGCCCCGGCGCGCTTCAGATCGAGGCGCAGCCGGAACTGGCTGCCATGCCCCGGGCCCTCGCTGTGGGCGGTGAGGGTGCCCCCGTGCAGGGTGACCAGGTTGCGGGCAATGGTGAGACCGAGCCCCAGACCACCCTGGGACCGATCCAAGGACTGCCGACTCTGGACGAACATGTCGAAGATGCGAGGCAGCATGTCCCGGTCGATCCCGATGCCGTTGTCGGCAACGACCACTTCCGCCTGGTCCCCGTCTCGCTCGAGGGTGACGGTGATGTTCCCCGCGGGGCGCGTGTACTTGGCGGCATTGGCCAACAGGTTGGTGAGGACCTGGGCAAGGCGGGCCGGATCGGCCTCGACCGGCAACGAGCGCCCCGCCAGCTTCACATGCAGGTGATGTCGTCGCTCCTCGATGATCGGACTGGCCATCTCGATGGCCTTGGCCACCACCTCCCCGAGATCCACGATCTCCGTCTGCAACTCGATCTTGCCGGTCGCCACCCGCGACACGTCCAGCAGGTCGTCCACCAGGCGCACCATGTGCCGGGCCTGCCGTTCGATCACGGTCCGTTCCCGCTCGACGCCATTGGCCCCGCGCAGGCGCAGCAGCTCCGTCGCGGTCAGGATGGGAGCTAGAGGATTGCGCAACTCGTGCCCGAGCATGGCGAGGAACTCGTCCTTGGCGCGGTTGGCGCGCTCTGCCTCGGCCCGCGCCTCGGTCTCCCGGGCCAGCAGGCGCCGGTAGGCGGTGATGTCGCGCATCGAACCGGTCATCCGATAGGCGCGGCCATGGGATTCCCGCAGGATGTAGCCGCGGTCCTCCACCAGGATCACGGAGCCGTCGGCGCGCAGGAACCGGTATTCCTCCTGCCATTGGATGGCACCGAGATCGGCCAGCGCAGCGTCCAGGGATCGCCGGACGCGGGGCGCGTCATCGGGATGGATCCGTTCCAGCTTCCACCACGGCAGCAACTGCACCTCCACGTCGCCCGGGCCCAGCAGCTTCTGGATGCCGCCGCCCCACCAGTAGTCCTCGGTCTCCAGGTTCCAGTCCCAGAGCGCCTCCTCGCTGGCCTCCGCGAGCAGCTGCAGGCGTTCCTGATCCCGCCGGGCAAGATGCAGGCGTTGCGCGCTCTCCATGGCGGCAACCGCCAGCTCGGCGAGCCCCGACAAGTCCTGCATGAGGGTCCGTCTACTCTCCTCGTCGATGCTGACCGCGTGATCACCCACCACCAGGGCTCCCAGGACCCGACGCGAACGGTGCAGCAGGGGCACTGCCAGCAGGCAATCACCGGCACCGGGCAACAACGCGGCGAAGATCCTGGCCGTCTCGTCATTGCGCTGCAGGATGAGCGGCACCCGGGCGCCCGCCAACCGGCGGTGGATGGCGAACAGGGCAGACGACTCAGCCGCCGCCGGTGGCTCCGGTCCCGGCACGCGCACCAGCAGGTGCCGTTCCCAGCCATGACCTGGCGGCGCGTGGCAGCCGAAAGCGACCAGGCCATCAGACCGGACCAGCGCCTCCCGACAGGTGGTCGCGAGGATCTCGGGCAGACTGGTCAGGCCAATGAGCCGCCGGGCATGTCCGATCAGCCCGTCGGATGTCGCTGGCGTCACGGACCTCAGGTCAGGAGCCCGTTCCGGGCCGCCAGGTTCCTGATCCAAGTGTCGAGGACGGCCCGCGGCCGGTCGGGACCGAGGTAGTCCTCGGGTGCCACATAGTACATCCGCGAGTTGTCGAGACCGTCCTTGCCGAACAGCACCTGCGGGTGCGTGTACAGGATGTCGAGGAGCATCTCCTCGTCGAATCGGCGTCGATCGTACTGACAGATCGCATAACACCGCCTGTGCGGGAAGAAGTTGTTGAGCAGGGACTCGTACTCGACGAGGCGCTCGCTGCCCGGCTCGCCGGACAGGGCCCAGGTCATCTCCCCGGTGACCCGCAGGGCGGGATAGCCATCCTCCAGAGCCTTGGCTGTGGCCTCGTCCAGCAGGCCGATCATGCGGTCCGGCTCGAAACGCCCGTCCCGGAGATAGGCCTCTTTGGCGGTGAGGATCATCAGCTGTTCCCGGTCGAGCAGATCCTGCACATCGATCCCGGCCGCTCCCAGGGTCGCCCGCAGTTGCGCCGCGGTCTGGATGTTGACGATGTAGATCATCTTCTCCTGGCGCTCGATGCCGTCGCGCACGAAGTCGACGACGATGGCCCGATGGTCCTCGTCGTTGCGGTAGATGCCGCAGTAGTGGTCGCCTGCCTGCATGCGTCGGATCGAGGGAAGAACGGGAGCGCTGGGCGAACGGGACATGCGAGCCTCGGTGGGCAGGGCGGGTTCCTGCCGCAATGTGGAAGTCGGCAGTGCTGCTGCCGATCTGGGAATGGTCGACGGCCGGTCGGCGGCCGTCGCCGGCGGCATGCAACTCCCGATCCACGCATCTCTGCGCGGCAGGACGCCTCCCGGCGACTCAGCGTGGGCGCGGGCCGTTCGGACGAGCCGCGGCCGGGCGGGCCTCGGTGCGCGCCTTCCGCGCCTCCACGGCCACCGCGCGCCAGTGGGCCGCCCGTTCGGCCTTGCCGGCCTGCTCCGCCAGCGACGCGAGCCGGGCCAGCAGGGCGTGGTGCAGGGTGTACTCCGCGGCCTGCTCGCCGACCTGCAGCGCCGACGCCGGGCCCTCGGCTTCGGCGATGCGGGCCACCACCTCGTGGATGCGCACCACGTTGAGCTCGCCCTGGTCGAGCAGGGCCCGTTCGATCGCGTGGGCCAGGTCGGCCGCGCCCACCGTGCGGGCGGCGTCGGCGATCCAGAGCCGGTCGTCGGCGCGGGCCGGCCGCCGGGCCAGATCGGTCACCAGGGCACGGGCGTCGTCGGTGCAGCCCGCCTCGTGCAGGCGCACGGTCAGCACGCTGAGCGCCTGCAACGCGTTGTCGGTGCGGACCCGGCCCTCGTCGATCCAGCGCGGCATGGCGGCGGCGACGGCGCGCAGCCAGGCCGGCCGGTCGGTGAAGTCGGCGCCATCGGCGGGGAACAGCTTGCGCAGGTCCGGTTGCGCGAGCATGCCCGGCACGTCGTACTGGGCGGCCAGGTAGGCGTACTGGAGGCGCAGGCCGGCGGTGGGCAGGCGGCAGATGCCGATCTCCAGGCAGCGCACGGCGGCCTCGATCTCCCCGTTGCGGGCGTGGAGAACGGCGGCGCGCAGGGCCGCGCGGCGGCGCAGGCCGCGTTCGAGGTCGGCGATCCCCTCGCACACCTTGCGGCAGCGCGTCATCGCCGCCACGGGACCGAGGATCTCCTCCCAGGTGTCGATCACCAGCAGCTCGTACGACTCCAACGCGTAGGGCTGCTCCGGCGGCGCCGCCAGCTCGAGGATCGTCTCCACCACCGTCTCGCGGTCGGCGCCGGCGAGGTGCTGCTTGACGTCGGCGACGAGCTGCTGCGGCGAGATGCCGGCGGTGCCGAGGCCGAGGCGTTCGTTGCCGGTGAGGGTCGCGCACCAGTGGTAGAGACGACGGGCGCGGTCGGTCTCGCCCAGGCGCGCATGCACCCGGGCCAGCCGCATCATGTCGGCGCCCTGGTTGGGATCGACGGTGGCGGCGAGGTCGCGCAGCAGTTCGCCGGGCGCGGTGCCGGCGGGAACGGCCTGCTCCTGCAGCAGGTCCAGGAGCTGGATGTACTCCAGCTTGCCGGCGCGACCGGACAGCACCGCGTCCCGCAGCTCCACGAACAGCGCCGACTCGCCCACCGCGGCGGCGCGGGCAACGCGCAGGCCGTCCACCGCGTGGCGCGAGTACTCGAGGCCGGCGGCGGACTGGGCCCGGACCTGTCGCGCCATCTCGGCCGCACCGAACGGCGTTTGCGCCAGCACCTCGTAGGTGCGAGGGCCCGCCTGGGCGGGCTGCGGGTCCTCCTCGCGGAAGCCGGCGAGGCCGCCGCGGGTGCGTTCGTCCTCGCGTTCCTCGAGGTCCGCGGGCGCCGGGGCAGGCGCCTCGGGATCGGGCTGGGTGCGGTCCACCGGCCAGGCCGGGTCGCCGCCGCGGGCCGAGGACGGCTGCACGATCTGGCCGCTGGCCACCAGCATCGCCACGCGCTCGTCCATCTGCGAACCCCCGCCCCACCGCCAGAAGCGGCGGAACAGGAGGCGGGCGGCGTCCTGGTCGCCCTTGTCCATGGCCAGCTTGATCTGCTGCACGCTGGCCACCGGCAGCTTGTCGGGGTCGTCCTCAGCGGCGGCGGCCGCTGCGGCGGCGCTGGCGCGGGCCGTGCCGACCGGCAGCAGCGGCAGGGCACGGATGCCCGACACGGTGCGGCCCGGGCGGAGCGGGGCGCCGGGGTCGCCGGCCGCCGGCGCGGCCGGCCCGCCGGCGCGCACCTCGCGGGCCCGGATCGGATGACGCAGGGTCTGCCAGAGCGCGGCGAGCTGGCTGCGGACGGCGGCGTCCTTCGGGTCGCGGCCGAGCTGTTCCTCCAGCAGGCGCAGGCTCTGCAGCCGACGGCCGGCGGCGACGTACTCACGGCCGAGCCGCAGCCGCAGGGCGCTATCGGCGGGGAACTGCGCCACGGCGTGCTCGAGGGCGGCGATCAGGGCGGCCGGATCGTCGGTGCGATCCACCAGGTCGATGCGACGGCGGGCGATCATCGGCGTCTGCGGTGCGATGCCGTCGACCGCCGCCAGCAGCTCGGTCTGGTGCGCCGGCAGGAAGCGTTGTGCGATCGACTGCTGCGTGCGGCGCCACAGGTTCTCGTCCGGATCGGCGATGCGGGCCCGCACGGCGTCGGCGGCCACCTTCACCGCCTCGGCCGCCTCGCCCTGCTCGTGCAGGGTGGCGGCGAGCAGCAGCACCGGCGTGGTCTCCTTCGGCCGCAGCCGGACCATCGTCTCGGCGATGGCGCGCGCCGCCGCCAGGTTGGTGGTGCTGCGCTGCAGCTGGTCGAGGTAGTGCTCGTAGTAGAGGAACTTCTCGTCGTCGTCGCGCAGGCTGTCGCCGAGCGCGCCGACCACGAAATCGGTGAGGCCGGGGCCCATGGGCTCCGGGAACTCGCTGGTCAGCGTGAGCAGGAAGCGCACCCGCGCGGTCTTCGGCACCTTCGCCCACAGGTCGCGCACCGCGGCGGCGCGGTCGTTTTCCGCCAGCAGGGCCAGCACCGGGCCCATGCCGTACGGGTAGTCGAGCGAGGTGCGGCCCAGCAGGTCGGCCGCCTGCTGCGCGTCGAGGATCGGCTGGGTGGAGGTCCGCTGCAGCTCCGGCAGCAGGCGCAGGAGTCCCTTGGCCTTGTCGAGGTCGCCGACGATCAGCGACACCAGGTAGTGCACGAGGCTCTGGCGCCGTTCGGCGTCTAGCAGCCGCGCGCAACGGCGGTAGAGCTGCTCCACCAGGTAGGCGCCGCGCTGGTCGGCCAGCAGCAGCCGCATCCAGGTGCGGGCCAGGGACAGCGTGAGGTCCTGGTTGCCCAGGTAGAGGCTGGTGGAGAAGAGCACCTGCAGGTGCGGCAGGTCGGCCTGGGTGAGGCCGTTGAAGTCGGTGCGCAGCAGCAGGGTGGCGGCGGCCGTGGTGTCGCCGGACAGCAGCGGCGGCACCACCAGCCGTGCGGCCTGCGCCACCGGCACGAGCCCCGTGCCGGACAGCTCGCCGCTGCCGACCAGGAAGCGCAGGCGCGCCTTCTCGGCGTCCGGCCGCGGCGCCTTCTCCACCAGGGCGCGGGCCGCCACCACGCGGCCCCACTGCATGCGTTCGCGGCAGAGCGCCTCGAGCAGGCCCGGGTCGCCGGGCAGCGCCGCCAGCAGCCCGAGGTCGAGGCGTTCGAGATCGTCGGTGCGACCGAACGCGATGCACAGGCGCCGGATGCACGCGGCGAGGCGCTCGATCCGCGGATGCGTGGCGATGGTCGAGGATCGCCCCTGATCGCGCAGTTCGTCGAGGCCGGCCTGCAGATCGGCGTCCAGGCGCTCCAGCAAGGCGGTGGCGTCGTCCGGCTCCAGCGTCACCAGCAGGCCGTCCAGGATGCGCGGGTAGTAGCGCTGGAAGTCGTCGAGATTGCGCGCGAAGAAGGTCGGGCGGCCGTCGGGCTCCTTCTCGATCTTGTCGGTGGCGAGCACCTCGCGGGCCATCAGCAGCAGCAGGGCGCGCCGGTAGAGCTCGCGGGCCACGTCGTCGCGGCCGACCTGCTCCTTCAGGCCCGCCACCTTCGCCAGCAGGCCGACGTCGGTGGGGCTGCTGATCAGCACCGCCTCGTAGGTGCGCATGGCGTCGGGCAGATAGCCCGCCCGCTCGAACAGCTCGGCGACCTGGCGCTGGAAGCCCTCCTGATCCGGCACGTCCTTGGCCAGGGCGAAGGTCTTCACCGCGTTGCGCACGTCCTTGCCCTGCAGGAACGCCTCGCCGAGGTCGAGGTAGACCTGCGGCGGCACCGCCTCGTCCAGCGCGATCAGCCGGCGGCCGTAGGCGAGGTGACGCTCGCGGTCCGGGGCCACGGACGGGCGGCCGGGAACGGCGCGACCACCCTTGGCCAGATCCATCAGCTCGCGCAGGATCGACGGCCGCCGCGGTCCGGCGATGGCCAGCGAGCCCTCCAGGGCATCCAGCACGCCCTGGTGATCCTGCGTCTCCTCGGCCAGATCCGCCAGGAGCTGGTACAGGTACATGCGGTCGTGCCGGCGGGCCATCCGCTCCAGGGTGATGCGTCGCGCCCACTGCAGCACCGGGCCGCGCGCCTCCATGTTCAACAGTCCGTCGATGGCGATGGTGAACAGGTCGTCCTTGTCGGCGGTCTCGGCGAGGTGCTGGAACATGCCGACCGCCTCGGCGGTCTGGCCGCCGTCCTTCATCAGGTTGGCGAGCAGCAGATAGATCTCGATGCGGTCCGGATGGGCGGCGATGCCCTTGCGGTAGGCATCCATCGCCTCGGGGTAGAGGCCGGCGAGGCCCAGCACGCCCGCTTCGAACTCGGCGCTGTCGGCGCCCACCTCGATGCCGCGCAGCCGCGCGAGCGCGTCGCGGGCTTCGTCCGGCCGGCCGCGTTCGAGCTGGCTCATCACCAGCTGCCGGAGGTACTCGCCCTCGCCCTCGGGATCGGCCGCCATCAGCGAGCGCAGGCACCCCTCGTAGTTGGCGTAGTCGGTGCAGGCGAGGTAGATGCGCGCCTTCTCGTTGAGCACGTCGAGGTCGCGGCCGCCGGAACGCTTGAAGTACTCCTCGATCACCTCGGCGGCGGACACCGGGTCGTTGACCTTGCTGTAGAGCCGCACCAGCAGCGCGCTGTCGTTCTGGCTGGCGGTGCCCGCCGCCAGCTTCTCCTCCAGCTCGACCACCAGCTCGGCGATGCGGCCGAGCCGGGAGGCCACGGTCATCAGGCGATCCTCGACGTAGCGGCGGCGTGGCACCGACTCGACGCGGTGCCACAGCTCGCGCCAGCGCGTCATCGCCTGGTCCTCGCGGTCGACCTCGGAGTAGAGCCAGCACAGCCGCATCTCGAGGTCCTCGGCCAGCCGCTCGCTGCCGCGGGCCGTGCGCAGACCCTCCAGGATCGCCACCGCGCGCTCCTGGCGGCCGAGCTGCTCGTAGCCCTCGGCGAGCTGCGCGCGCACGCCATCGTCCGGCGGCGCCAGGCCGTCCAGCCGGTCGAGCACCGCCCCGGCCTCGGACAGGCGGCCACGGGCCATCTCCAGCTCGAACAGGAACATCAGGGCCGGATAGCGATCGAAGTCGGCCTCGATGCACACCTCGGCGGCACGCATGGCGAGGTCGTCGAGGCTGAGGCCGGACAGGGCGCGCGCCGCCGGCAGCATGCGCTCGGGCGCCCCGCGGTCGGCCAGCAGATCCGCCCAGACGGCGCGGGCCTCGTCGGTGGCGCCGCGTTCCAGCAGGTGACGGCTCAGGCCCTCGCGCCAGAGCATGCGTTCCGGCTCCGCCTGGATCAGCTCGCGGTAGGTGGCGACCATGCGGTCCTCGCGGCCGGACTCGCGATACATCTCGACCAGCTGGCGCTGCAGTTCGACGGAGAAGTCCTGCTGGCCCGAGCGGAGCAGCGCCACCGCGGCGTCGACCTGGCCGGTCTCGCGGAGCAGCTCGACCCAGACCTGGCGGGAGGCCTGATCCAGCTCGGGCGTGGCGGCGAAGCGCTGGATCAGCCTGTCCAGCGAACGGTCCAACCGGTGCGCCTCCACCAGCACCGACAACGCGTAGTGCCGGTCGCGGTCGAGCTGCGCCGCCGCACGGGCCCGCCAGGCCAGTTCCTGGGCCTGGGCGGCGTCACCGGCCCGGATCGCCCAGGTGGCGAGCCGCACCTCGTCGCGGAAGCGCTCGGTGCCCTCGCCGTCCACCTGGTAGAGCTCCAGCGCCTCCTTCGGCCGGCCGGTCAGCGCCAGCACGTTGGCGGCGCGATTGCGCAGTTCCGGGTCGCGGCCCGGCGCCCGGGCGAACGCCGCCAGCGCGGTGTGGGCATCGCTGTCGGGCTGGTCGAGGTGCAGCAGGGCCAGCCGCAGCCGGATGCCGCTCTCCGCCTGTTCGTCCAGACCGCCGGTCAGCGCCGCCTGGTAGCCCTGGACGGCGTCGTCGATCCGGCCCAGCGCGTCGAAGAGCTGCGCGCGACGCAGCAGCACCAGCGGCTCCTGGCCGCCGTCGGCCACGGCGCGGACGTGGCCCAGCGCCTGGTCGAGCGCGCCGCCGCGCCACGCGCAGAAGCCGGCGATCCAGCGGGCGGTGCGGCGGCGTTCGGCGGACTCGGCGTCGTCGCCGGCGATGTGCCGCAGGGCGGCCAGCAACGTCGCCGGCGTGCCGGCGTGGAGCTGTGCCAGATCGAACAGCGCGTCGTACTGCGGCTGCAGCGGGGCTGCCAGCTGCTCGCCGAGCGCGGCCTGCACCGGCTCCGGCAGCGGCGGGTCCTGCTGGGCGGCCAACGGCACAGCCAGCAGGGCGACCAGGACAACGGATGGACGACGGGTGGGATGGCGCATGGGTCAGGCCCTCGCCTCACGGGCGGGCCAACGGCGGTGCAGCAGGTCACCGAGGAACAGCAGCAACGCCAGGAGCAGGCACCAGGGCGCCAGGTCCAGCAGCGTCACCGCGGCATTGCCGCCGCCAGCCCGCAGTTCGGCGGCGGCGGCGGTGGTCACGTCCAGGAAGGCGCCGCCGGTGGCGGCGGCCAGCAGACCCAGGTCGAGGCCGGCCTCGGGATCCACCTGCCGCTCCGGGGCCACGTCGGCCCGGGCGGTGGAACACAGCCGCCAGCGCTGGTCGGCGGGCCGGCCGGCGTCGCCGCAGAGCAGCCGCGCGTCGGCGGCCGGCGGCCACACCAGGCTGGCGGCGAAGCGGCCGGGCGCCCTCTCGCGGAACGCCAGTTCGCGCGGCGAACCACCGTCCTCGCCGAGCAGCCGCGCCGCCGGCAGCGCGCTGCCGTGGTCCAGGCGCACCGCGGTGACGGTCAGCAGATGGTCCTGGCGCTCGACGGCGAAGGTGAACGACGAGCGGTTGTCGCGGGCGGTGCGGGTCAGCACCCGGGCCAGCCACGGCCCGTAGCCGCTCCAGTCCCGCCACGGCGCGGTGCCCGGCCCCGTCGGTTCGGTGGCCATGGCGGTCACGCGGCCGAGTCCGTAGCGCCACGACGCCAGCACCGGGTGGGCGCCCTGCTCGGTCTCCAGCAGGGTCTGCGCGCCGGGCCGGCTGCTGGTCTCGACGTAGCCGGCCAGCGGCGGCACCGCCCGCGGATCGGTCTCGCCCCACCAGCCGCCTGCCCCGTGGGCGCGCACCGCGTGCTGGCCCGGCCGGTAGGCCGGCAGCTGCGCGCTGGCCGGCTGCTTCAGGATGATCTCCGGCAGGTTGAAGCGGTCGGGCACGTTGTAGAAGCGGCCCTTGCCCCAGTTGGCCAGCGTCACCAGGAACTCGCTGTGCGCCTCCGGCCCCACCAGCACCGTGGAGACGTTGATGCCCTTGCTGGCCATCTTGCGCAGCAGCGGCTCGAACGCGCCGGTCTCGACGCCGCCGTCGGTGAGGATCAGCACGTGCTTGTAGCGGGTCTCGACGTTCTGCAGCCCGTAGAACGCCTCCTCGATGGCCGGCAGGATCACCGTGCCGCCGCCGGAGTCGAGCCGGTTGAGCGCGCGCTGCAGTTCGATCTGGTTCGAGGCGGGCTGGATCGGCGCCGCCCAGCGCTTGGCCCCGTAGAACTCGACGATGCCGACCTTGTCGTGCGGCAGCAGCCGCCGCATGGCCAGGCGCGCCACCTCCTTGGCCAGCGTCACCCGCATGCCACCCATCGACCCCGAGGTGTCGATGATCAGCACCAGCGTCGTCGACGGATCGCGCTTCTCCTCCTTCTGCACGCTCTCGACGGGCAGCGCCTGCGCCACCGGCGTGCCGTGGTAGCCGCCGGGACCGAACGCCGCCTTGCCGCCGGCGAACAGGAGCCCCATGCCATTCTCCGCCACCGCCGCCAGCAGGCCGTCCTGGAACGGCTGCGGCAGCCCCGCCGACGGACGATCGTCGACGAACACCACGTCGTGCGCGGCCAGCACCGCGCCGACGTCGTCGCCCGCCAGGGCCACGCCGTCCGCCAGCTCGAAACCGGGGCCCAGCAGATCGCGCAGGGCGCCGGCGCTGCCGGTCACGCGTTCGCCGAGGTAGAGCACCCGCAGGGGATCCTGCACCGCGAAGGTGCGGGCCACGGCGTCGGTGCCGGCCCGCACCGCCGGCCCGGCGTCGAGTTCGACGCGCAGCGGCAGGAAGCCCCCGGCCTTGGGCTCGAACTCGAAGAACAGCGCACCGCGGCCCTGCACCGCCACGTCCTGCACGCGGTCCAGTTCGCCGTCGGGGCCGAGCAGGCGGGCGCCCACCGCGGCGGCTTCGCCCACCACGTCGCAGACGAGACGTGCGGTCTGGCCGACGCGCAGTTCGCCATCGGCGTGCAGCGCGGTGGGGAACACCGTGCCGGGCTCGGGCCGCAGCAGCACCGGGTGCACCGGGATGCCGCGGGCGGCGAAGGCCTGGGTCACCGGCCCCCAGCGGCGGTCGGTGGCCGCACCATCGGTGAGCACGGTCACCGCGCCGCGGGCGCCCTCGGGGATCAGGCCATGGGCGGCCTGCAGCGCCGCCGCCAGCGACGAGGCGGAATCGACGCCCTGCACGCCCACCGCGGCGCGCAGCCGGCCGGTGGGGACCGGCGACGCCTCGCCGACAACCACCAGGGCGGGCACCGCGCGGGCGGGCAGTTCCGCCAGGATCCGGTCCAGGGCGGTGTCGGCGGCCGTCCGTGCCGCGGCCGGCACGCTGGCCGAACGATCGACCACCAGCACGTGGTACTCGGCGCCATCGGCGCGGAACAGCAGCGGCCGCGCGAGGCCGGTGGCCAGGGCGACCAGCAGCAGCGAACGCAGCGCGCCGTGCCGCCAGTCGCGCAGGCGGGCGGGCCAGAACCACAGCAGCGGCACCAGCAGGAGCAGCAGCAGCCAGCCGGGCGCGAGGAAGCGGATGTCCACGTTCAGATCCTGCCTTGCACGATGCTCACGGCATGCGGCCGCTGCGGTACAGGAACCACTCCAGCAGGAGCAGCAGCAGCGCGCCGAGCCCCAGCAGGGTGAACCAATCGAAGCCGGCGCCGGCGGCGGCGGCCGGCGGCGCGCCGGTGGGCAACACGCCCGCGGTGGCCGCCGGATCGGCCAGCGCCGCCACCACCTCGCCGCGTTCCGAGCGGTAGACGCCCGCCTGCGGCGGCGTGAACGCCACGCCGGCCGGGTCCAGCCGCACGCCGGCGGCATCCTGGAACGCCCCGGGCCACGCCGGCAGCGCCTCGCCGGCGGTGGCGTGCGGCAGCAGCGGCACCTCGCCGCCGAGCCAGCGCACGGCGCGAGCCACGAACAGCGGCAGCGCCCGGCTGCGGGCGAAGTCGAAGCGGTCGGTGCACAGCTCGCTCCACACGCGCACGGCGCGCACCGGTCCGGGTTCGGCGCCGACGCTGATGGGCCGGGCCGCCGCCTGCGCCAGTTCCATGGCGTCGATCTGCTGCAGGCCGAGCCGGCCCAGGGCCTCGCGCAGCACCACGGCGGAGTCGTCGACGGCATCGTGCCGCAGCAGGAAGGCGTGCTCCTGCTGGGCGGCGGGCGCCAGTTCCAGGGCCGGCAGGTCGCCGCCGAACGGATCGCCGGCGTGGCGCACCACCAAGTCCGCCGGCTGCTGGTCCAGCACGACCGCCGGGTCGCAGCGCAGCGCCGCCGCCACCGGTCCGTCGACGTCTGGCGCCAGGGCCACGCGGAACGGCCGGCGCAGCGGCAGCCGCAGCTCGGCGCGGTCGTCGAGATCGAGGGCATCGCCGCCGGGCAGCGTCACCTGCAGGAGCTGCCCGCGGGCCGGCAGGTCGGCGAAACGCAGCAGCCGCGCGTCCGCCCGTTCCTCGGCGAGCGCGGTGGCCTGGACCGGCGCGCCGTCCAGCCGGAGCTGCACCGCCGCGCCCGTCGCGTCGCCGCGCAGTTCCAGCAGGACGTCCACCAGGTCGTAGGCGCCCGAAGCGGCCTCGGCCACGCCCAGCGCGGTGATGCCGGTGTTGCGGCCGTCGTCGCCCTGCGGCAGCGGCAGCACCGCGACGCGCACGCCGGCCGGCAGCAGGTCGAGGGCACCCTCGCGCGGCGCACCACCGACCACGGCCACGTGCAGGTCGCGGGCGCCCTTCTGCAGCAGGAGCTGCCGCAGCACGCCGTCGACGGTGGCAGGGCAGGGCTCCGGCCGCAGGCCCTGCAGCCGCCGTTCCAGCAGTTCCGGGTGCTCGCCGGGCAGCAGCACCGTGCGGGTCCGGGCGCCGCAGGCCAGCACCGTGGTGTGGGCCCGCGGCCGCGCCGCCACCTCGCCGCGCAGCGCCCCGAGCGCCCGTGCGAAGCGATCGCCCCGGGCCATGCCGGCCGAGCCGTCCAGCAGCAGCACGTGGTCGGCACCGTCGTCGGCGGCGGTCACCGGCCCGGCGACGCCGAGCCAGAGCAGACCGCCGATCAGCAGCACCAGGAGATACGCCAGCGGATGCCGGAACCGCCGTACCAGCACGCGGGCGCGGGCCTCCTCGACGGCCTCGCGCCAGAACAGCGTGCTGGGCACCACCAGGTCGCGGTGCCGCACGCGCAGCCGTTGCAGCAGGTAGAGGCCCGCGGCCAGGGCCAGCAGGCCGGTCGCCACCCAGATCGGCGCGAGGTTGGCGAAGCTCATGCCACCCACGCCCCGCTCTCGAACAGGCTGGCCAGCTGCGGCACGATCGGCTGCTCGACGTCGATGCGCAGCAGCCCGGCGTTGCGGCGGCGGGCGAAGTCGGCGATCTGGCCCTGGAAGCGGTCGTAGGCCGCCCGGTAGCGCTGGAGCACGCCCGGCGTCACCGACACGTTCTCGGCGTGGCCCGTCTCGCAGTCCAGCAGGCGCAGGTCGCCCTGCACGTCCGGATCACGGTCCGAATGCCGCACCAGCTGCACCAGCAGCAAGCGATGCCGCACGTGCCGCAGCTCCGCCAGCACCGCCTCGATGCCCTGCGGGTCGAAGAAGTCCGAGACGATGGCCACCAGCCCCTGCCGCAGCCGCGTGCCCTGCAGCCGCCGCAGCGAACGCACCAGGTCGGTGCTGCCGCCGGGCTCCAGCGCCGCCAGGTGCCGCGCCATGGTCATGGTCAGCCCCTTGCCGGCCTTCGGCCGCACCAGCACCCGCAGGTCCTCGGCGAACGGCAGCAGCGCCACGGTGTCGTGCTGGCCGAGGCTGATCGCCGCCAGCGCCAGCGTCGTGCGCAGCCCGGCCAGCGCCCGCGGCGGCTGCTCCTGGAACATGCTCGCCGACACATCCGGCAGCAGGTAGAGCGGCAGGTCCTCCAGTTCCTCGAACAGGCGCAGGAACACCCGGCCGAGCCGGCGGTAGATGTTCCAGTCGATGGCGCGCATGTCGTCGCCCGGCGCGTACGGCCGGAAGTCGCGGAACTCCATGCCGCTGCCAAGGTCCTTGGAGCGCTGCTCGGCGAACCGGCCGCCGCGCGCCACGCGGGCGGCCAGGAGGCTGAGCCGCGACACGGACTCCAGGAAGTCCGGATCGAACAGCTGCTCGAACGGGATGCGCGCCGGGGTCGCCACTCAGACGTTCCCGTGCGGCCGCGGCAGGGCCTGCAGCACCGCCTGCACGATCTTGTCCGGCGTGATCCCGTCGGACTGACCCTGGAAGTTGACCAGCACGCGATGCCGCAGCACCGGCAGCGCCACCGCGGCGACGTCGTCACAGCTCACCGCGAAGCGGCCGCCGAGCAGCGCCTTCACCTTGCTGGCCAGCATCAGACCCTGGGCGCCGCGCGGGCTGGAGCCCAACGCCACGGCGTCGTTGACCAGCTTCGGCGCGTACTCGCTGCCGGGCTGGGTGCCCATCACCAGCCGGATCGCGTAGGTGCGGACGTGCTCGGGGACCGGCACGCCGCGCACCACCTTGCGCATGGCCATGATCTCCGGGCCGTTCGACGCCGCCTGCACCGTCACCTCGGCCAGCTCGGTGGTGCGATCCAGGATCTTGTGGTAGTCGGCCTCCGCCGGGTAACCGACCACCAGCTTGAACAGGAAGCGGTCGAGCTGCGCCTCCGGCAGCGGATAGGTGCCCTCCTGCTCCACCGGGTTCTGGGTGGCCATCACGCAGTAGGGCTCCTGCAGCTTGATGGTGCGGCGGCCCACCGTGATCTGCCGCTCCTGCATCGCCTCCAGCAGGGCCGACTGGGTCTTCGGCGTGGCGCGGTTGATCTCGTCGGCCAGCACCAGGTTGGCCACCAGCGGCCCCTCCTGGAAGGTCAACTGGTGCCCGCCGCCCTCGGTCTCCACCAGCACCGAGGTGCCCTGGATGTCGGCGGGCATCATGTCCGGCGTGAACTGGATGCGGGAGAAGCGCAGGTCCACCGCCTCGCCGAGGCTCTTCACCAGCATCGTCTTGCCCAGCCCCGGCACGCCCTCCAGCAGCACGTGGCCGCCGGCCAGCAACGCCGTCAGCACGCCCTCGATGACGTCCTCCTGGCCCACCATCATCCGGCCGACCTGGTCGCGGATCCTGTCGTGGACGGTGCGGAACTGCTGGGCCTGCTCGCGGGCGGCCTGGGAATCGGAAGCCTGGGTGGTCATGGGGTCTCGGGGGCGGCGGGGCCGCGGTCGTGCAGGAAGTACTTCTTCACCATCTGCCGCAGCCACGGCGGCACCTCGCGCGGCGGCAGCGGGCCGATCGGCGAGGACCGCGGGGCGCGCGTCTCGGCGTCCACCGGCTCGGCGTCCTCGGCCTTGGGCTCGATGCGCTCCTGGGTGATCTTGGTCTTGCCGGGATTGGGCTGGCCCTTGATCCGGTCGGGGATCGGCACGCCCAGCACCAGCGACGCGACGCCGCGCGACTTCTTCTGCTCGGAAGGGCCGCCGCGACCGTTGGCGTCGGGATTCTTGCGGTTGCCGAAGCCGATGCGCAGGTCGCGGTTCACCGGCGGCTTGCGGTCGCGCAGGTTGGGCTGGATGCCGCCGCGCGACTCCTGCTCCTCGTCCTCGTCCTGGATGTCGTCGTCGTTCTCGAGCTGGGTGTCGTCGGGCTGCTGGGTGGCGTCGCGGGTGGCCCAGTCGGTGGTGGCGGGATTGCGGTTGCTGCCCTTGCTGGCGCCGCGGCCGGCGGTGGTGCCCGCCTCCTCGTTGGCCTGCTTCTGCTTGGGCGGCTGCTGGTCGGGCGGCGGCGTCTCCTTGGTGTCGGGCTTCGGCGGCGCCTGCTCCTTCTTCGCCTCGGTCTTGGCGGCCTGCCCCTGGTTGCTGGGGGTCGCCTTGGCGTTGCTCGAACCCTGCGCCGAGCTGGCCTCGGCGGCCTGACCCTGGCCGGTGGCGCCCCGGGTCTCCTTGGGCGGCTCCTTCAGTTCGGCCAGCGGCCGCGAGGTGCTCTCGCCGGCCGGCGAACGCCGCTGCGGCGCCGGCTGCGGCTGCCGCGGGGCCTCGGCCGGAACGTCGGTGCGCGGCGGCAGCTGGCCGTCGGCCACGACGTGGCCGGGGACCGGCTCGCCGGGCCCACCCGTCGCCAGCGCCAGTCGTTCGTGCGTGCCGAGCCAGAGCCCGAGCAGCGCCAGCAGCACCGCCGGCACCGCCCAACCGAGCCGGCGGCCCACCGGCGGCGCCGCCGGTGCCTGCAGGGCGGTCAGCGCTTCGGCGGCGGCCCGCGCCCGGGCCACGTGCTGGGCCGCGTCGTCCATCGCCGCCCGCATGAAGGGCGTCGGCGTCGTCTCGCCCAGGAACGCGTCGGCGGCCTGCAGCCGGTCCTGCAGGTCCAGCGCCCGGTCCACCGCGCCGAGGCCGTCGCGCGGATCCACCGGCCGCCGGAACGCGGCCAGCGCGACGCCGGCCACCCACAGGCAGGGCACCAGCACCGTGCCGAGCAGCAGCAGCCACCACGGCAGGGGCGCCGCCGGCTGACCCAGCGCCCAGCGCAGCAGTTCGTAGAGCGCGTAGGCCCCGGGGAACACCAGCAGCAACGGCAACGCCTCGCCCACCGCCCGCCGCCGCCGGCCCGTCGTGCGCAGCGCGCGGAGCCGCGCGCCGGCGCCGTCGGCGATCGCCCGCAGCTCGCTCCGCAGGTCGCCGCTCACCGGTCGTCCTCCTTGCCCACCACCGTGGCCCGCACCTCGGCGGCCTGCAGCACCTCGCCGGTGCGGCCATCCCGCACGAACGCCACCACGCCGGCCTGCTCGGGATCGATCGCCATCGACAGCTTCACCACCGCGCCCTTGCCCTGGGCGACGAGTTGGTCGAGATGACGTTCGTTCTGGGCCGCCACCGCCTGCAGCGAGCAGTCCAGTTCGAGGCGCATCACGCCGTCCTGCGGCCGGAACGGCACGCCCATCGGGTCAGCGGTCAGCCCGGCGCGGGCGACGTTGCGGTGGATGACGATCTCGCTCTTGCCGGGGAACAGCACGCCACGCTCCACCAGCACCACCTGCACCACCAGCCCCGACCGCTCCGGCCCGTGCACCTCGACGATGCCGGTCAGCCGGTCGTCCCGCACCTCGGCGCGGATCGCGAGCCGGTGCTCGCTCGGCTCCTGCAGCGCCGCCAGCACCTGCCGCCGCGCACGGTTGTAGATCTCCTCCTTGTCGCGCCACTTGCCCGCGCCCGGGCTCTTGCGGACGCCGTTGGTCACGATCACCGCCGGTCCGACGCCGAGCGCCGCCGCCCGCCGCACCCCCAGCTCGGTGGTCATCGGCACCAACTCCGGCGCGTCCACGTGCCAGGTGATGAACGCCGCCTGCTCGCCGGTGAAGTGGCTGCGCACGCCATCGAAGCCCAGCGCGCCGCCGATCGCCCCGCCGCGCTCGGCGTCGCCCAGGTTGGCGTTGGTGAAGAACTCCACCAGCGCGCAGCGGTTGGTCGCCTCCGCCGCCGTCGGCCGCCACACCGTCGCGGCGCCGAAACCGTGCACCTTGCCGGCGATCAGCTTCTCGATCCGATCCACCGACATCCGGCTGCCGCCCTCCATCTTGCCCTGCAGCCGATGCAGCGCCGCCAGCGCCGCCGGCCCGCTGTCGGGCTTGATCACCGCCTGCACGTAGCGCGAGAACGCCCGTTGCAGCCGGCCCTCCTGCTCGTAGTAGCGGCCGAGGTCGAAGTTGATCATGCCGTCCTCGGGCAGCCCGAACGCCGCCGACAGCAGGTGCTGCCACGCATCGCGCCCCTGGCCGCGGTCGAGCAGCAGCCGGCCCAGCCGCGCGTGCAGTTCGTGCACTGAGTTCGGGTAGCGGTCCTTGCGCCCGCTCGGCACGCCCAGCCGGCCGGCGATGATCGCCTCCTCCGGGTGCCGCGCCGCCACCAGCGTCTGCATCAGGTCCGCCATCGCCGTGGCCCGCAGATCCGCCGGATACGTCCGATGCAGGCACTCGATGGCCAGCCGGCAGCTCTCGGCCTCCCCCTGCTCGTCCAGCCGCAGGTCCAGCAGCCGCTCTGCCGCCTCCCGGCTCAGCCGTTCGGTCGGATACCGCTCCAGGTAGCCCTGCAGGGCATCGGCCTCCTCCTCCACCAGCGCCTGGAAGAACGCCAGATCCGCCTCCGGATACCGCGCCTCGGCCGTCTGCTGCAGCCGCGCCACCCGGTTGACCCGGTCGATCTCCACCCGGAAGTGCCGCAGCAATCCGAGCCCCAGCACGCCGCACACGCCGTCGGGATGCACCTGCACCACCCGTTCGGGCCGCAGCGCCACGAACCGGGTCAGCTCGATGTCGGCGACCCGCAGGGACGGAATGTTGCCGGCGGGCCGGTTCCAGCGCTCGCACACCGCCGTGTCCACCACCGTGTCGTAGCGCGCGCCCCCGATCGCCAGCGCGCCGGGCGTGCCGTCCTGGTAGCGCACCGGCAGCCACGACAGGGCGTTGACCTCGGTCAGCGGCACCACCGTCATGCCCTCCACCGGATCGCGCGCCGTGGCGCTCTCCGCCCGCGCCGGCCCCAGTTCGACCAGCCCGTTCTGCAGGTCGAACACCACGAAGTAGCGGCTCAGCAGCTGCGCGCCGATCGTGCCGACCAGGGCGTTCTCGCCCATCTCATGGCTGTGGTAGCGCGTGAACTCGTCGAGGAAGTCCTCGTCGCCGTGCTCCCGCTTCGGCACCGTGAGCTGGAAGCCGCCCAGGTGGATCGTGATCGGCACCGTGCCGCCGCCGCTGTCCTCGCACATCAGGCCGGCGGCGGCCTTGTTGTGCAGCTGCAGCTCGCACTGCGTGTCGTACTCGATCAGCAGGTTGACCGGCAGCCGCCGGAACTTGGTCGACAGGTCGCACGCCACCACCAGGCGCCCCTCGACGATGCGCACCGGCACCTTCGCCAGATCCGCCGCCTGGGCAGGCAGCCACGCGGCAAGGCCGAGCAGGACGGGGAACAGCAGGCGTGCGCCGGTCACGGAGGGGTCTTCGGGGGCAACGAGGGACAGCCGCCGGCGGCCCGTGGCGTCGGGCCGCAGACGAGGGGACGGGATGGGAAGGCGCGGTCAGGGGGCGGCGGACCGCGCCGAGGGAGACGGCGACGGGATCAGTCGCGGGCGGCGGTCTTGGGCTTGCCCTTGATCTCGCCAAACGCCCAGGTGTCGTGGGTCATCTTGATGAGGATCCGGGCGGTTGCCGGCACGCTCACGGCGGCCGGAACGAAGCCCTTGCCTCAACACGAGCCCGGGAAGATGGCCTGCGCCAGCTCCTTCCCGTCCTTGCCGTCCTCCAGGATGGAGAACACCGGCGACTTGCCCACCGGGTTCCAGCCGAAGTACTCCTCGCCAGCGTCGCCGTAGTACCAGACGTCGCCGGGCGAGATCACCACCTGCTCGCCCTTCCGCTGGTAGGCGAACTCGGCCTGCGTCGGACCACCCCAGCTGTGCTTCGTGGTGGCCTCGGGCGCCACCGCGATGGCCGGCGCGCGGCCCTGCCGCACCCGCACCTCCGCCTCGCCGAGCCCGACCTTGCCGCCGTGCAGCCGGTACTCACCGGCCGGCACCTTGCGCGGTGCGTTGGCGAGATCGAACGACAGGCTGCCGTCCTTGCTCACCACCACCGCCGAGAGCAGCCGGCCCTTGGTGACGATGCCGGTCAGGTCCAGCGTGCCCACCGGCCCGCTCCACGGCTCGTAGCGGATGCGCGTGCCGTCGGCGCTCACCTCGATCTGGTACACCTGGTCGTCGACCACGATCGCCTTCGACAGGAAGCACGCGGTCTCGCCGCGGCCCACCACCATGGCGTCGACGCCGAAGTCGGCGTAGCTGCCGTTGTTGTCCTGGTCGATGAGCTGGATGCGGGTCTCGCCCAGCTTGCCGACCATGGCCCCGCCGGCGCGGAACGACCAGCCGCCCTGGTTCTTCAGGTGCGCCGCGTAGCTCAGCGGCGCGCCGTCCTGGCCCTTGCCGCGCAGCACGACGAAGCCCTCCTCGCCCTCGACGGTGACGTCGGTCTGGCCGTCGCCATCGGTGTCGACGGCGATGCCGGTGCCCTGCGACACCACGGCGAAGTCGCTGCCGAGCGTCGCCTTCAGGGCGAAGCTGGCGCCGACCTTCGCCTGCTGCGGCTGCGGCAGCTCGATCTGCCAGGTGCGGTAGGGCTTGAAGGTGAGTTGGACCTCGCCCCCGGCTTGCGGCGTGGGGCCGCCTGGTCCGAGCAAGGCTGGGAGCAATCCCAGCAGGACGCCGACGTTCATGGCTCTGCTCCTGTTCGAGAGGTGGTCCGGCGGCGGCGCCGCCGGAAGGCGGGCAGGATACTGGTCATCGTCGGCAGGTGTTGGCGCGCACTTGCAGAAAGCTTGCGGTGGGGACGATGGCGCGGGGGCTGTGCGAAGCTCGCGATGATGTCGTAAGTTGTTGTTTGATAGATGTTTAGATCTATCTGTCCGTCTCTTCCTTCGCCCCGCAGCCGGATTCCGTTCCGCTGGGTGGAGCGCCTGACGGTGCTCCACCCGATGAGACACCGGCGCCGCAAGGCGCCACGCATGGATGGGTTGCAGATGGGGCTGCCGCGGTCCGAGGGGTCGGACCGCGGCTCTTTTCTGTACCGCGCGGCTGCTACAGGCGGCCCACCGAGAGGCGGACCGAGTTGCCGGCGGTGAGGTCGTACGGCAGCGTGAAGGCGCCGGCGCGTTGTTCCGACCAGCCA
>CAZMGG010000060.1:0-31957 GCA_964565715.1 uncultured candidatus Brocadiaceae bacterium | reverse complement strand
GCGGCGCTGCAGCCCACCGTCGGCATGATCCTGCACTCGCCCTACGTGCTCGAGCGCCGGCCCTGACCCGCGGTCACAGGCCGGTCACAGGCCGACGATGCCGGCGCCGCCGTTGCTCACCTTGAAGCCGAGCGTGTTGGCGGCGGCGTCGTGCACGAACCACTGGTTGTAGAAGCGCAGCCCGGCGAGGGCGCCGTTCGGCGGGATCGCCAGCGACAACACCGCCTCGCCGGTCACCGCGTCGGTCGGCGTGAACACCGTGGCGACCGGCGCGGCGCGCAGCAGGCAGCCCGGCGCGCCCAGCGCGCCCAGGTCGAAGGGCAGCGGGTTCGGCCCCGACGCGGTGTTGCTGTCGCCCACCACCAGCAGGGCGAAGTCGTTCGGCACGCCGCCGGTCAGCAGGATCTGGCTGCTGGCGCCGACGGTGGGGATGCCCCAGAAGCCGAGCCGTGGGATCGTGCGGGTGACGCCGGCGCAGCCGGTGCCGAACACCTCGTAGTGCCCCGGCGCGCCGCAGTAGATCCGGAACTTCCACTGCGGGCCCATGAACGGGCCGTTCCAGGTGCCGCCGTTGTTGAAGCTACCGCGATAGAGCAGCGAGCCGCCGGAGTTGGTCTCGATCGACGACTGCGCGCCGTTGATCGGCGCCCACATCAGCCAGTAGGTCTGGCCCTGGGCCAGGGTGACCGGCTGGGTCAGGTTGGCGCCCTGCCAGGTCCGGTTCCAGGCCATCATCCAGGAGCCCTGGCCGAGCATGGCCTGCGGCGTGTTGGTCACCGCGTCGTGCGTCCACAGCGACACCGAGTTCAGGCCGGTGTTGTTGCCGGTGAAGAACTCGATGCGGGTCGCGGTGTAGGTGCTGGCCGCCGTGATCTGGATCGCCAGCCAGAGGTTGGGCCCGCCCATCGAGCCCCCCGAGAGGTAGTTGTTGTTGTTGCTGTTCGCCTGGCAGATCGAGGAAGGGCCGACCTGGGCGCCAAGCGGCAGGACAAGGGCGGCGACGAGGAGCAGCGAAACACGGCGCATGGGGTGACTCCGGGAAGGGCAGGACGGCGAGGCGGCCATGGTAGCGCGCCCGCCGATCCGCGCCGCTCCGGGATCAGCCCAGCGCCTTCAGCGCATCCTGCACCGCGCGGCCATCGGCGCGGCCCTTGTGGCGCGCCTGCCACTCCTTCATGAAGCGGCCGATGTCCTTCGGCCCCTGGTAGCCGATCTCCGTCGCCAGCGCGGCGACGGTCGAACGCAATTCGTCGCCTTCCAGCATCCGCGGCAGGTAGGTCTTGATCAGATCGATCTCGGCCTGCTCCTTCTGGGCGATGTCGGCGCGGCCGGCGGCGGTGGCCTGCGCCACCGAGTCGGTGCGGGTCTTGATCGCCTTCTGCAGGATCGCCGCCTCCTCGTCGTCGGCGAGCGTATCGACCTGGGCGTCGATCTGCCGCTTCTTGATGTCGTTGATCAGCATGCGGACCAGGTCCAGGCGGGCGCGGTCGCCCGCCTTCATCGCGGTCTTCATGTCGACGGTCAGCCGTTCCTGGTAGGTGCCCATGGTTGGATCCTCTGCCTCAGGCCTTGCCACCGGCGGCGGCCGGCTCGTCCTCGGGCTCCTCGCTGGGGATGCGCGCCACCGACACCAGCTCGTCGCCCTCGTTGAGGCCGATGCAGCGCACGCCCTGGGTGGCGCGGCCGATCACCGAGATCGTGCCGGCCTTGGTGCGCACGATCTGGCCGAGCTTGGTGATCAGCATCACCTCGTCGTCGTCGGTCACCGCCAGCAGGTTCACGACCTTGCCGTTGCGCTCGCTGGTGCGGATGTCGATCAGGCCCTGGCCGCCGCGGCCCTGGATGCGGTACTCGTCCACCGAGGTCCGCTTGCCGTAGCCGTTCTCGCAGATGGTCAGCAGGGTCTCGGCACCCGAACAGACCACCATGTCGACGACCGAATCGCCCTCCTTGAGCTTGATGCCGCGCACGCCGCCGGCGCCGCGGCCCATCGGCCGGACGTCCGCCTCGTCGAAGCGGATCGCCATGCCGTCGCGGGTGCCGAGCGCGATGCTCTGGCCGGCGCGGCACAGCGACACGCCGACCAGCCGATCACCCTCGTCGAGGCCGACGGCGATGATGCCGCCCTGCCGCGGCCGGCTGTAGGCCGACAGCTCGGTCTTCTTGACCTGGCCCTGGGCCGAGGCAGTGACCAGGAAGCGCTCGTCGTCGAACTCGTCGACCCGCAGGATCGCGGTGATGTTCTCGTCCTCCTGCATCTCCACCACGTTGGCCAGGGCGCGACCCTTGGCGGTGCGGCCGAGGCTCGGCAGCTCGTAGACCTTCTTCCAGTAGCAGCGGCCGGTGCTGGTGAAGAACAGCAGGTAGTCGTGGGTGCTGGCGACGAACAGGTTCCAGAGGAAGTCGCCCTCCTTGGTCTCGGCGCCGCTGACGCCCTTGCCGCCGCGACCCTGGGTCCGGTACTGGTCGAGCGCGGTGCGCTTGATGTAGCCCTCGCGGGTCACCGTGACGACCATCAGCTCCTCGGGGATCAGGTCCTCGGCGACGAAGCTGCCGATCTCCTCGTCGGAGATCTCGGTGCGGCGGTCGTCGCCGTAGCTGTCGACCATCTCGTCGAGATCCTGCTTGATCAGGCGGATCACCTCGCCGCGATCAGCCAGGATCTTGCGGTAGTAGGCGATCTTCTCGGTGACCTCCTTGTGCTCCGCCTCGAGCTTCTCGATCTCGAGGCCGGTGAGCCGGGCCAGGCGCATGTCGAGGATGGCGCGGGCCTGGATCTCGGTGAGCGCGAAGCGCTCCATCAGGCGCCCGCGGGCGTCCTCGACGCTGGCCGAGCGCTTGATGATCTCGACGACCTCGTCGATGTTCTGCACCGCCAGGCGCAGGCCCTCCAGGATGTGGAGGCGTTCCTCGGCCTTGCGCAGCAGGAAGCGCGTGCGCCGCCGGATCACGTCGATCCGGTGGTCGCGGTAGGCCTCGAGCAGCTGCTTGAAGCCCAGCGTGCGCGGCCGGTTGTCGACGATCGCCAGGTTGATGATGCTGAAGGTGCTCTGCAGCGGCGACATCTTGTAGAGCTGGTTGACGGTCACCGACTCGTCGTCGACGCCGCGCTTCAGCTCCACCACCAGCCGCAGGCCGACCCGGTCGTTCGACTCGTCGTTGACGTCGGCGATCGTGTCGATCGCGCCGTCCTTGGCCAGCTGGGCGATGCGCTCCAGGATCGTGTTGAGCTTGACCTGGAACGGCACCTCGGTGAACACCAGCAGCTTGCGGTTCCGCTTCTCCTCGACGTGGTAGCGGGCGCGCACCACCACCGAGCCGCGGCCCGACGCGTAGGCGTTGCGGATGCCGCCGCGGCCCATGACGATGCCGCCGGTCGGGAAGTCGGGGCCCTTGACCACCTCCAGCAGCTCGTCGAGGGTCACCTCGGGGTCGTCGAGCAGGCGATGCAGCGCCTTGGCCACCTCCCGCAGGTTGTGCGGCGCGAGGCTCGCCGCCATGCCCACGGCGATGCCGGTGCTGCCGTTGCACAGCAGGTTGGGGAAGCGGCCGGGCAGCACCACCGGCTGCAGGCGCGTGCCGTCGTAGTTCGGGACCATGTCGACGGTGTCCTTGTCGAGGTCCTCGAGCACGTGCACCGCCGGCATCGCCAGCCGCGCCTCGGTGTAGCGCATTGCCGCCGGCGGACTTCCGTCGATCGCGCCGAAGTTCCCCTGGCTGTCCACCATCGGGTAGCGGGTCGTGAACGGCTGCGCCATGCCGACCAGGGTCGGATACACCACCGACTCGCCGTGGGGGTGGTAGTTGCCCGAGGTGTCGCCGCAGATCTTGGCGCACTTGCGGTGCTTGCTGCGCGGCCCCAGGTTGAGGTCGTTCATCGCCACCAGCACCCGCCGCTGGCTCGGCTTGAGGCCGTCGCGGACGTCCGGCAGAGCGCGACTGAGGATCACGCTCATCGAGTAGTTCAGGTAGCTCTCCCGCATCTCCCGCTCGAGTTGCAGGTCCTGGATGCGGCCGCCGGCGGGCGGAGTCGGGTCGGTCATGGGGGGGCTTTCGGGCTCGGAACGGAGTCGCGGAGGCGAGCATTCTCCCGAGCCAAAGGACCCCAGGCAACTCAACAAACCGGCCTTGATCGGGTATCGTCCCGCCGCTCAAAATCTCGCCAGCCGAGCACCACGGAGCCCGCCTTTGACCGACAAGACCGTCTTCATCCTCTGCGTCAGCCGGGAGATCCTGGAGGGCGCCGTCGTCGACCGGAACGCCGCCTTCATGGCGGCCCGGATCGCCGACCTCGGGCTGCGCGTCCGCACCGTCCAGGTGCTCGACCGGGTGGAGAGCGAGATGGTCGGCGCCATCAAGTGGGCCCTCGAGAACCAGCCGGCCTACCTGCTGGTGACCGGCGGCATCGGGCCGGGCTTCGACGACAACACCCGCGCCTGCCTGGCGAAGGCCACCGGCAAGCCGCTGGTGCAGAACAAGACCGCCCTGGAGCAGATCGCCAGCGCCTACCGCCGCATGCACGCCGCCGAGGTCATCGACGACGGCGACATGAACGAGGACCGGGCCCGCATGGCGATGGTCCCGGAAGGGGCGGTCACCTACGAGAACCCGATCGGCACCGCCCCGGCGGTGCAGATGACCCTGGGCCGGACCACGGTGTTCCTGCTGCCCGGCGTGCCGGCGGAGATGCAGCGCCTGTTCACCCTGCACGTGATGCCGGCCATGTCCAAGCACGGCCCGCAGACGATCCGTCGCTCGCGCCACGTCGACTTCACCAGCCGTGACGAGTCGGCGCTGCACAAGGTGCTGCACGACCTCGCCCGCCGCCACAAGGGCGTCTCGTCGCGGACCCACGTCCAGGGCACCAACCAGGACATCGTGATCCGGATCACCCTGCAGGCCGAGCACACCGACCCGGTGGAGCTGGGCTCGCTGCTGGAACAGGCCGAGATGGACCTCCGCTCGCGCCTGGGCCTGGAGACGGACTACACCGGCGACAACCACGAAGGCGAGTAGCCGCGGCCCCGGCATGGCCGCCCGGCCGAGTTTCGCCGCGCGCCTGCTGGCCTGGTACGACCGTCACCGCCGCGACCTGCCCTGGCGGCGGACCCGCGACCCGTGGGCGATCTGGGTCAGCGAGGTGATGCTGCAGCAGACCCGGGTGGAGACCGTACGGGAGGCCTTCACGGCGTTCCTGCGCCGCTTCCCCACGCCCGCCGCCTTCGCCGCGGCCGACGACGACGCGCTGCTGCAGGCCTGGCGCGGGCTCGGCTACTACCGCCGGGCCAGGCTGCTCCGCGACGGGGCCCGGCAGGTGTGCGAGCAGCACGGCGGCGAGGTGCCCGCGGACCCGGACCGGCTCGCCGAACTGCCGGGCATCGGCCCGTACACCCGCGGCGCGGTGGCCTCGATCGCCTTCGATCGCCCGGAGCTGGCCATCGACGGCAACGTCGAGCGGGTGGTCGCCCGGCATCGGGCGCTGCGCGAGAACGTGAAGCTGCCGGCCACCCTGGCGATGGTGCGCGCGACCGTCGCCGGCTGGCTCGATCGCGTCCGCCCCGGCGACTTCAACCAGGCCCTGATGGACCTCGGCGCCACGGTGTGCGTGCCGAACGGCGCGCCCCTGTGCGAACGCTGCCCGGTGGCGGCGGACTGCCGCGGGCGGGAGCTGGGCCTCGCCGCCGGGCTGCCCGTGCGATCGCCGGCGAAGGCCTTCACCGCGGTGCGCGCCCGGGTCGCCTGGATCCCCCGCGGCGACCTGGTGCTGGCCTGCCGGCTGCCGGCCGGCGCCGTCAACGCCGGCCAGCTCGAGCTGCCGGGCCCCGGCCTGCTGACCGATCTGCCGGGCCCGGCCGGCCTCGCCGCCGCCCTGCGCGCGCGCTTCGGCCTCCTCGCCCGCGTCGGCGCGGCCCTGGCCACCGCGCGCCATTCCATCACCAGCCATCGCATCGAGGTCACCCTGCACGGGGCGACCGCCGGCGACGACGGCCCCCTGCTGCGCGCCTCGCCCGCCGACCCGACGGCGCCCTGGACCACCGCCAGCCGCAAGCTGTTCCGCGCCCTCGGGCGCGCGCGCCCGACAGAAGCGTGACCTGCGTGCAGCCGCCGCGTTATGTTGCGGCCCGACTCCCACACCGAGGAAACGACCATGGGCCTGATGTCTGACAAGAAGGTGGTGATCATCGGCGTCGCCAACAAGCGCTCGATCGCCTGGGGCATCGCCCAGGCCCTGGTCCGCGAGGGCGCCACCATCGCCCTCAGCTACCAGAACGAGCGCATGGAGGAACCCGTGCGCAAGCTGGCCCAGGAGCTGCCCGCCGGCACCTTCCTGGCGCCCTGCGACGTCAGCGTGCCCGGCGACATCGACCGCTTCTTCGAACGCCTCGGCAAGGAGGTCGGCCCGCTCGACGGCCTGGTGCATTCCATCGCCTTCGCCAAGCGCGAGGAGCTCGGCGGCAACTTCGTCGACACCTCCTGGGAGGGCTACCAGATGGCGCAGCAGGTCTCGGCCTGGTCGCTGATCGGCCTCGCCCGCGGCGCCGCGCCCCTGATGGAAGGCCGCCAGGGCTCGATCGTCTGCCTCAGCTACTACGGCGCCGAGAAGGTCGTGCCCAACTACAACGTGATGGGCGTGGCCAAGGCGGCGTTGGAGGCCAGCACGCGCTACCTCGCCAACGACCTCGGGCCGAAGGGCATCCGGGTCAACGCCATCTCTGCCGGCCCGATCAAGACCGTGTCGGCGATGGGCGTGTCGGACTTCGGCAAGCTGCTGGACGACATGGCCGGCAAGTCGCCGCTGCGGCGGAACGTCGACCAGGGCGACGTCGGCAACACGGCGGCGTTCCTGCTGTCGCCGCTGGCGGGCGGCATCACCGGCCAGACGATCTACGTCGACGCCGGCTACAGCATCATGGGCGCCTGATCGCCGGCGCCGGGTCCGGCGCCGCCGCAACCCACGCCTGGATGCGCTCGCGCTCGCGGCGGGTCAAGTCGGCCTTGCCGGCATCGGCGAGCGCCAGCACCCGGTCCAGCAACAGGCGGGCGCCGCCACGGCTCGCGGGATTCGCGGTGTCCGCCGCCAGCAGCGCCGCCTGGTTCAGCAGGCAGCCGACGTGGTCCGGGTCCTGCTCGAGCCCCCGGACGTAGGCCACCTGGGCCGCTGCCGCGTCACCCTGGGCCTCCCGCACCACGCCCAGCCCGAACACCGCGTCGGCGTCGTCGGGGAAGCGATCCGCCGCGGCCGCGAAGGCCGCCGCCGCCAGGGTGAGCTGCTCGGTCCGCGCCGGCCCCTGCCCCAGGCGCTCGGCCAGTTCCGCCGCCCGCAGGTGCGACGTGCCCACCGCGCGGGCCGCCACCCGGTCGTCGGGCCGCAGCTCGGCGCAACGCTGGAAGGCCCCCGCCGCGCCGGCCACGGTCGCCACGTCGTCGCCCACCAGGCGGCAGTGACCCAGGCGGAACCACGCCTCGGCGTCGTCGGGTCGGAGCTGCACCAGTTCGCGCAGGTGCGGCCGCGCCAGCCGTTCTTCGCCGAGCTCGAAGCGGTGGTCGGCGGCCTGGGCCACCAGCAGGGTCCGCTCCGGATCGGGCACCGCATCCGCCGACGGCGGCCGGCTGCGCTGCAATGCCTCCTCGGCCGCCAGGGCCGCCGCCGACAGGTGCCCGGAGCGGGCGAGGAACTCGGCGCGCAGACGGCCGACCAGCGGATCCGCCGGCGCGAGCGCCACGGCGCGCAGGGTCTCGCCGTCCCCCTCGTTCTGCAGCGCGAGGTCGGTCGGTTGCCGCTGGCCAGCACGGTGCTGCAGGCACAGGCCCAGCACGGCGCGCGCCCGCGCCGTCCGCGGATCGATCGCCAGCGCCGCCTCGGCGCTCGCCTCCGCCAGCGCGAAGTCCCACGCCGCCAGCGCGTCGGTGGCCGCCCGGGCGTGGGTGGCGACGACGGCACGCTGGGCCTCGGTCAGCGTCACGTCGGGCAACGGCCGGGCCGCGAGCGCCGCCGGATCCGGCGACACGCCGCGGCAGGCGGCGAACAACGACAGGCACAGCAGCCAGACCCGGCGGGACATCGCCAGCATCATGGCCTTCCCCGGGTGCGCGGCAAGGCTACGCTGTTCCCCCCCATGGCCAAGGTCGCCAGCGACATCACCTGGTTGATCGGCGAGACGCCGCTGGTGGCGCTGCGCCGCCTCGGGCCGCCCGGCGTGCGGCTCCTGGCCAAGCTGGACTTCCGCAACCCCACCGGCAGCAACAAGGCCCGCACCGCCCTGGCGATGATCCGCCACGCCGAACAGAACGGCTATCTCGGGCCCGGCGGCACCGTGGTGGAGTGTTCCGGCGGCGACCTCGGCATCGCCGTGGCGATGGTCGGCCGCCGCCTGGGCTACCGGGTCGTGCTTACCATGCCGGAGAACCTGTTCCGGGAGCAGATGGCGCTGGCCGAGGCGATGGGCGCCGAGATCGTGCGGACGCCCTCGGCGGGCGGCATGCGGGCCGCCATGGCGGAGACCGAACGGCTGGCCAAGACCACCCCGGGCGCGATCTGCCTGCAGGCGTTCACCAACCGCGCCAACGCCACCGCCCACGCCGAGACCACCGCGCCGGAGATCTGGCGCGACACCGACGGCGAGGTCGACGTGGTGGTGGTGCCGGTCGGCACGGGCGGCACAGCGGCGGGTTGCGCCGCGTTCTTCCGCGAACACGGCCACGTCCGGATCGTGGCGGTGGAGCCCGCCGGCAGCCCGGTGCTCGGCGGGGGCGCGCCCGGGCCCCACGACATCCCCGGCATCGGCGCCGGCTTCCTGCCCGACATCCTCTCCTTGGCCGACCTCGACGAGGTGGTGCCGGTGCGGGACGAGGAGGCGGCCCAGGCGGTGCGGCGGCTGCTGCGCGAGGAGGCGATCCTGGCCGGGCCGGCCTCCGGCGCGGTGCTGCACGGCGCCCTGCAGGTCGCGGCGAGGCCCGCGAGCCAGGGGCGGACCATCGTCGCGGTGCTGCCCGACTCCGCCGACCGCTGCATCGGCTGGCGTTCGTTCCAGCGCACCTGACGCCGCGCACTGCGCGGGCGCCGGGCGGATTGGCGCCCGCCTGTTGCACCGCGGCCGCCGACGCCGTTTCCTTCTGCGCCGTGGACGGCAAGACCCTGCAGCAGCGGGCCGAGGACTTCGGCAGCCGGGCGGCGCGACTGCGCAAAGACCTCGGCCGTCTCGTGATCGGCCAGGAACGGCTGATCGAGGACCTGCTGGTGGCGCTGGCCGCCGGCGGTCACGTGCTCCTGGAGGGACTGCCCGGTCTCGGCAAGACCCTGCTGGTCCGCTCGCTCGGGCGTGGCCTCGGCCTCGACTTCGGCCGGATCCAGTTCACGCCGGACCTGATGCCGTCCGACGTCACCGGCACCCAGATCGTCGAGGAAGCCGCCGGCGGCCGCTCGTTCCGCTTCCAGCCGGGTCCCGTGTTCGCCAGCCTGGTGCTGGCCGACGAGATCAACCGTGCCACGCCGAAGACGCAGTCCGCCCTGCTGGAGGCGATGCAGGAGTCCTCGGTGACCGTGGCCGGCGTCACCCATCCCCTGCCGCGGCCGTTCCACGTGATCGCCACCCAGAATCCGATCGAACTGGAGGGCACGTATCCGCTGCCCGAGGCGCAACTCGATCGCTTCCTGTTCAAGCTCGAGGTCACCGCGCCGGGGGTCGATGCCATGGTCGCGATCCTGGGCAGCACCACCGGACCGGGCGGACCGACCATCGAGCCGATCCTGGATGCGGCGGCGGTGACCGGCCTGCAGGCCCTGGCGCGGGAGATCCTCTGCGGCGAGCACCTCCTGCGGTTCGTCGCCGAGCTGCTGCATGCCACCCATCCGGATGCGCCCGACGCCAGCGACCGCACCCGCCGGCTGGTGCGTTACGGCGCCAGCGCCCGCGCCGGCCAGGCGGTGGTCCTCGGCGCCAAGGCCCGGGCGCTGCTGGCGGGCCGCCCGGCCGTGGTGCGCGACGATCTGATGCCGTGCCTGCTGCCCGCCCTGCGCCACCGGGTGGTGCTCAGCTTCGAGGCCGAGGCGGAGGGCACGCGGGTCGCCGACCTGATCGACGAGTGGGTGGCCACGGCGGACCGCCGCAGCCGTTGACCACGCGCGGGCGTCGATCCGCACCGCCGCACTGGTCCCTGGCGCACTGGTCCATGGTCGTTTTCCGCGTTCGCCGAAAAAAATGGCGCACGAGGAAAGAACGACCCCCTCGAACGTCTACTGCTCCTGCATGGGACGAACGGTCCCGACTGGCGCTCGATGACCTCTGCAGGGAGGGCCATCGGGCAAGAGAGGGCACTTCTTAACCAGTCGGAACCGTCCAGCAGTGACCGGCGGCCTTGGGAGAGATCGCCGGTCACGTTTTTTAAGCACCTCGCGATCGGGAAGCCACGAGGAAGGTAACCTCGCCGTGCCATGACCACCGCCCCTGCCGACGACATGGCCTTCCTCCAGCGGGCCGACGCCTTCATGGGTGACGTGCTGGCGCGGCTGGACCGGTTCGACCCGGACGAACTGGATGCCGACCTGGCCATGGGCGTGCTGAAGATCGAGTTTGCCGACGGCCGCAAGTGCATCATGAATCGCCAGACCGCGGCGCATCAGATCTGGCTGGCGGAGGGGGCGGAGGCCTGGCACTTCGCCTGGGATGCGACCGCCCGCGACTGGCTCGACACCAAGGGGCGAGGCCCCCTGCGGAAGGTGCTGGCCGAGGTCCTCGGCCGCCGGCTCGGCCGCGCGGTCAACCTCTAGTCCGCCGGACCGTTCAGGCGCTGGCCTGTTCCCGTCGGCCGCGCCGGGGGAAGCGCAGCACGAACTGGCTGCCCTCGGCGACGACGCTGCGCACGTCCACCGAGCCGTTGCTGCCGCGCATGAACCGCGCCACCGCCGCCAGCCCCAGGCCGGTCCCCTGCCCCACCGGCTTGGTGGTGAAGTAGGGGTCGAAGATCCGCTTCTGCACGTCCTCGGGGATGCCGCAGCCGCTGTCCTCGACGCCGATCCAGACCCGCGCACCGTCGCCGCCGGTGCGGAGCGTGATCGACCCCTGGCCGGTGATGGCGTGGCGGGCGTTGATCACCAGGTTCCACAGGGCGTGCTCGAGCCCGCGGCCGTCCACCACCACCGGCAGATCGGCGTCGGTCGGCTCGAATCGCAGCGTGATCGACGAAGGGATCACGCGAGCCGCCTTCTTGTGGAACTCGGCGGCAAGGTGGTTGAGGTCGGCGGCCGCGGCCTGGCCCTCGCCGGGATGGGCGAGCTGCATGAGCTGGTCGAGCAACGGCACCGACTGGCGCAGGGTCTCGTCGACGAGCTGGAGCCGCTCCTCGCGTTCGGACTCGCCGGCGCTGGCCGCCAGGCTGACGTGCGCCATCATCACCTGGAACGAGTTGCGCAGCTGGTGGACGACCATGCCGGCCAGGTCACCGACCGTCTCGACCCGCAGCGCATGGCGCAGCAGCTTCTCGCGATGGCGGAGCGCCCGGCTGCTCTCGAGCTGGCGGCGGCGCTGGGTCTCCGCCGACTGCACCGCGGCCAGGAGGACCTTGTGCAGCAGCGCGCCGCACAGGGCCGACGCCAGGGTCAGCGCGGCCAGGCTGGTGGCGTGCACCCACAGCTCGGGCAGCACCCCCTCCTGCAGGCGCAGACCATGCTGCGCCAGCGCCGCCCCGAGCAGCACCAGCACCGCCACCAGGGTCATGGTCAGGCCGGCCATGACGCCGAGGCCGCAGGTGGCCAGCAGGGCCAGGAACGGCTGCATGTACCAGCCGGTGCTGAAGGCGCCGCGCGGCCAGGTCGCCAGGATCGACACCGCGAACAGGGCGACGAACAGGGCCATGGCGGCGGCCTGCATGCGCCGCTGGCGGGCCTTCGCGTGGGCGAACGCGTAGATCGGCGCCGTGACCAGGGCTGGCATCGCGCCACCCCATGGCAGATCGCCGCGCCAGAACGCCTCGGGCCACCAGACCAGCGCGAACGCCCCGTAGAGCAGGCTCGCGCCGGCCAGTACGAGGGTCATCCAGCGGACGACCGCCACGAGACGGGACACCACCGGGAGCCCCGTGCCCGAGAGGAATCCGAGCAGGGAGTCCTGTGTCACCCTGGTCACCCTGAGCTGCTGCCGCACCGGGGGCCGGAGCTTACCGGCTCCGGTCCGGCGGAAGAACCGTCGCTTCGCTCCTACACCGACGTTTCATCGTCGGCGTCCGGCATCAGTTCGGGCTCCGGCGGCGCGACGGTCACCCGCACCTCGGTCCCCAGCACCGGATGGCGGAAGGCGAGCCGCCAGGAGTGCAGCATCACCCGGCCGAAGCCGGCGGCGCCGCGCTGGCGGTAGCCGTACTTGCGGTCGCCGGCGATCGGGCAGCCCAGCGCCGCCAGGTGCGCACGGATCTGGTTGCGACGCCCCGTCTCCAGCCGGCAGCGGACCAGGCAACCCGGACCCCGTCGGGCCAGGGTCTCGTAGTGCGTCACCGCCCGTTCCCCGCCCCTGGTCACCACCCGCACAACGCCGTCCTTGCCCTCCTGCAGCCGGGACTCGATGCGACCCGCAGGGGGCGACGGCGTGCCCGCCACCAACGCCAGGTAGATCCGTTCGACGGCGTGGGCGCGGAACATGGCGTCGAGCGCCGTCCGGCCGGCCTCGGTGCGGGCCAGCACGTAGGCGCCGGAGGTGTCCTCGTCGAGCCGGTGCACCGGGTAGAGGCGCTCACCGCGGGCGCGGGAGAGGGCATCCACCAGGTTCGGGCCCGCACGGCCAGGCGCCGGCAGCACCAGCAGGCCCGGCGGCTTGGCGACCACCAGGATGTGTTCGTCCTCGTGACAGACCGGAATGGCATCCATCGGCGCGGCGCCGGCGGCGCCGGCACGAGTCTGCCGGACGCCGTGCGCCGCGGCCAGGGCTCAGTTGAGCCGGAGCCGGTACTGCTGGATCTTGCGGTAGAGGGTGGCCCGGCCGATGCCGAGGAGCTGGGCGGCGCGACGGACGTTGCCCTTGGTGGCGCGCAGGGCGCGGCCGAGCAGGATCTGCTCCTCCTCCTCGAAGGGCCGGATCTGCTCCTCGCTGACCTCGTCGTCGTCGGACGCGGTCTCGACGGTGACCTTCGGTTCCGCGGCGGGCGCCAGCCCGGTGGTCGGCCCGAGCAGGTGGGCCCGGTCGACGGGGCCGCCGCTGGCCAGGACGTGGGCGCGACGGATCACGCCCTCGAGCTGACCGACGTTGCCGGGCCACGGCATGCTCTCCAGCAGGATCAGGGCCGCGGCCGTGAAGCCCGCCGCCGGCGGCGTGCCGGGCGGCACGGCGCCCTGCAGGAAGGCGTTGGCCAGCAGGCCGATGTCCTCGACGCGCTCCCGCAGGGCGGGCATGCGCAGCGGGAAGGCGTTCAGCCGGTAGTAGACGTCCTCGCGGAACGACCCCTTGGCAACCAATTCGGGCAGATGCGCCGACGTCGTGGCGATCAGGCGGGGCCGCTCGCGCTCGGTGCCCGGGCGCGGCCGTTCCTTGAGGAAGCGCACCAACACGGACTGCGCCGCCGCCGGCAGCCGCTCGACGTTCTCCAGCAGGACCGTGGTCCCCGCGGCGCCGGCGAGCACCTCCTGCAGGCCATCGCCGTCCACGCCGTCGCACTCGACGACCACCGCCGGGCGGGTGCCGCGGCGGCTCTTGCAGTGGACCACGCGCGCGGCCAGCGACTTGCCGCTGCCCGCCGGGCCCTCGATCAGCAGGGTGGCGTCGTTGTCGGCGGCCCGGCGCAGGGCCTCGGCGAGCCGGCGCATCACCGGGCTGCGGCCGACGATCGCGGAACCGTCGCGCATGCCGCCGACGACCTGCTCCAGCTCCTGGGCCCGTTGTTCGGCCTGCCGCAGCCGTACCGCCAGGGCGGCGACGACCTGCAACGCGGTGTGGTCGAGCGGCCACGACAGGACGCCGACGCAGCCGGCGGGGGTCGCCGTCGTTCCGGCGGCGATCGCCAGCACCGACGTCTGCCGGCCGGCCCATTCCTCCACCTGCGCCAGTTCCGCCAGCACCAGGTCGGGCGCCGGCGATTCCTCGTCGCACGCATCGCCCGTCACGATCTGATGGCCCGCCTGCTCCAACGGCTCCTGCAGGGCCGCCGCGCGGTCGGCGCCCAGGGCCAGGAGGATCCGGGCATGCGTCGGCGCGAGATTGACCTGTCCCATCCCTGATGCTGTCGTCATTCGTTTCCCCAGGGCAACATCGGCTGCCGACGGCGCGGGTGTGAAGCCCGCCACGGGATTGCCCGCGGCGCCGGGAGAAGGGATCCTCATGGCCTCCGTCTGCAGCCCAGGATCACGCCATGCGCAGCTTCGTTCCCGCCACAGTCGCCCTGCTCGCCCTCACCGGCTCCGTCGCCGCGCAGGACGCCGATGCCAAGGCCGGAATCCGTTTCGCCACCACCAGCATCGGCGGCCAGAAGATCAGCCAGGACCTGTACGCCGACTCGGTGCTGCTGGTGGATCTCTGGGGCACATGGTGCCGCCCGTGCCGCGACGCGATCCCGCACCTCGCCGAATTGCACGGCAGGCACAAGCAGGAGGGGCTGGAGATCGTCGGATTCGCCTACGAGAAGGAGGGCTCGCATCAGGAGCAGGTCGACACCGTGCGGAAGTTCGCCGTCGAACATCGCATCACCTGGACGCTGGCGATCGGCAACGACGAGCTGAAGGCCCAGGTGGCGGGCTTCAGCGGCTACCCGACGCTCCTGCTGTTCCGGCGCGGTCTCGTGCTGGACAAGATGTGGACGGGCTTCTCGCCGGAGATCGGCGCCGAGATCGACGAGCGGGTGCGGCAGGCGCTGGCCGGGGGCGAGGCCCGGCCCGCCGAAGGCCCCGCCCCCGAGGCCGAGCCCAAGGAGGAGCCCCCGGAGCCGGAGAAGGTCCCGGCCGGACGCATCTTCCGCCCCGGCGAGGCGGACACCGGCTTCGAGTTCACGATCACCGACGTCGACGGCAAGGAACGGAAGTTCGCCGATGCCCAGGGCAAGCCGGTCCTGCTGGCGCTCACCACCACGTGGGACCGGGAGGCGGAGCCGGTGGCGGACCTGCTGCAACGGCTGCAGCGGGAGTTCCCCGCGGCGGTGATCCTGGCCGGCTGCATCGAGCGGGCGAGGGACGAGGCGGAACGCACCGCGGCCGTGCGCGCGTTCCGCGATCGCCAGGCCCTCGGCTATCCGGTGTTCGTCGCCGATCTGCAGTTCACGCGCAAGCTGCACCGGTTCGCCGCGCTGCCGACGCTGCTGGTGTTCGACGGCAAGGGCGCCCTGGTGCTGCGGGAGGACGGCATGACGGCCGGCGTGGAGGAACGCCTGCGCAAGCAGCTGCAGATGCCGGCGGGCGACAAGGACGCAGGGCGCTGAACCGGGCCCGCCTGCGGGCGGTGTCTACTGCATCAGGCGGCGGCCCAGGTCGTCGAAGTCGATGCCCTTCAGCTCGTCCTTGGTGATGGCCGGCAGCTTCTTGAACTTGCGGTACTCGTCGATGCTGGTCAGTTCGACGTAGTCCCGCGCCGTCATCCGGTTGGGGTTGTTGTCCGGGCGGGTGCGGCCGGCAAGCGTCTGGCCCGCCACCGTGCGTTCGAGGGTGAGCTTGGCGCGCTGGCAGATCGAGAGGGTGTTCTCCAGGTTGCCTCGGATCTTCAGCAGGCGGTCCTCGTTGGCGCCGGGGAGATCCATGCTCTTCGAGATCTTGGTGATCGCGACCTCGAGCACCGCGATCAGGCAGTTCAGCTTGGTCATCAGGCGGGCGCGGTACTCGGCGGAACCGAGGGCGTCGGAGGGCTGGTTCGGCTGGTCGTTCCGGTTGGTGTCCATCGTGCTCGTCGGTGGCGGGTCTCGGGTGGGAGTCACCGAAGAGGAGCACCGCACATGCCAACCCCGGCAGCCTGGCGGTGGCAGACGGCCGCATCACCCATGGCACGGACGCTTCCCGGCCGGATCACGACGGCGGGCCGGGTGAGAGATCGCGCCCGATCAGACCAACCGTCCGGGTTCGACGACGGTTCCCGTCGCGGCGGCTCGACGCCGATGGGCGGACGCGACGGCGCCGCGCTAGCGGCCGGCCTGGCGGTAGACCAGCCGTGCAACCTCGCCGAGCCGGCTGAGGGCTCCGCGTCCGGCGACCGTGAACCCCACGCTGCCGCTGTGGAACAGGTAGACGCGCAGGCTGGGGTCGTCGAAGTAGGCGATCGTGTGGGGCTGCGGCCGGCCCGGCAGCACCACGTTGGCAGGCAGGCCGGCGAACGGATCCTGCTGGCGCGGCGTCTGGATCACGAAGAACGCGTCGATGCCGTCGCTGTAGGTCAGCACCAGGCTGGTGCTGCCATTCAGCAGGTTCTCGCTCAGGTGGGACTCGATCGGGGCGTAGTCGGGCACCACCGCCGACAGGTCGGGCAGCACCAGCGACTTGGCCTCGGCGTCGCGGCGGATGGCCTCGTCCAGCGCCTCCATCGGCGTCGCATGGCGGGTCTGCTGCATGCGCGGACGCCAGGCCCAGCCAGTGGTCAGGGGACCGACCTGGCCGCCGGTCTGCAGGCTGATGGTCTCGAGGTCGCCCACCAGTCGGGCCTGGGGGTCGAACTCGGCCGAGTAGAGGACCAGCGCCGTGGCGCGATCCAGTTCCAGCAGCCAGATGGCCTTGTCGAAGCGGCGCGGAAAGACCACCACGCGCTCGACGCGCCGGCCGGCCCGCATGCCGGAGCCGAACGGGAAGATCTGGTAGTTGCTGGCGGCTGCCGCCGCGTCATAGACGCGGAAGCCGCCGTGTTCGTGCAGGAGGCTGGCGTTGCGGCGATACAGCTCGCTCCACCGCTGCATCTGCTGCGGCGTGGTCTGCTGGCCCTCCACGCCCAGGAAGGTGAGCTTGAACGGCGCCCTGGGCGAGCCGTTGCCACTCACCGTCAGCATCTCGCGCACCGCGACGAACGCGCCGGTTTCGTCACGGAAACGCCGGATCTGCGTCGCATTCCAGGTGAGCCCCTGGGCGGCGGTGGCCAGCAACGGAAAGGTCACGTCGCGGGCGGACGAGATGGCGGGCGGCGCACCGGCCGTGGCACCGGTCTCGGTGGCGACCGTCGACTGCGCAGGCACGGCTCCCGTCAGGCAACCTAGGCCCGGCAGAAGGCTCGACAGGCCCAGCAGGCCTGGGATCGCCAGGTGGCGGACGATCCGCGTGATGAGGCCAGGGGTCCGTCGGGACAGAGGCATGGGGGCAGGGGGCTCGGCGACCGAGCGAGGCTGAGGGAAGGATCGATGGGATGCGCCCGTAGTGCAACCCCGCAAGCCGGGATCAGAGCTCCGACTGCCGATCACTCGCCCCTCCCATGCCGGAGGATTGCGGTCGGCGAGTAGTCCACCAGGGGTGCCGCGGGCAGCCGCCGCATGACGATCTCGGGCTCGGGCTCCCCCGGCTGCCCGAGGAACAGCGAGGCAGAGATCACGGCACCGGCGGCGACGAGCACGAGGCCGCCGGCGAGCGTCATCGCCCGCGATGCCCGACGGCGCACCGGCAGGCCGACCCGGCGGGTCGATCCCACCTCGGCGAGGATCTCGGCCTTGACGCGCTGCCAGACCCAGGCAGGGACCGAGGCGGAGTCGACGGCCATGGGCGGGACCGCCGTCGGTGCTGCGTCGGCGGGCGCGCCGGGCTCGGCTTCGCCATCGGCGCAGGGGACCGGCCACGGGTGTTCCCGCTCCGCCGTCACCGGCAGATGCTCGTGCAACAGCCGGCCGATCGGCCCGGCTTCGGCCTCGTCGCTGGCTCGCGCCAGCACCGCCTCGAACAGATCGCGCTCACGCAGGGCCGCGGGCACCGCGGGCCGCTGCCGCAACCACGCGGCATGGGCGCGGGCGGCCCGCAGACGCTCCGCACAAGAGGCACAGGCGTCGGCGTGGGACCCTGCGCCCGCGCCACCGGTCGGCTCGGCCACGTGGATCCCCAGGTCGCGCAGGAAGGTCCGGCAGGCGTGGTTCACGCGATGCCTCCCTGCCGCGCCGGATCCAACGGCGCGCCGTCGGCGTGCAGCCAGGGGAAGTGCTCCCGGACGATCTTCTCCAGCGCCAGGTGGGCGCGGGCCAGCCGGGACTTCACCGTGCCGAGGGAGATCGCCAGTGTGGCGGCCAGATCCTCGTAGGACATGCTCTCGAGATAACGGAGCGCCAGCACGACCCGCAGCTTGGGGCTGAGCATGGCCATCGCCTGTTGCACCTGATCGCCCAGCTCGCTCACCTCGGCGCAGCGGGCGGGGCCGTTGGCCTCGTCCTGTGCTTCGAGTTCGCTGGCGTCTTCGACCAGGGTCAGCGAGCGGCCCTTGCCGCGCCGCTTCAGATCGATGCTGCAGTTGACGACGATGCGGAAGAGCCAGGTGCTGAACAGGGAGTCTGACCGGAAGCCGTCGAGCTTGCGGAACACGAGGCTGAAGCTCTCCTGGACGATGTCCATCGCGTCCACCGAGGAGCCGCTCACCCGGAAGGCGATGGCGTAGACGCGGTCCCGATACTTCAGGTAGAGCTGCTCGAAGGCCTCCTCGAAGTCGTCGCTGTCAGGCCGCCGGCATCGGGCGACCAGATCGGCGTCGGGATCTCGAAGCAATTCCACGGGTTAGGGACGATCGAGGGGGGGCGGAAGGTTCCCTCGCAGGGACTGCGGCCGACCGGAACCGTTCGCCGTGGGGCGCATCCGTCCGATGAGGCCGTAGGGCCCGGTCAGCCGCCGCCGGTGATCGTCTCGATGCCGCCCGGGACGACGAAGACCCAGCCGACGGTCTCCGGACAGCCGACGCCGCATTCCAGGTCGTTGCAGTCGTCGCATTCCGCGGTGGCCACCCGGTAGATGGTGCCCGAGACGCCATTGCCCGCCTCGGTGAGGCCCAGCACGCAGATCCGGTTGCTGCCGCCGCCGGCCATCGGCGCCGCCGGGCTGATGCTCTGGACGGCGAACCCCTCGCGGAACGGCACCAGCGTGGCCGTGGTGTTCCGGATGTCGAACAGCTTCACACCGGTGCGGATGTCGCGGCCGCCGATCCGGGCCTGTGCGGCGATGGTGCAGGGCAGCAGTTGCCGGAGCATCTGCTCCGATCCCATCGGCACCGACAGCGAGACCCAGAGACCCTCGTTCGACACCTGGCGCTGGCGCAACACCATCTGGCCGCTGCCGAGGCCATCGAGGCCGATCGGGATCCCCGGCATCTGCGAGATCTGGATCCAGGACTGGAACGAGGTCAGCAACGACGTCTCGCCCATGAACCGGAAGAGCAGGTGGAGCCAGGTCTGCCGCGCCCCGCTGGTGCCGACGGGGGTCGAGTTGACCACCACCCGCATCTCGTGGTCCTGGGGCATGGGCGCGCGCAGGGTGAGCGGGCTGCCGCGCTGCACGACCTCGACGAAGTCCGGGACGCCATCGCGATCGGTGTCGCCGTTCTCGGGGCTCGTGACCACCGCCCACTCGACCGCGTCCGGCAGGAAGTCGTCGTCCGAGTCGAGGAAGGGATCCACCCCGTCGGCGAACAGCCCGCGCAGCGCCGATGCGTCACCTCGTCCCCCTGGTACGCTGCCACCGGAATGCGTGCCCGGCACGGCCAGCAGGCCGACGGCGGCGGCAAGGAAGCAGGTGGTGGCGGTGCGAACCTTCATGCGAGCGAACCGGGGACGGAACGGACGCGGGCTCCTAGCGCGGTGGAGCGTACCGGTTTCGGAAGTTCCGGGTTGTCAGAGGGGAGTGCGGAATTCAAGCAACCGGCCCGGCTCCGGGCAACCCCGTCCAGCGACCCGGTCCAGCCGCCGGCGCCACGAATGGCCCTGACGAGGTTGTGCCGGCCATGCCGCCGGGGTAAGACGCTGGGCCCACACGCGCTCGTAGCTCAGCTGGATAGAGCGACGGCCTCCGGAGCCGTAGGTCAGAGGTTCGAATCCTCTCGGGCGTGCCACTTCCCCCGCGCGTGGTCGACCTCGCCTTCTCCCTGGATGTCCGAGCCCCCGCGCGGCGCCGGATCGAGGTGTCGCTGGAGTGCGACCGGAGCGTCTTCGGGACGACCGCAACAGAAGGCCTCCTGTTCCTGCCGGTGTGGACCCCGGGCAGCTACCTCGTGCGCGAGTTCGCCCGCCATTTGGGACCGGTCGTTGCCACCGATGCCGCCACCGGGGCGCCCCTCCCGTGCCGCAAGGTGGGCAAGAACCGGTACGGCGTCGGCCTCGCGCCGGGCGCGCGTCGGATCCGGCTCACCTACCACGTCCACGCCGGCGAACTGACCGTGCGGACGGCGGACGTGACCGCAGACCATGCGTTCTGGAACCACGCCAACGTCCTCCTGTGGCCCGTGGGAGGGCGCGGGCTGACCGCCGAGGTCGCCGTGCGGGCGCCGGCAGGCTGGCGCGTGGCATGCACCCTGCCCCGGCGGGATGGCGGCGACGGTCCGGTGTTCTCCGCCGGGGACCTGGACGCGGCCATGGACGCGCCGGTGCTCTGCGGGGACCTGGTCGAACTGCAGTGGGCCGCCGGCGGCGTGGCCCATCGAGCGCTCCTCGAGGGAACCGGGGGCGTGACCCCGCCGGCCGGCATGGTGTCGGACCTGGCCAGCATCACCCGGTGCGCGATCGAGGTCTTCGGCGAGGTCCCCTACCGCGATTACACCTTCCTGTGCCTGTTCGCCGACGCGGGTCACGGCGGGCTCGAACACCGTGACGGCTCAGTGCTGCTGGCGGCACGCACGGCGCTGCGCCCCGGCAAGGCCTATCAGGACTTGCTGGGCCTCGCCGCCCACGAACTGTTCCACGCCTGGAACGTGACCCGCATGCGTCCGCAGGAGCTGTGGGTCTACGACTACGAGCAGGAGAACCACACGTCGATGCTGTGGCTGGCGGAGGGCTTCACCGCCTACTACGACGACCTGATCTGTCTCCGCGCCGGGGTGATCGACCAGGGCGAGTACCTGGAGACCGTCGCCCGCAACGTGCAGAACCTGCTCACCGGCCAGGGCCGGCGCAAGCAATCGCTGGCGGCGGCGAGCCACGACGCCTGGATCCGCTTCTACCGGCCCGACGCGAACACGCGCAACTCGACGCAGAACTACTACGGCAACGGCGCCGTGGCGGCGATGTGCCTGGACCTGACGATCCGGGCCGCGACCGGCGGCCGCTGCTGCCTCGACGATGCGATGCGGCACCTGTGGCAGACGACGTGGAAGCAGGGGCGCGGCTACGAACGCGCCGATGTCGAGGCCAGTCTGCAGCACGCCGCCGGCACCGACCTCGGGCCGCTGCTCGCCTCGCTGGTGGATGGCCCGCTCGAGCCCGGTCTGGAGCCGCTGCTGCGCCAGTTCGGCATCACGATCCGGCAGAAGGAGAACGGCAAGCCCTACCTCGGGCTCGGCTTCCAGGACGGCTGTACCGTCGTCGGCTTCGTCAACGAGGACGGACCGGCGTTCGAGGCCGGCATCGCGGCCGGCGACGAGGTGCTGGCGCTGGACGGCCTGCGGGTCACCGCCGACTCGTGGACGCCGGTGTTCCAGGCGGTGGCGGCGGTCGGGAGGTCCCTGCAGGTGCTGGTATCGAGCCGGGGCGTGGTCCGCACGAGGAGCCTCGTGCCGATCGCCAATCCCGGCGGGCCGCTCGCCCTGGAGCCCATCCGCGACTGCTCCGGGGAAGCCGCCGGCCTGCGCGCGGGATGGCTCGGGTCGCCGAAGGCCGGCAGCTAGGGGAGCAGCCGAGCGTGGGAGCCGTCGCACCCGGGCGGCGTGCGGGTCTCGCCGCACGCACACCAGACCACGGTGCGCGGCTCGTCGAGCACGATCTTCACCGGCGTCACCTCCGAGTCCCGATGGGTGCCGTCGCACAACGGATAGCGGGCACTGCGGCCGCACCGGCACCAGGCGTGCTTGCCGGCGGCACACCGCATCACGAAGGGTCCCTTCTGCTTCCGTCCGGGCGGGGCGGGTGCCGACGGCTGGTCAGGAACGTCGGTCACCGGAAGCGACGGATCACGCCCCGCACGACGCCACGGACCTGCACCTGGTTGGTGAACACCGGCACCATGCTCGAGTTGGCCGGCTGCAACCGGATCATGCCGTTGCGCTCGCGGTAGAACCGCTTCAGCGTGGCCTCCTCGTCCTCGAGGATCGCCACGACGATGTCGCCATCCTGGGCCGTCTCGCGACGCTCGACGACCACCAGGTCGCCATCGTCGATGTGGTCCTCGATCATCGATTTGCCCCGCACGCGCAGGAGGTAGATCTGGTCGCCGGTGGGCACCAGTTCCCCCAGGCTCACGTCCTCACGATCCTCCAGGGCCTCGATCGGCCGGCCGGCGGCGATCACGCCCAGCACGGGCAGCGTCGGCAGCTGGCTCGGGTGATCGGCCTCGTCCGGGTCGTGCAGGATCGACACCGCGCGAGCCTTGGCCCGGTCGCGATGCACCGCCCCCTTCTTGGACAGCTGGTTGAGGTGCTCATGGATGGTGATCTTGCTGACCCCGAGGGCTTCTGCCGCCTCCTCGAGGGTCGGCGCGATGCCGCGATCCTTGCGGTAGTCGCGGAAGTAGCGAAGCACCTGGATCTGCTTCTCCGTAAGAGTCGGCTTCACGGCAATCCCTCCCGATGGTCGTGATGGCATGGCTGCGAGGTGGTCACCAAGGCGGCCTGGCTCCGGCGTCTCCGGACTCAGCCGAAGATCGCCAGGGCAAGGAACGCGAGCGTGATGATAGCTGCCCCCACCGCGTCGCCGAGCACGTTCGTTTGCGGAATGTTCGGTTGCTCGATGTTCGGGGTGGCCGCCGGAGCGGCGGTCTTCGTGCTGGAAGGAGTCGGCCGGGTGACGAGCCGGATCGGCCGGTTGGCAGCTCCAGGCCGGCGGGCGAGGGTCTGCAGGTCCTTCGGGCGGGAACGAGAGGCTGTCGCGAACTGCATCGGCTGTGCTCCTGTTCGGTGGATGTTCGGGACACTAACAATTTCCAAACCGAACACAACCCAAACTTCTGGAATCCACCGGCCCCGAAATCTTGCCCCGGCCCAGGTGGTTCCCGCCGGCGCATGAGGACTCCCGCCCGGCGCCCGTCGCTGGCAACCATGGCCAACCCTCTGGACAGCCTCCGGCGCGAGCACGCGGCCGTGTGCCTCGCCCTGCGGGTCCTCCTCGCCATGGCCGACCGCGTCGAGGCAGGGCTGCCCTTCCCGGCCCAGGACTGCGCCGCGCTCCTCCGTTTCCTGCGCGAGTTCGTCGACGGCGTGCATGCGCGCAAGGAGGCCGACCAAATCCTGCCGGCGCTGGCGGTCTACGGCGACGACGCGACCGCCGCCCGTGCCGGCGGCGTGCTCCGCACCCACGAACACGGCCGCGCCCTGCTGCACACCCTGGTGCTGTTCTGGGAGCCCGTGGGCCCGCTCACCGACGCCGAACGGGCGGTGTTCGTCGAGGCGGCCCGGGCCTACGCGGCGCACCTGCATCGGGCGATCGAACTGGAGGAGTGCGTGCTGTTCCCGGCGGTCGAGCGATGGGTCCCGGCGGACGACCGGCTGGGCTGGACGGGCGCCTTCGCCAGGGTCGAGACGGAGCGGTCGTCGCTCGACGGCTGGCTGCCGGCCCTCGAAGCCCTGGCGCGACGCTGGCGCTGACCGCCCGCCGGCCGCGCCGGCCGAACCCGTCCTTGCCTCGCGCCCCATGCCGCCGAGAATGGCGCGCCGCTGGAACACCTCGCGGTCAACGGGTCCCGGTCAGGACCCGGTCGGGGTGTCGGAGGCCAACCTGATGATCCTGCGGCTGCAACGCCCTCTCGTGTTCATGGACCTCGAGACCACCGGTCTCGACCCCACCGCCGACCGCATCGTCGAGATCGGCCTGGTGCGGCTCGATGTCGATGGTTCCCGCCGCTCGCTGGTGGAGCGCGTCGATCCGGGGATCGACATCCCGGAGCAGGCCAGCAAGGTGCACGGGATCACCACCGACGAGGTGCGCGGGCTGTTCGGCAAGCCGCCGCTGCACAAGGTCGGCGCACGGCTCTGCGACTTCCTGCACGACTGCGATCTCGCCGGCTTCAACTCGATCGCCTTCGACCTGCCGCTGTGGGTGGCCGAGTGCAAGCGCCACAAGCTGGCGTTCGAGCTGGGCGACCGCCACCAGGTCGATGCCAAGCTGATCTTCAACGTCAAGGAGACCGGCTGGGACCGGTTCCTGATGGGACCCCGCAACCTGGCGGCGGCGGTGCGCCACTACTGCGGTCGCGATCTGGTCGGCGCCCACTCGGCGGCGGCGGACTGCGACGCCACGGTGGACGTGCTGCTGGCCCAGCTCGAGCGCTATCCGGATCTGCCCCGGGACGTGGCCGGCCTGGCGCGCTTCTGCACCGCGGCAGCAGCGTCCGATCGGAAGGCCGGGTAGGCGTGGGGCAGGCGTTCGTCCGCCGCTACCCCTACCGCTTCGGCGACATCGACCACGCCGGGATCGCCTACTACCCGAAGCTCCTGCACTACTTCCACTGCTGCTTCGAGGACTGGTGGGCGGAAGGGCTGGGCGCGCCCTATCCGCGGGTGATGCGCGAGGACAACCTCGGCCTGCCGGCGGTGCACCTGGACGTCGACTTCTTCGCGCCGGTGCGCTACGGCGACACGCCGGACGTGCATCTGGGCGTGCTGCGCGTCGGCCGCTCGTCGGTGGAGTTCGCGTTCTGGATGTCCCAGCCGGACGACGAACGCCCGCTCTGCCGCGCGCGGGTCGTCACCGCGGCGGTGCGGATGGACACGCTGCAGGGCCAGCCCCTGCCCGAGCGCTGGCGCCAGGAGTTCGAGCGCTTCCGGATCGCGCCGGCGGACTTCCCGGCCGGCCGCTGACGGCGGCTCTGGTCTGAGTGCTCGCGATCATCCAGTTCAGCATGGGGCCACGGCCCTGTGATGGGGGCCGGCCCTTGAGTTCCTCGGTCGCTTGACCGAAATACCAGAATCTGGTACCATTAGTAGAGGCAACACAGGAGACTCCCATGCCCAAGAACACGTCCTTCATCCTCGGCGACCACTTCGACGCCTTCGTTACCTCCCAGGTCGCGGCCGGGCGCTACCGGAACGCGACCGACGTGATCCGTTCGGGCCTCCGTCTTCTCGAAGAGCGCGAAACCCGGCTGCAAGCCCTCCGCCACGCGCTGATCGAGGGTGAACAGAGCGGTGTCGCCGGTCCGCTCGACATGGAGAAGATCAAGAGGCAAGCGCGCAAGGAAGCGGGCCTGACGCCCTCGTGACGCGCCGGCTGGTCGTCAGCGAGCGCGCCGAAGCTGACCTTCGCGAAATCTGGCTCTACAGCTTCAAGACCTGGGGCGAGGCGCAAGCCGATCGCTACCTCGACGAACTCGACGTCGGCCTGCACGAGTGCAAAGCAGAGCCTGAGCGCGGCCGGCGCCGCGACGAGGTTCGGCCCGGCTACTGGTCGCTCCTCATCCGCCGACACGTCGCCTTCTACACCGTCACGGCTGACGAAGTCGTGGTCCAGCGCGTGCTGCACGGCAGCATGGAACCGGACCTGCACCTGGACGACGAGTAGCGAGCCGCCCGAGAGGGGCGGCTCGCTCTGAAGCGTCACTGTGCGGTACGCCTGCGGTAGCCGGCTCCCCCCCACCGTCTAGCCCTGGTCGGGCGGTCGGAAGGCGCGCGGGAAGAACCCGGACGGCGCCACCGCCCGCACCCCGAATGCCGCGACCACGGCGTCGCCGGCCAGCACCTCCGTCGGCGGGCCCGACGCCGCGATGCGGCCCTCGTGCAGCAGCAGGAGACAGTCCGCCACCGGCCCGAGCAGGTTCAGGTCGTGGCTGGCCACCGCCACCGTGCGGCCCTCCGCCGCCAGCGCCCGCAGCAGTTCCCCCAGCCGCAGCGAATGCTCCAGGTCGAGGTTGGCGGTCGGCTCGTCCAGCAGGAGCACCGGCGCGCCGGTGCAGAGCGCCCGCGCCACCGCGATGCGCCGCAGTTCGCCGCCGGACAACGTCGTCACCGGCCGGTCGGCGAAGTGGGCGGCATCGACGCGCGACAGGGCCATGTCCACCGCCGCGATGTCCTCGGACCCGAGCCCGGCGAAGCGCCGCAGATGCGGGTGCCGGCCCATCGCCACCAGTTCGCGACCGGTGAACTCGAAGGTCGAGTCGGCCTCCTGCGGCACGTAGGCGACCCGGCGTGCGCGTTGTCGCGGCGACCAGGCGTCGATCGGCCGGCCGTCGAGGGTCACCGACCCGGCATCGGCCCGCAGCAGACCGGCGAGCACGCGCAGCAGGGTGCTCTTGCCAGCACCGTTGCGTCCCGCCAGCAGCGTGACGCTGCCGGCCGGCAGCCCGAGGTCGACCCCCGCCAGCACCTGCCGTTCGCCGAGCCGGACGGCGACGCCCGTTGCCGCCAGGGCCGTCACAGCAGCTCTCCTCGCCGGTGCCTGGCCAGCAGGAACAGGAAGTACGGCGCGCCCAGCGCGGCGGTGACCACGCCGAGCCGCAGGTTGGCGTCCGGCGGCGCCAGCCGGCAGACCAGATCGCTCAGCACCAGCACGATGCCGCCCAGCACCGCGCTGGCCGGCAGCAGGATCCGATGGGCCGGGCCGACCAGCAACCGCGCCAGGTGCGGCACGACGAGACCGAGGAAGGCGATGCCGCCGGTGTTCGCCACCGTCGTCGCCGTGAGCCCGCAGGCGCACAGCAGCACGAGCTGGCGGGCGCGTGCCGCGTCGACGCCGAGGCTGCGCACCGAATCGTCGCGCAGGGTCAGCAGGTCCAGTTCGCGCAGCAGCGGCAGCAACGCGACGCCGAACAGCACACCGCCGGCGCCGGTGATCGTGACGTGTTCCCAGGTCCGGGCGTCGAGGCCGCCCATCAGCCAGAACAGCACCTTGGAGCTGGCGGTGTAGTTGTCGAACTTGAAAGTGACCACGAACGACGTGACAGCGCCGACCAGGGTGTTGAGGGCGACGCCGGCCAGCAGCAACCCTGCCACCGAGAAGCGGGCGCCGCTGCCGGCCAGCGCGAAGACCAGCACCGTCACCAGCAGCGCACCGGCGAGGCCGAACAGCGGCACGGCCAGCACCGATGCGGTGGCGTAGCCCAGCACGATGGCCAACGCCCCACCGAAGGCCGCGCCGGCGGCCGTGCCCACCACGTCCGGCGCCGCCAGCGGATTGCGGAACGCGGCCTGCATGGCGGCCCCGGCCAGCGCCAGCGAACCGCCGCCGAAGATCGCCACGAACAGGCGCGGCAGGCGCACCTGTTCGACCAGGTAGATGTCGTGCGGATCAGCGGCCCCGAGGCCGAGCCGGGCCAGCAACACATCGAACACCGCGCCGACGTCAGGCCCTTCGCGCGCCAGCACCAGATGCAGGGCCGCGACCGCGAGCAGCACGGCGCCGGCCACGAGCAGGAACCGCGCCGGCGCGTGGCGCCTCACGGCGGTCCCCAGCCGTCGAGGATGCCGGCGAGGCGTTCGGCGAAGCCGGCGACGAGGTGCGAGGTCGCGGCCAGTCCGGCGTGCGGCACGAACGCCACCCGGCCGGCCCGCACGCAGGGCAGCACCGACAGCACCGGGTCCTGGCGCAGGCGCGCCATCTCGGCAGCCTCCTCGCCGGGCATCACGCCCATCACCAGGGCGTCCGGACGCCAGCCCAGCACCGCCTCGGCGTCCAGCTTGCGGAACGCCGGCGCGCCGCGTTCGGCGGCGACGTTGCGCGCGCCGATCGCCGACACCACGGCATCGAACAGCGAGCCGCGGCCATAGGTGTGCAGGGCGCCGTCGATGCAGAGCAGGCCCCAGCGGCCTCGGTCGGCGGCACCGGCCCCGAGACCGTGGAGGCGGGCGTCCATCGTTTCGATGAGCCGGGCGGCTGCCGCGTCCAGGCCCGTGCCATGACCGATGCGCCGCAGGTTGTCGCGCACGTCGTCCAGGGAACTCGTGGATCCCATGCGCAGGATCGGCACGCCGGCCCGCTCCAGCAGCGCCTGGGTCTCGGCGGCGGTGAACGGATCGGTGATCACCAGGTCCGGCCGCAGGAACAGCACGTGCTCGGCGGTGCCGTCGGTGGGCCGCCCGAGTCGGACCGCGGCCTCGGCGGCGCCTGAGAACCGTGCGTCGCCGGCGAGCGAGTGCACGCCGACCAGGCGGTCCGGCGCCAGTTCCAGCAGGACCTCGGCGCTGAACACCGACGCCGCGACCATGCGCTGCGGCGGCGCCGGGATCGGCAGGCCGGCCCCGGGGAAGTGTCGGGGCCACGGCGCCGCGGCGGCATCCGTCGCGCGCCATGGGGCTGCGTCCGGCCCGACCTCGGGCTGGTGGCTCACGGCTGCCAGCGCCAGCGCCACGCTGGCCAGCGCGCCCCCCAGCAGCCAGCGCATGCCCTAGCGACCGCCGTCGGGTTGTTGCGGCAGCGGGAACGACGGTGGCGGCTCGGCGCCGCCGCCCTCGCGGCGTTCCTCGAACGGCGCATCCGCCAGCAGCACGGTCATGCTCACGGGTTCCTCGCCGTCCTTCTTCTGCACCTTGAGATGAACCGGATCGCCACCCATGCGGCTGCTCACCAGCATCTGCAGGTGGAACGAGTTCATCACCGGCTGGCCGTCGATCTCCAGGATCACGTCGCCCTTGCGCAGACCCGCGGTCTGCGCCACGCCGCCCCGCGGCACGTTCTCCAGCCGCGCGCCGGGGCCAAGGTGCCGCGAGCTCATGTTGATGCCGAGCCAGCCGCGGTTCAGGGTCTCGCCCTGCTGCATCCGCTGCAGGATCTCCGGGATGTCGGCGATGGTGGTCGCGAAGCCGATGCCAGAGTCGTACCACTCGACGCCCGCGTCGCGACCGGCGGGCGACAGCGGCACGGCGATGCCGAGCACGCGGCCACGCACGTCGATCACCGCGCCGCCGTAGTTGACCGGCGAGGTGTAGGCATCGACCTGGATCGCGCGACCGAACTGACGGCGGCGGGCGCTGACGATGCCGATGTGGGCGGTGGGCTCGGCGAGCCCGAAGGTGCGACCGAGCGCGAAAGCCCACTGCCCGACCTGGACGTCCCTGGGGTGGACGAACTCGGGCACGGGCAGGCCCTCGGCCTCGATCTTGACCACGGCGATGCCGCGGCTGGTGTCCTCGCCGCCGCGTTCGGCGTGGAAGGTGCGGCCGTCGGCGAGGCGGACCAGGATGGTCGTCGGATCGATGTTGAGGGCGAAGCGCGAGACCAGGATCCAGCCGTCGCTGCTCAGGATCACGCCGCTGGTGCGGCCCTGGGTCTGCAGGAACCCGGCGGGGACCAGCGGCAGCTTGGGTTTCGGCTTCTCCGCCGGCTTGTCGCCGGGCTTCTCCGGCGGCTTCTCCGGTGGCTTGTCGTCGGGCTTCGGCTGCGGGCGGGGCCGCGGCGCCGGGCCACCGATGCCGTCGATCGGCCCGCCGCCGCCCGGGCCGCCGGTGCGGGTGCCGCCGAAGGTCTCGATGGTGACCACGAACGGCGCCGCCTTGGCCAGCGCCGCCTGCAGCACCGGCTGCAGCCGCACGAACTCGTCGGCGTCGGTGGCCTGCCCGGGCAGGGCCATGGACAAGGCCAGCCCGCCGATCAGCGCTGCGATCCTCATCGTTCCTCCTTGGCCGCCGCCAGGGTCAGTGGCGCCGTCATCACCTCGGTGCCGCGCTTCCAGGTCAGCGTCACGGTCTGCCCCGGCGCGTAGCGCTCCAGCACGCTGGCCAGCTCCTTGCAGCTGCGGATCGAGAAGTCGTCGATGCGCACGATCAGGTCGTCGGGGCGCAGGCCGAGGGTCGCCGCCGGCGTGCCCGGCAGCACCCGGTCGACGTAGGCCGGCGGCGAGGTGCGACCCGGCGGATCGAACAGCACGATGCCGGTGCTCACTGGCCGGCGCTCGGCGGGTGCTGCCGCCGCCGCCGCCTTGCCCAGCACCCATTCCTCCAGGTAGGGCAGCAGATCGCGGGACGGGATCGCCGCCGACAGCATCGTGTTGGTCTCCTTGCTGTCCAGCAGCCGCAGGTTGAGGCCGACCCAGGCGCCGTCCAGGGTGAACAGCCCGCCGCCCTGATGGCCGGGGTTGTTGCAGGCGTCGGTGAGCAGCAGCTCGCCGTCGTGCTTCACGTCGGACAGGCGGTAGCGGAGCGCCGTGTCGGCGCGGCCGACCACCACGCCGAAGGTGGCGGACACCTTCTCGCTGAACTCCGCCAGCCGGAAGCAGTTGCCGAGCGACACGACGAAGGTGCCGGTGCGCACCGGCGCCGCATCCGCCGCCGGCGGCCACATCGGCCGCAGCTCCACGCCGGCCGCGGCAGGATCGATCTTGAGCAGGCGCACGCCGAGTTTCGGGTCCTCGGGCAGCAGTTCGGCCTGGTGCACCGAGCCGTCGTAGAGGACCACGCGGGTGCGGTCCTTCTGCAGCATCACCTGGTCGAGGGTCAGGATGTGGCCCTGTTTGCTGACGATCAGGCCGGTGCCATAGGCCTCGATGGTGCGGATGCCGCTGGCGCCATGCACCTTGACGATGCTCGGCAGCAGCGAGTCGATGGTCTGCTCCACCCGCGTGCGCGGCGCGCGCTCCTCGAACGAGTAGGCCTTGCCGAAGTCCTCGCGCTGGGCGGGCAGCAGGTCCGCCAGCAGACCGGTCAGGGAGAACAGGAGGATGGGTGCGGAACGCATGGGATCACCTGCCGGGCAGGGTGAATCGGTCGGCGGGCAGATCGTCGTAGGATGGGCCTTCCATCCGCCAGCGCTGCTCGAGCCTGCCATCGACGACGACCAGCAGCGCATCGGCGAGCGGCGCCGTGCCCGGCGGGCAGACGTGGAACTGGATCTTCTGGCGGCGGACCGGGTCGCGCATGGTGTAGCCGGCCGGTTTGCCGTCCTGGAACAGCCACACCTCCTGTTCGCCATCGCCGGGCAGGCCGAAGCGATACGCCGGTCGCCCCTGCACGTGCACGCCGCCCAGCAGCAGCGCATCCGCGATCTGCGCCCGTCGGTCGGCGCCGCGGAACAGGAACGGGTTGCAGGCCAGTTCGCGCTCGAGCCGGGCCCGGGCCTCGGCGTCGAGTTCGATGGCGTTGCCCTGGCGCAGCTCGCGCCCCTCGCCCTCGGCGGTGAGCAGCAGCACGCGCTCGCCCAGGCAGAGTCGCAGGGCCCGGTCGCGGCGCTCGATGGTCACCCGGTCACCGGCGGGCGTCAGGTAGGCCATCGTCGCGCAGCGGGCGGCGTCCTCGCCGGCGCCGGCGTGCCGGCCGAGCGCCGTGGCGGCCAGGCGCCGGTGGGCCCGGCTGGCCAGCCGGTCGGCGTCGGCGTTGGCGATGCTGGAACCGGTGTCGAGCCGGGCGAGCTGCAGGAACACCGTCCGCGGCTCGCCATAGCCCTCGTCGAGGCCCTTCTGCGCCCGATGGGTCACCGACACCCAGGCGCCGGCCGGCAGCACGCCGATCAGCGTGGCGAGCTGGTTGGCGGTGCGCACGTCGCGGCCGTTGAACGCCACCAGCTCGTCGCCCAGCCGGATGCCCGCCTGCGCCGCCACCGAATCCCGGAACGTCTGCTGCACGAACACGCCGCGCCGTGCCGCCGCCTCGCTGCCCCGTCGTTCGTTGGGCGCCGTCATGTACCAGGCGCTCATGTCCATGGTGCCGTGCTCGGCGTGCCGGCCGGCCATCAGGTCGCCGAAGAAGTTGCGGATCTGGTTGCTGGCGATGGCAAAGCCGACGCCGACGTTGACGCGGCCGCGTTCGCCCACCGAGATGCGGCCGTTGATGCCCACCACCTCGCCCTGCTCGTTGAACAGCGGGCCACCGGAGTTGCCCGGATTGACCGGGGCATCGACCTGGATGCAGTCCGGGTAGACCAGCATCCGGTTGCCCTGACCCTCCTGGTAGCGGTGCGTGCCGCTGACGATGCCGAAGGTCACCGTCGGCGTGAAGTCGGTGGCCAGCAGGAACGGATTGCCCATGGCGAACACCGTCTCCCCTACCAGCAG
>CAZMGG010000059.1:0-32526 GCA_964565715.1 uncultured candidatus Brocadiaceae bacterium | reverse complement strand
CGCGCTTGTTGTACTGGATGACGTGCGGCAGCTCGCGGATGTCCTTGCCGTACTCCTCGAGGTTCTCGATGAGGTTCTGGTACGACTCGATGTTCTCCTCCATCTTCTCGGGGTCCGAGTCGGCGACGAAGATCACGCCGTCGACGCCCTGGAGGACGAGCTTCCGGGTCGAGTTGTAGTAGACCTGGCCCGGCACCGTGTAGAGCTGGAACTTGGTGCGCATGCCGGCGATCGTGCCCAGGTCCAGCGGCATGAAGTCGAAGAACAGGGTGCGGTCGCCGTCGGTCGAGATCGACGTCAGCTCACCCTTGTTCTCCTCAGGCGCCTTCTGATGGACGATCTCGAGGTTGGTGGTCTTGCCACTCATGCCCGGACCGTAGAACACGATCTTGCAGTTGACTTCCTTGAGGGCGAAGTTGATCTGGACCATGGGTCGGTGTGCTCCCGCAGGCAACGGTCGGCGTGCGCCCCATCCGCGGGACACCCACCGGCCTTCCTCCGCCTCATCGGCGCCGGGACAGGCCCGGCTTGAGCCGAAGCCGGTCCCGATCCGGGATCCGGCCGGGCGGCGGTCAGCTCAGGCGCGACTGGCGCCGCAGCGCCTGGGTCGCCACCTGCATCTCGCCGCGGCAGGCGTCCAGATCGGCGAACTGGTCCAGGATGACCACCAGCCAGGCCGGCGCGACCTCGGCCAGCACCACCTTGCCGTTGGTGGCGTGCAGCGTGAACTGGCTCAGCCCGCCCATCTGCCCCTCCTCGAGGCAGCGGGTGGTCGTCACCAGCAGGAACGAGGCCAGCCCGGAGACCACGTCCTGGCTGACCCGCGGGTCGAGGGACTCCGCCACCACCAGGCCATCGGGCGTCACCAGGGCGCAGCCCTTGACTCCCGGCGCCTGCCGCAGCTCGAACAGGGTGTCGGAGATGCCGTTCACGATTCCGCGACTCCCGTCAGGTAGAGCGAGCCCGCCACCAGTTCCTGCAGTTCGGCCAGGACCCGTTCCATCGGCGTGCCGGCCTCGCACTGCACCGCCGCCACCACCTCGCCGTAGCAGCAGATGCCGATGTGGCCGAAGCGGCCGTCGAGCACGCCGCGGCTGAAGTTGCCGATGTCCATGCGGCGGGCGAAGCGCTGGGCGGCCTTGGCCACCACCCGCGCCACCTTCAGCACCGGATCGCGGCCGTCGCGCACGTCGCCCTTCACCAGGGCCCGGGTGCCGCGGATGTAGGCAGCCTTGCGCACACCGGGGATCTCGGCGATCTGGGCCAGGGCATCGCGGATCTGGCTGATGCCCTCGTCGGCCTGCTGCGGGCGCGCCCGCTGCGCCGCCGGCGGGTTGGCCAGGGTGCCGGCGTTCTCGGCCTGCTGCACCAGCGCCGACAGGTCGTCGCCGGCGGCGGGCCGTGCCGAGGCGAGCCGCAGCAGGCTGACGGCCTCCTGGTCGGCGCGGCCGCTGTCGCGCAGCCGTTCGAGGTGCTGCACGGCCTGGGTGGTGGCGCCCACGCGGTAGCAGAGTTCGGCCAGCAGCCGCCGCGCCCGGTCGAGTTCGGGGTCGAGCTGCAGGACCCGTTCCAACTCGCGCACCGCGTCGAGGCCCTCACGGGCGACGAGGTCGCGGTAGAACGTGGTCAGCCGGGCCTGGGCCAGCACCAGGTGCGCGCCAGGGTCATCCGGGTAGCGCCGGATGCACTCCTCGCAGGTGCCCTGCACCGCCGAGATGTCGCCCAGTTCGAGGTACAGGCCGGCCAGCTCCCGGTAGGAGCGGGGATTCGGCGACCGCACCAGGCGGTCCTGCAGGTCCTGGATCCGCTCCTTCAGCGACGAGCGGCGCGCGAAGGCGCGCAGCTTGGCCAGCTCGCCGGACTGCGGGAACAGCGCCAGTCCCTCCTCGGCCAGGGCGACCGCCCGGTCGCACATGCCGAGGTTGATGTAGACCTGGCCGAGGTCGACGAAGGTCGTCGGCGACGGCTCCTCGCGGGCCCGCAGTTCGAGCTGCTTCAGCTCCTTGCGGATCTTCAGCCGTTGGATCAGGTTCATCGCCGTTGCCCTCCCGCGGTGTGGGTCGTGCTCATCGGAACAGCGCCACCTCGCCATTGGCGTCGGCCAGCACCACGCCGCGCCCGCCGGCTCCGGGCGGACCTGTGAAGGTGCCCTGCTCCTGGTACTCCCACAGCGGCGACAGGTCGGCGACATCGCGGGCCTGCAGCAGGTCGATCGGCCCGCGGTTGCGGTCCTTGGGCAGCCGCACCGGCACGAACAGCCGATCGCCCACGGCGAACAGCCCGCGCTGGGCCGCGCCCGACAGGATCGCGGCGGCCCGCTCCTCGCCCGTGGTCCGCGCCAGCAGCAGCAGGCGATTCTCGGGCCCCACCGCCACCACGCCGTTGCCCGCCACCACCAGTTCGCCTTCGGCCAGCACGCGGCCGATGCGCTTCGACCACAGGACCTGACCGTCGTCCTCGTCGACCGCGCGCACGGCGCCGTCGCTGCAGGCGAAGAACAGGGTGCCGTCGGCCATCAGCGCACGCGTCGTGATGCCGGCCGGGCAGCGCCACAGGTGCAGCAGCCGTCCGTTCACCACGTCGATCACGAAGACCCGGCCATCGGTGGTGGTCTGCACCACCGTGCGGCGGTCGAGGGCCGGCCGGCCCGCCGGCTGTCCCTCCATCGGCACGACCCACAGCAGCCGGCCGTCGGCCTGGTCCAGGCAGATCACGCGGTTGTCGCGGTCGCACAAGACCAGCCGCCCGTCGCCGGCCACCAGCTCGGTGCTGGCGCCGCGATCGAGGCGCACCGGCCAGTTGGCCGCCAGCACGCCCTGTTCCAGCATCACGCACTCGATGGTGCCCTCGTTGCTGAGGAACCAGGCGCGGCCGCCGCTCACGACCGGCGTCGAATCGACCGCCTTCAGGCCGCCGAGCGGCGCCACGTGCACCACCTTGCCGGTGTCGGAGCGGGCGATGCCGACGCGGCCGTCCCGCAGACCGGCCACCAGCCAGGCGCCGCCGGTGCCGATCCCGGTCTGCACCGTCGCCGGGAAGCGGATGGTCCGCTCGGCGACGACCTTCAGCACCAGGTCCACCTCCGCCTGACGGCGGGCGTCGACGACGAACGCGGCGGCCTCGAAGCCCTCCAGTTCGACCGCCAGTGACTCCTCGCCGGGCCGGCACAGCACCACCGCCGGCGTCACCAGCGGCGTCAGCACGCCACCGATCGATCGCTCGACCTGGCGGCCGCCCTGCATGACCCGGGCGCCCTTCGGCCGGGTGCGGATCTGCACCGGGATGCGCGCCTCGCGCGCCGCCCGGGTGATGTCGAACTTGCTGGTCAGCTCCAGGGTCACCGCCCGGGCCCGGTCCCAGTCGCCGGCCTCGATCAGCTGCGCCGCCTCGCCGGCCAGCCGTTCGGCGCCGATCAGGAAGTCGCGCAGGCGGCTCCAGGTCTTCTCGACCTGCTCCTCCATCGCCCAGGCCAGGTCGTCCTGCTCGCCGGTGTCGCGGACCAGCTGGCGGACCTTCTCCAGCGCCGCCAGCGAACCGTCCGGATCGCCGGCCAGGAACAGCTCGCGGTGCCGGGCCCAGGCGGTGCGGTACTCGCCGCGCATCCGCGCCAGTTCGCGCTCGCGGACGGCGCGCTCGTGCGCCATCTGCGCCTCGTGCTTCTTCTGGCCCGCCTCGATCCGCGCCAGTTCCTCCTCGGCGCGGCTCACCGCCCGGGTCAGCGGGTGGTCCTGGATGAACTTGCGCATCGCCGCCACCGCCTGCGGGTAGTCCTTGGCCTGCAGGTGCGCGGTGACGTCGAGCTGGTCGAACTCGACCTGGGCGCGCTGATCGTAGAACCAGTAGGCGACGCCCAGCCCGGCCAGCAGCAGGAACACGCCGCCCAGCACCGCCAGGCAGCGGCGGCGGGTCCGGGCGCTCTCGTCGAACTCGTAGAGTTCGCGCATCCGCTCGGTCACGTCGTTGCGCGACCGGTCCAGCATCAGGATCTTCTGCAGGAAGCCCACCGCCTCGATCGGCCGCCGGTCGCGGACCAGGTCCTCGGCGATCGATTCGTACATCTCGATCACCTTCGCGGTGTCGCCGTTCCGCGTGTGGATGTTGACGAGGGCCTTCTTCAGATCGACGTCGTCGGGCTGCAGGCGCAGCAGCTTCTCCAGCAGCGCCCGCGCCCGACGCAGGTCGCCGGCCTCGAAGTAGACGTCGACCAGGGTCTTGCCCTCGGCCAGGGCGTCGAAGCCCTCCACGCGACCGCTGCGCGACAGGCACAGCTCGACCAGACGCTCGCGGGTGGCGAGATCCGTCGGCAGCATCGCCGCGGCGCGGTGCAGCCGCTGCACGGCGCCGGCCACGTCGCCGGCCGCCAGCCGGAACTCGGCGTCGCACTTCAGGTGGTTGCTGGCCTGCTCGAACCGCTCGGCGGCCTGCAGGGCCTCGGCGGCCTGGGAGTAGACGTCGGGCACGCCCACCCCGAGGGCAGCGGCCCGCTCGAACAGGCTGATCGCGTCCGGCAGGCGACCGGTGCGGAAGCACTCCGCGGCGCCGGCCAGCAGCTCCTCGTCGGCCACCGGGCCGATCACACCGGCGTCCAGCAGCTGGCAGAGGTGCTTGTAGATCGGGAACGTGCCCAGGGCCGACACCTCGGCGATGCGGGCCACGTTGCGCCGGCCGTCGACCAGGTCCAGGATCGCCAGGCTGTCGCCGTCGACCTGGTTCGGGTCGGGCTGGCCGACGGTGCGGAAGACGTCCTCGGCACCGCCGATCCGCTCCGACAGGTAGGCCCATTCGTCGATGCGACGGGCCGCCTCCATGATGACGCTGTCGGTGTTGGCGAAGAAGCGCTCGTCGACCACGCCCTCGCGCCCCTCCAGGCTGCTCTGGCCCTCGAGGAACTCGAAGCGGGCCTCGCGGCAGAAGAACAGGTCGTAGATCTCCTCCTCGACCTGCAGGCGGCAGGCGTCCTCCAGGTCCGCAGCGGTCAGGTAGCCGCCGGCGAGCAGGGTGTCCGGCAGGCTGGCCTGGCCCTTCATGGCCGCCGACCGCGCCTCGGCCAGCGACTCCGGCATCAGCCGGCCGGCCCGCACCAGCGTCACCGCCGCGCGGTCCAGCAGCACGTGCTCGTTGTAGTAGAGCGTCACACCGCGGTGATCGAAGTAGAGGATCCGCCACTGCTGCGGCGACTGGATGCTCAGCAGGCCGACCTTCTTGTTGAGGGCCAGCATCTGGAACACCTGCGCCAGCTCGACGCTCGCCAGATCCCCTTTCAGTGCCATTCGTTTCCCGTGGTGGGTCCACGGACTGCGCCGCGGACGCCCCGTCTATCGGCTCCCGGGGTGACCGGCGTTGAATCGACCCGCGAATCGGCGGACCGGACCGGATCTCCCCGGTGGCGGCATCCGGCGCGGCGTGTGGGGCCGGCGGCCCCGCGCCGACGCCATGGCCCGCTGGGATGGGCCCTTCCCCACCTTGCCAGGAAACCGGGGCCACCCTACCGTGACCACCTTCCGGCATGTTCCGCCTGCTCGCATCCCTCGGGCGCCGCCTCGGCGCCACCCTGCATCGCCTGTGCGGCACCGCCTGGTTCCGGGTCGGCTCGGTGCAGCGCGCCCGGCGCCACTTCGAGCGAGTGCTCGACCTCCGCGGCGACGCCTTCGTCGCCTACGTCTTCCTCGGACGCGTCTCCTACGCCGAGGGCGACTACGCCGGCTGGCGTCGCGAGATGGAGCACGCCCGCCGCACCGACCCGGAGCGCTTCGCCCGCCTCAGCCATCCGTTCGAACTGTTCGTGCCGCGGCCGGCGGGCACGCCGTTCGAGGAGGCCGGCGAACGGGCCACCTGGCGCGCGACGCGGCCCAGTTCGGCCGCCCGCCGCAACCCGGTGCGGGCCATCGACCTGCCCACCGAGCGGGGCGCCGGCCAGGAGTCGCCGGCCGACCCGCTGGCGGGCTGGGATCCCACCGCCGGTGACCACCGCGAAGGCGACGCCGGCCAGCCCGGCGCGAACCAGCCAGGCCACCAGCGTGAACTGATGCGCGGCGACGACTGCGCATCGGGAGCGGAGCGGCAGCGGTTCGCGGCCCTCGGCCCGATCCGCGCCGAACAGCTGCGCGGCATCGACCTGGAAGCGCTCTGCCGCCGCCTGCTCGACTGACGGGCGCGCGTCCTGGAAAGTGCCCGGCGGCCGTCGCTATGCTCCCTGCCCCCCGGAGCCCCACCCGCCCATGCGCCAGACCTCGCTCAGAGCCGTCCACGCCGCCCTCGGCGCCCGCCTCGTGCCGTTCGCCGGCTGGGAGATGCCGGTGCAATACGGCCCGATCCTGGACGAGGTGCGCACCGTCCGCACCAAGGCCGGCCTGTTCGACCTCGGTCACATGGGCCGCGTGCGCATCCGCGGCCGTGACGCCGAGGCCTTCCTGCAGCGGCTGCAGACCAACGACGCCCGCGAGATCAAGCCGGGCCGCATCCGCTACGCCCTGATCCTCGACGAGCAGGGCCTGACCCAGGACGACATCCTGGTCTACCGCAACCCGAAGGACGACGGCTTCTTCCTGGTGATCAACGCCGGCAACTGCGACCGGGACCTTGGGATCATGCGCCGGATCGCCGCCACGTTCGGCGATGCCCAGGTCGACGACGCCACCGCCCGCCTCGGCATGCTGGCGATCCAGGGGCCGGCCTCGCAGGCCATCGTGCAGACGCTCTGCAAGGACGACCTGTCGGCCCTGAAGTACTACGCCTGGATGGAGACGACCGTGGCCGGCATCCCGATGGAGGTCTCGCGCACCGGCTACACCGGCGAGGACGGCTTCGAGTTCTACCTCGACGACCGGCACACCCCCGAACTGTGGCCGAAGCTGCTGGCGGCGGGCAGGGACCACGGCCTGCAGCCCATCGGCCTCGGCGCCCGCGACACCCTGCGGCTGGAGGCCGGCATGCCGCTCTACGGCCACGAGATCGAGGAGCGCACCAACCCGCTGGAGGCCAACCTCGACTGGGCGGTGAAGTTCACCCACGACTTCGTCGGCCGCACGGCCCTGGAGGCCATCCGCCAGCGGGGCGGCACCGGCCGGCGCCTGGTCGGCCTGCAGACCGACAGCAAGCGCTGCCCGCGGCAGGGCTACGAGGTGCGGGCCGGCGGCAAGGCCATCGGCCACATCTGCTCCGGCGCCATCTCGCCGACGTTGGAAACCAACATCGCCACTGCCTACGTTGCCGAGCAGTTCGCCGCCCCAGGCACGCCGATCGAGTTCGCCATCAAGGACAAGACCGAGCCCGCCGCGGTCGTCCCCCTCCCCTTCTACAAGCGTCAGCGCTGATCAGGAGCCCGCATGCGTCCGAACGACCGCAAGTACATGCCGAGCCACGAGTGGTGCAAGATCGAGGGCGGCGTCGCCACGATCGGCATCACCGACTACGCCGTCTCCCACCTGTCGGACCTGGTCTTCCTCGACCTGCCGAAGAAGGGCAGCGCGGTGACCGTGGGCGAGGCGTTCGGCCAGATCGAGTCGGTGAAGGCGGTCTCCGACCTCTATTCGCCGGTCACCGGCGAGATCGTCGCCGTCAACACCGAGCTGCCCGACGCGCTGGAGCTGCTGGGCGAGGACGCGCTCGGCAAGGCCTGGATGATCCAGGTGAAGTTCACCGCGCAGTCCGGCGACCTGATGGACGCCGCGGCCTACGAGAAGCACCTGGCGGCCGAAGGGCACTAGCGCACCGCGGCACCGCCGCGGCCGCGAATCCGGAGGGTGAGCGCCTGGCGTTCCTGCGCGTGCTGGACACCGGTCCCGGGGAACCGGCGCACAACATGGCGCTGGACGAGGCCCTGCTCCTCACCGCCGGCCCACCGACGCTGCGCCTCTACTCCTGGCGGCCCCACGCGGTCTCGCTGGGTCACTTCCAGGACGTGGCGCCGTTCCGGGACCTGCCGGGTCGGCCGCCCATCGTGCGGCGGCTCACCGGCGGCGGCGCCATCCTGCACGGCGACGAGCTGACCTTCGCCCTGGTGATCGACACGCACCTGCTGCCCGCGGCCATCGACGATGGCTACGCCATGGTCCACGCGGCGATGGCGGCGGCGCTCGGCGCCTGCGGCGTGGCGGTCGACCGGCTGGGCCAGGGCGCGCCGGCGGGCCCGCGCCCCGACGAGCCCTGGTGCTTCCGCGAACCGGGCCGCCACGACCTGGTGGATCCCGCCGGCCGCAAGCTGCTGGGCTCCGCCCAGCGCCGCATCCGGCGGCCGCGGCCGCGGGTCCTGCATCATGGCTCGCTGGTGCTGCACCGGCCCCCGTTGACGCCGTTCACGGCGGCGGTGGCCGACGTCGCGCCGCCCGAGGACCTGCTGCCCCGCCTGCGGGCCGGGTTCGTCCGGCGCCTCGGCGAGGCGCTCGGGCTGCGCCCGACCGCGGGCGCCGCCGCGCCCGGCGAACTGGCCCTGGCGGCGGACCTGCGCCGCGACCGCTATGCCAATCCCGACTGGACGTTCCATCGCACGGTCAAGCCGACCCCCGGCGCCTGACGAACAACGGGGCGTGAGCCCCATGATCAGCACCACCGCCGAACTCGAGGAACTCATCGATGGCACCGTCTCGATCCCGACGATCCCGACGATCCTGAACGAGATCCACGCGGTGTTCACCGCGGTGGATGGCTCGGCCAGGGACGCCGCCCGGGTCATCGGCAAGGACCCGGCGATCGCCGCCAAGGTGCTGCGGCTGGTCAACAGCTCCTTCTACGGTCTCAAGACCGCCATCTCCTCCATCGACCTCGCCTGCAGCATCCTGGGCCTGAAGGTCATCCGCAACCTGGTGGTCCAGGCCACCGTGCTGGAGACGTTCGGGCAGGGCCCGGCCCTGGCGGGCTTCTCCGTCGACTGGCTGTGGGACCACAGCTTCAAGGTCGCGGTGGCGGCCCGCCTGCTGGCGACGCGGACCGACGCCGGCCGGGGCCTGGCCCCCGACGATGCCTACACCTGCGGCCTGATCCACGACATCGGCAAGATGATCCTGCTGGACAACCGGGGCGAGCAGTTCGGCGAGGCCCTGCGGCTCAGCCGGGAGTCCGGCGTGCCGCTGGCGACGGCCGAGCACGACGTGTTCGGCTTCCACCATGCCCACGTCGGCGGCCTGCTGGCCCGCCGCTGGAAGCTGCCGGAGGCGGTGCAGACCGCGGTGCTGCATCACCACGGTCACGCCACCAGTGCCGAGGACCAGGCGCATGGCTTCCTGATCAAGGCCGCCAACACCCTGGCCCACCAGGCCGCGGACGGCGACGGTGGCTATCGCGGCGACCTGTGCGACGGCGACGCCATGCTGGCCCTGGGGCTGGGCGCCGACGAGCTGGCCGAGATCACCGAACTGGTCCGGCTCACCGCCGCCGCGGTGTAGACGCGGCGGCCGCGGGCCGGAAGACTGGGCGGATGCCCCTCGAACTGCCCGCCCTGCTGGCGCGCGCCGGCCTGACCACGGCCCAGCGGCGTGCCTGCCTGACGATCGCGGCGATCGCCAGGGCCGATTGGAGCCGGCTGCAGGCCGTGCTGGCCGACGCCCGCGCACACGAGGTGCCACGCGCGGTGCTGGAGGAGACCCTGCTGCAGGCGACGCTGTTCTGCGGCTTCCCGCGCACGGTCAGCGCCTTCGAGGTGCTCAACCGCGGCTGGCCGGTCCCGACGCCCCCCGCCGGCGGCGCGCTGCCGGCGGCGGCGCAGGCAGCGGCGGGCAGCGACCTGTTCGCCACGATCTATCGTCACAACGACGCGGCGGTCCGGACGATGCTGGCGGGGTGCCACGGCGAGTTCCTGGCCTTCGTGATCGAGGCGGCCTACGGGCGGATCCTCAGCCGCCCGGGGCTGCCGCCGCTGGATCGTGAACTGCTGGCGGTGGCCGCCCTGGCCGCCCTCGACCAGCTGCCGCAGTTGATCGCCCACGGCCGCGGCGCGCTGCACTTCGGCGCCGGCCGCGAGGCGTTGCACGAGGCGATCCTGTGTGGCACCGGCGTGCGGTCGACGGCGGCCGACCTGCTGCGCCGCTGCGGCGGCGGTCCGGACTAGACCGCCCCGGCCCGGCAGGCCCGCAGGGCGGACCGCAGTTCCCGGGCCGCCGCCACCGGCACCGCGTCCTCCAGGTCGAGTTCGAACTCGGCGTCGCGGCCATCGGACCAGCGGTCGTCGAACCAGTCGGCGGTGCGCACCACCACGGCCGCCAGCGAGGTGGTCGCCAGCGCCTCGGTCACGTCCCGGGTCGACAGGTCCGGCACCGCCCGGGCCACCAGCGCAGCACGCAGCCACAGATCGCCGTCGCCGGCCGCCAGCAGGGCGTGGAAGGCGGTCGCCTCACCGTCGGCGTCGCCCGGCCGTGGCAGCAGTCCGGCCCGCCGCACGCCCGCCGAACCCAGCCCGTGCAGCAGGCCAGCCGCGGCGCATTCGCCGATCAACCCGTCCGCCGCGCCGAGCCAGCGCGCCAGCACCGCCGACAGCACGCACACCGACAGCGAATGCCGCAGCAGGTTCGGATCCTCCTGCAGGGCGCGCAGGGTCTGGATGCCGGCCGGCTCGAGCAGCAGCCGTTCCACCACCGCGCCCACCACCTCCCTGGCGATGCCGACCGGCACCGGGCCGGCGGGATCGATGGCCAGCATGAGCTGGTTCTGCAGGAACACCTGGCGCAACGCCGAATCGCCACCGCGGCCGCCGGCGGCGCCGAGGGGCGATGCGGGCGTCCGGGGCGCCAGCGCCGCCGCGGCGGCATCGGTGGCCTGATCCGCCAGCGGCCCCGCCGTGGGGCCGGCCCGCCCGACGCTCAGGCCGGGCATCGGGGCGCCGCCGAGGTCGTCGAACCCCGCCGCCCGATGGCAGCGTTCGGCGAAGGTCCGCAGCGAGTCCGCCGTCACGCCCGGCTCCAGCAGCAGCTCGCTGATCTGCAGCCGCTCGCAGAGCCGGGTCAGGGTGCCCAGCACCGGCATGCCCTGGACGTCGGGGCGCAGCCGGTAGCCGTTGGCGTGGATCGCACCCTGGCGGTGCTGCAGGATCAGGTGGCAGTCCCGGGCCAGGATCTGGTCGAGCGCGGCGAGGCAGCCCGCCGCCGCCTGCCCGGCCTCCTGCGGGCGCGCGGTCGCCGTCGTCCTGATCAACAGATGCAGGGCGGTGACCACGCTCCAGTACGGCTCCTCACCGTCCACGGTGGCAGGCCGGTTCAGATGCGCTGCGTGACGTGCTTCTCGACCAGTTCGATCAGCTCGTCCGGCTCGAAGGGCTTGCGGAAGTAGTCCGCCGCACCCATCTCGGCACTCTTCTGGTGACCGCGGGCGTGCTCGCGGGCCGTGAAGATGATCACCGGGATCGACGCGGTGGCCGGGTCGCGCTTCAGCCGGGTCAGCGTCTCCCAGCCATCGATGCCCGGCATCATGATGTCGAGCAGGATCAGGTCCGGGGTCAGGCTGCGCGCCTTGGCGATGCCATCCTCGCCGTTGGTGGCCGATTCGACGCGGAAGCCGGCGGCCTCCAGCACCATCTGGGTGGAGACGATGATCAGCTTCTCGTCTTCGATGATGAGAACAGTGCGGTCCATGTGCTGCCTCTAGGCTTGGTGAACGGTCGCTGCGGCCGAGGCCATCGCGTCGGCGGGGGGCGCCTCGGCGTGGATCGGCAGACGGAAGGAGAACTCGGCACCGCGGCCCAGCTGACTGGAGACCTCGATGCGGCTGCCGTGGGATTCGACGATGCCCTTGGCCACGAACAGGCCGAGTCCGGCGCCGCCGTGGTGCCGGGTCAGGGGATCCTCGACCTGGAAGAACTTCTCGAAGATCCGCCGGTGGTAGCGGGGATCGATGCCGATGCCGGTGTCGGTCACGACGAAGCGGACGCCGTCGGCGTCGGGCGTCACCGCCACCCGCACCTCGCCGCCGCTGGGCGTGAACTTGACGGCGTTCTCGATCAGCGCCTGGCAGGCCCGGCGCAGGTCGGCGCGGTCGGCCCACAGGACGCCGTCGCCGCTGCAGGCGAACGTCAGCGCGATGCCCCGGTCGGCGGCGGGCTGCTCGAAGGGCGCCAGGAGTCCGACCACGAAGTCCTGCAGCCGCACCTGCTCCCGGTCGAGCCCGAAGTCGTTGGACTCCAGGTGGCCGAGGTTGATCAGCTTGTCGATCTGGTGCTCGAGGCGCAGCGACTGCTCGCGGATCGACTCGACCACGCGCTGCTGCTTGTCGTTGAGGTCGCCCAGCGTCCCCTTGGCCATCATCGTCGAGAACGTCTTGATGCCGGTGAGCGGCGTCCGCAGCTCGTGGGCGACGATCGACAGGTACTGGTTCTTGAGCTGGTCGGTCTTGAACTCGGCGGTGACGTCCTTCAGCACCGTGAGCACGCCGGCGATCTGGCCCCGATAGTCGAGGACGCGGGTGGTGATCACCTTGATGTAGAGCAGATCCTGCTCGCTGTGATGCACCTCCACGGTCTGCACGGCCTCGCGACGTTCCTCCATGCGGCCGTGGTCGGCGCGGATGGCCGACAGCAGTTCGGTGCAGCCGCTGAGGGCCGCCAGGTCCTTGCCGATGGCCAGGAACGCCTTCACGCCCAGGAGATCCTCGGCGACCGGGTTGAGGAGCGTGACGTTGCCGTCGCGATCCACGAACACGATCCCGTCCATGATGTTGCTGATGATGGTCATCATCCGTGACAGGTCGAGAAAGTAGGTCTCCTGGCTCTCCTGGAACTTCTGCGCCTGCTGCGTGCAGTGGTTGCGCAGCTGCTCGTACTGCACCTTCAGCCGGTGCAGGTCGTCGCGGCGTTCGGCCCCGGCGCGCCGGGCGGCGATGGCGGCGTGCGTTTCGGCCTGCAGCGTGGCGGCGGCCAGCGGCCGGGCCAGCGGCGTCCGGCAGCCGACCTGCATCGCCCGCCGGTAGGCCGGTTCGTCCCAGGTGCCGACGGCCAGCATGGCGGCGCCGGCCCGCTCGGCGCCGCTCGCCAGGGCGGCAAGGTCCGCCGCCGGCAAGGCGATCTCGACGATCACCGCGGCGATCGGCGCCCCAGCCAGGACGGCCAGGGCCTGGGCCGCGCTGCCAGCGATCCGGGCGGCGAAGCCGCCGCCCTGCAGCGCATCGGCAACGTCCTGGGCGGAGTCCGGGCGCGGATCGACGATCAACACGGTTGGCGCGTCATTGGCCATCGTCGCACCCAAGGCTTGCCGCGGACACGGCGCGCCCGTCCCCGCCGTGGCGGGACCGGTCGGCGCCTGGCCGGCCTCAGGCCGACTTGATGGCCTGCAGCGCGTCCTCTTCCTTCTCGAAGATCGCCAGGTGCTTCGAGATGCGCATGATCTCGAAGATCTTGATGATGAACGGCTTGATGTTGGAGAGGTAGAGCTTCGCGTTGCGCGAGGCCGTCACGTTGTTCGCGACGATGATCAGGCCGACTCCGCAGGAGTCGATGATCTTGACGTTCTCCAGGTTCAGCACGAAGTGCTGGAAGCCGTCCTCGATCTTGCTGTTGATGGTCTCCTTCAGCGACTCCTTGAGGGAGTCGGTGACGTAGAAGTTCAGGCTACGGTCATTGAAGGAGATGATGACGGTCTTGTCGTCGTTCAGCGTCGTGACGGAAAGACCCTGACTCTTCTTGCCAACGATTTCCATGGTGGATCGAACCTCGGAACAAGTCGGCGGCCCGGGTGACGGACCGCTCGCCCCCCTTGTCGGTCGCCCACCCCTCCGGGGTTGAGGCCGGATTCCCGCCGCCGCCGCAGCCACGCCACCGGCCGCCCGGGCGCCAGCGGCGAAGCGGCCTTGGGACCGGCATCTGCCGGTCGCCCGGCCCGGGGCCCGATTCGGGCGGCGGCGGTGCGGCCCTACGCCTCGGCGCCGCCGGCGTCGTCGGCGTCCTCAGCCGCCGGCCGGTGCCGGCCATTGCGACCGGTGCCGTTGGTCCCGGCCTGGCCGCGGGCGCCGCGGCTGTCGTGCCGGGCGCTGACGTTCTCCCGACCGATCCGGGCGAGCAGTTCGGGGCACTTCTTCAGGCCGAGCTGGCTCGCCTTGTTGGCGACGCTGGCCACGGTCCGGTTGAGCGCCCGCGCCACCTGCAGGTTGTCCTGCGCGGGATAGATCTCGCGGAGCAGCGCCACCGATGCCGGGTCCCAGCGCGGCATCCGCACCGACTCGACCGTCCGGTTGCGCCGGGCGAAGCGCTTGTCCTTGGCCAGCCGCAGCACCTGCGCCATGTGGGCGATCTCCTCGCGCGACCGCCGCAGGGTCACCACCAGATCGACGTCGGTCCTGCTGCCGTAGTGCTCCTTCAGGCCGGCGATCTCGGCCCGCTGCCAGGGTCCGCTGGCGAGCTTCTCCCGCATGTTGGCGGCCCGCCGCAGCACCTCGTCCATCGGCCGGCCGAGGATCTGCCCCAGCAGGCGCGGATCCACGGCGCCCCAGCACCGGCGCAGGAAGGCATCCTCCTCGTCGCGCCAGCCGCCATGCTGCACCGGCGCCGCGAACAGCTCCAGGGCCTTGCGCCGCACGCTGTCCTCCGACCGCCGCAGCAGCTCGGCGGTGGTGCGGACACCGTGGCGCGGGAAGAGCTCCTTGAGGCGCTCCAGTTCCTGCACGCTCCAGTTGCCGCGTCGCCGTCCGCTCATGGATTCCGGTCCTCGCCGCCCTGGCCCAGGAAGCGGGACCAGCGCAGGGTGACTTGCTGCTGCACCAGTTTGCGGACCGCGGCGGCGGAGTCCATCGCCAGGACCTGCTGCGTCATGGTCCGGCATTCGGCGAGGCTGAAACTGCGCACCATCAGCTTGACACGCGGCAGGAACACCGGCGCCATCGACAGCTGCCGGAAGCCGAACCCCAGCAGCAGCGGCGTGAAGTGGTGGTCGCCGGCGATCTCGCCGCACACCGACGCCGGCTTGCCCGCCGCGACCGCGACCCGGCCGATCGCCTCGAGCACCCGCAGCACCCCCGGATGGAACGGGTCGTACATCGACGCCACCCGCGGATTGTCCCGATCGACCGCCAGCAGGTACTGCACCAGGTCGTTGGTGCCCACCGACAGGAAGTCGACCAGCGGCATGATGTCCGCCAGCACGTGGACGATCACCGGCACCTCGACCATGACGCCGAGCTGCACGTCGGCGCCGTGCGCCTCGCCCGCCGCCCGCAGGTCCTGCAGGATGTCGTCCATCACCGCCCGGCACCGCTCGATCTCGGCCTTGCTGCTCACCATCGGCAGCAGGATCCGCGCCGGCCCGTCCGCCGCCGCCCGCAGGATCGCCCGCATCTGCGTGTAGAGGATGTCGGGCCAGTCCAGGCAGATGCGCAGGCCGCGCCAGCCCAGCACCGGATTGCGTTCCTCCGGCGTGCGGAAGTAGCCCAGCGGCTTGTCGCCCCCCACGTCCAGCGTCCGGAACGTCACCGGCCGCCCGCCCGACTCGGTGATCGCCCGGCGGTACATCACCACCTGCTCCTCCTCGGTCGGGAACTGCTTGCGCTCCATGAACGCGAACTCGGTCCGGAACAGCCCGACCCCGGTCACCACGTCCCGTTCGAGCTGCGCCAGGTCGCGCACGCCCTCGACGTTGGCCAGCAGCTCCACCTCGGCGCCATCCGCCGTCACCGACGGCGCGAACCGCACCTCGAAGATCCGCTGCTCGACGCTCCGCTGTTCCCGCTGCCGCTGCCGGTAGTGCGCCAGCTCCTCGGCGCCCGGATCGACGATCACCACCCCGCTGTCGCCGTCGACGATCGCGGTGGTCCCGCTCTGCGCCTTCACCAGCACGTCCTCGACGCCGACCACCGCCGGGATCCCCAGGCTGCGGGCCAGGATCGCGCCGTGCGAGTACTTGCCGCCCTGCGCGGTGACCACGCCCCGCAGGTGCGCCCGATCCAGCATCCCGGCATCGCTGGGCAGGAATTCCTCGGCGACGAACAGGTAGGGTTGCCCGTCCGCCGTGTAGGCCGTCCGCTGCCGCGCCATCAGCGCCGTCAGCATCTGCCGGCCGATGTCACGGACATCCGCCGCCCGCTCCCGCATCGCCGCGTCCGGCATGCCCTCGAACACCTTCTCGTAGCGCGCCACCACCCGCTGCAGGGCCACCTCGACGTTCACCCCATGCAGCTCGATCTCCCGCACCAGATCCTTCCGGAAGGTCGGATCGTGCAGGATCGCGAACTGGGCGTCGTAGATCCGCACCTCCTGCACCGACAGCGTCGTCGCCAGGTCCTGCCGCAGCCGCAGGATCACCCGGGCCGCCTCGGCGATCGCCTCGTCCAGGCGCCGCGTCTCCCCCGCCACGTCCTCCGGCAACACCCGCCAGGTCGGGATGTAGTCCAGCGTGCTGTGGAAGTGCACCAGCGGCGCGATGGCGATGCCGGGGGCGGCAGCGGTGCCTTTGAGCTTCCTGGACATGGGCTTGCCACCGCGTTTTTCGCGGACGGCGCTGTGGTTTGCAACATGCCCCTACACCTCGGACGCGCGACCAGCCGATCAGGATGCGGACCCGGGGGGTCAGCATGCACAAGGAACAGGAATCCGCTTCCATCCAGGACCTCGCCCAGTTCTTCGCCGGCGACGGCGACGCCGCCGACGGCCAGCTGCCCCCTGCAGCGGATGGCGACGCCGACGGCGTCCCCGTCGATGATCCCGCCGCCACGGCCGACGAGGCCTCCGCCGAGCCGCTGCCACAGCCGCCGACCCCACGCGCCGGCATCACCCACTGGCTGGGCATCGCGCTCGCCACCGCCGGCCTCGCGCTCGCGGCCCTGCCGCCGCTGTCCAGCGCCGCCGCGGCCTGCACCGCCGCCGGCTTCACCCCCGGCACCTTCGCGCTCATCGGCCTCCTCCTGGTCGCCATCGCCGCCAGCCGCGGCAGCATCGCCGCCACCGCCGCCCACGGCGCGTGGCTGCAGGCCCAGCAGGTCGCCGATCAGGCCGAGAACCGCGACGTCCTCGGCTGGCTGGCCGAGCACCACGAACGCACCGGCGGCACCGCCACCGGCGACCTCGGCGAGTTCCACACCGGCCTGCAGCGCCTGGACGAGAAGGTCGGCAACCTCACCAAGGCCACCAAGATGTACGGCAAGCCCCTGATGGACCTTGCCACCCAGAGCGCCGACGCCGCCGCCGCCCTCGGCCAGATGCGCACCGAGGTCGACGGCCTGCTGGAAGCCCTCAAGCTCGGCTTCCAGCGCCTCGAGGAGTCCGTCGCCAGCGCCACCGGCGGCGGCGGCGAGAAGGTCGCCGAGGAACTGCGCCGCCTGGGCGAGAAGCTGGTCCGCGTCGAAGGCGTCGACGCCTCGATCACGCGCCTGCAGGGCCAGCTCCAGGCCGGCCTCAGCCGCTTCGACGACGCCGAGATCCGCCGCAGCCTGGCGAAGCTCGCCGAGACCACCGCCAAGGGCTTCGAGCGCGTCGCCAAGGGGGAGGGCACCGAAGCGGCAACCAAGCGGCTGGAACAGGGCCTCGACCGCACCGCCCAGCACCTGCAGAAGGGGCTGGACGACCTGCAGAAGGGCCAGATGACGGCCCTGGAGAACTCGATGCGCGAACTGCAGCGGGAGACCGCCGGCATCGCCACCGCCGTGGCAGGCATCCAGCACGCGATCAAGTCGGGCGGGCTCCGTTCCGCCGCCCCGGTCGCCGCTCCGGCGGCGCCCGCGCCGGCAGCCCCCGTCGCGACCCCGGCCCCGTCGACACCGGCGCCGGCGGCCGCTTCCGACGCCCAGACCGGCGTCGCCCAGAACGCCACCGGGGAGCGGAAGACCGGCGCCCGCAACGTGCTCGGCGCGATCGCCAAGCTCAAGCAGATGAAGAACTGAGCGACCGCGCCGTCAGGCGCGGTCCGAGGTCGCCTGCGCTGGCGCGCCGTCAGGCGCGGCAGGCAGCAGGCAACTGAGCGCCGTCTACCGCTTCCACGCCGCCATGCGGCGGCGCAGTTCCTGCTCGAGATCGTCGGCGGGCACCCGTTCCTGCTGCATGCTGTCGCGGTCGCGCACGGTGACCGTGCCGTTCTGGATCGTCTCGCCGTCCACCGTGATGCACCACGGCGTGCCGACCTCGTCCTGCCGGCGGTAGCGACGGCCGATCGCGCCCTTCTCGTCGTAGGCGGTGCGGATCCCGGCGCCGCGCAGGGCCCGCACGATCGCCTCGGCCTTCTCCGGCATCCCTTCCTTCTTGACCAGCGGGAACACGGCGGCGGTGACCGGCGCGATCAGGGGATGGAAGTGCAGCACCGTCCGCACGTCGCCCTCGCCGATCTGCTGCTCCTCGTAGGCGTCGATCAGGAAGGTGATGGCGGTGCGGTCGCAGCCAGCCGCCGGCTCCACCACGTGCGGGATGTAGTGCTGCTTCTTCTCCTCGTCGAAGAAGCTCTGCTCCTTGCCGCAGCCCTGGCTGTGCTGGGTGAGGTCGAAGTTGCCGCGCTTGGCGATGCCCTCGAGTTCACCCCAGCCGAAGGGATACTCGTACTCGACGTCGGTGCAGCCGGTGGAGTAGTGGGCCAGTTCGTCGTCGGCGTGGACGCGCAGGCGGAGCTTCTCGGGGCGGACACCGAAGCGGGAGTACCACCCGAACCGCTCCTTGACCCAGTACTCGTACCACTTCTCGTCGTCGCCGGGCGGCAGGAAGAACTCCATCTCCATCTGCTCGAACTCGCGGGTGCGGAACACGAAGTTGCCCGGCGTGATCTCGTTGCGGAAGCTCTTGCCGATCTGGGCGATGCCGAACGGCGGCTTCTGGCGCGACGCGTTGGCCACGTTCAGGAAGTTGGTGAAGATGCCCTGGGCGGTCTCCGGCCGCAGGTAGACCACGGTGCTGGAGTCCTCCACCGGCCCCATGAAGGTCTTGAACATGAGGTTGAAGTGGCGGACGTCGGTGAAGAGGCCCTGCTTCTGGCACTCGGCGACGTTGCGCTTCTTGAACTCGGCGTCGGGGCAGGTGTAGTCGTCGAGCTTGTCGGCGCGGTAGCGACCCTTGCAACGCTTGCAGTCGACCAGGGGGTCGGAGAAGCCCTTGAGGTGGCCCGAGGACTCCCAGACCTTGGGGTGCTGGATGATGGCCGAGTCGAGGCCGACGACGTCGTCGCGCTCCTGCACCATGGCGCGCCACCAGGCCTCCTTGACGTTGCGCTTCAGCTCGACGCCCAGCGGGCCGTAGTCGTAGCAGGAGTTGAGACCGCCGTAGATCTCGCTGCTCTGGAAGATGAAGCCGCGTCGCTTGCAGAGCGACACGATCTTGTCCATCAGGTCGGGGGCTGCCTTGGCCATGGGGGCGAGGAGGGTAAGAGCCGGCCCCGGGGCGGGCAAGGAACGGCTTCCCGCGGGCCGGGCGGGCCGGCAACATGGCGCCGATGCGCCGTTGCTGGGTCTTGTCGCTGCTGTTGCTCGCCGCCTGCCCGGGGCCGTCGGGGCCGACGCCGGCGGTGCTGGCGGCCCTGGCGGCGCAGGCCGATCCCGCCGGTTGGGAGGACCAGGGCAGCGTGCGGCCGGGCCAGCGCCGGGATCCGCGCACCGGCATCACTTTCGTGCAAGTGCCGGCCGGCGAGTTCGTGATGGGCGGCGCGGTGATGCCCCTCGAACAGCCGCCGCATCGGGTCCGCCTGAGCCGGGACTGGCTGCTGGCCGACACCGAGGTGACCGTCGGCCAGTGGCGCGTCTACGTCGAGCGGCACGGCGGCGCGTGGCCCGGGCCGGTGCCGCCATCCAGCGCCGACGCCCTGCCGATGACCGGCGTCCACTGGCACGACGCGGCGGCGTTCTGCGCGAGGTACGGCTACCGGCTGCCGACCGAGGCGGAATGGGAGCGCGCCTGCCGCGGCGGTCTCCCGGACGAGGCCGGTCCCTGGCGCGACGAGACGGTGCTGCAGCAGCACGCCTGGTTCCACATGAACGCCGCCGAACGGGGTGTGCAGCCGGTGGGCAACCGGCTGGCCAATGCCTATGGCCTGCACGACATGCTGGGCAACGTGTGGGAGTGGACCGGTGACTGGGTGGCGCGGTATCCGGCCGACGATGCGGTGACGGTGGATCCGGTGGCGCCGCCGTGCCCGCCCGGCGGCCTGCAGGGCAAGGTGCTGCGGGGCGGGTCGTGGTTCACGATGCCGGGGCCGGAGCCGAGCACGCGGATGCCGATCGATCCCGGCGAGCGCAGCGACTTCTACGGCTTCCGGCCGGCGGCCGATCCGCGGCGCTGAGGCGGCCGGCTAGCGCAGGCGGTCGGGCACGAGGTTCCGTTGCCGCAGGAAGGCCAGGATGCCGTCGGCCAGCAGGCGGTGGCCGACATCGTTGGGGTGCTGGTCGGTGGGGTGCACCCAGAGGTCCTCGGCCACGCGGCCGTGGAAGGCCGGCAGCAGGTCGATGCAGGGGATGCCGGCCTCGGCGCAGAAGTCGCCCACCAGGCGGTGCAGGCCGGCGTAGGGGTAGTCGGCGTCGAGCTGCGAGAGCATCGGGAACACCGCCAGGGCGAGCGGGATGCCCTTGCTGTCCAGGACCTCCTTGAGGCGCCGCAGGGCCGCCTGCGACTCCTGCCACATCTGCGGCTGGCCGGTCACCAGGGGCGTCAGGTCGCGCGGGGTGCGGGCGGCGGCGGCGAAGGCCTGGCGCCAGACGAGCCAGTCGAGCAGGTGGGAGAAGCCGCCGAGCACCGGTTCGCGCTCCGGCGCGACGAAGCCGATCATCGGCACGTGATCGCCCATGTCGTTGAGGCAGAAGCCGACGATCACGAGGTCGGGCGCGAACTGCAGGCCATCGGCCTCGACCCAGGGGGTGTACTGGGCCGGCGTGCGGGCGCCGGGTCCACAGGCCAGCCCGCAGTTGATCACCTGCACGGCGTTGCCGCCGGCCCGCAGGCCGGCCTCGACGAGCTGCGGCCAGGAGTCCTCGAGGCGGACGCCGCAGCCGTAGGTGAACGAATCACCCAGGGCCAGCACGCGGAACTCGCCGGGCGGCTTCTGCAGCGGGAACTCGTCGTCGCGGAAGCCGAGGCTGTTGTTGACCACCGGCACGCTGCCCTGGGCGTCGAAATAGCTCCAGCGCGGACGGTCGTAGCCGAACTTCAGGCGCAGGTTGGGCTGCAGGCGGCCCCGGGGGCCCTGGCCGGAGCGGTCGAGCGCGCCGCCGCGGGTGGTGAAGTTGACGATCTCCGCCAGCGGCACGCTCTGACCGGTGGGCGTGTAGATGCGGGGCGGCGCGTACTCGGCGGGCGGCCCGACGATGCGGAACACGACCTCGACCAGCACCACCGACAGGAACAGGGCGGCGGCCAGCAGCAGCAGGCGGTGGCGCAGGCGGTGGCGGCGGGTCGCGGTCATCGGCGGGCTTCAGCAGGCGAACGAACGGACGGCGTCGAGCACCAGGGCGAGCTGCGGGTCGGTGAGGCCGTGGTAGAGCGGCAGGCGCAGCAGGCGATCGCTCACCGATTCGGTCACCGGGCAGTCGCCGGGGCGACCACCGAGGCGGCGGCCCATGCCCGACAGGTGCAGCGGCGGATAGTGGAACACGGCGTTGACGCCGTGCCGGCGGAGGTGGGCGATCAGCGCCTGCCGGCGCTCGAGGTCGGGCGCCAGCAGGTGGAACAGGTGCGCCGGGTGTTCGCAGTGCGCGGGCACGGTGGGCAGCCGCACGTCGTTCTGGCCCGCCCACTGCCGCAGGCCCTCCTGGTAGGCCTTCCAGATCGCCATGCGCCGGGCCTGGATGGCCTCGCCCTGCTCGAGCTGCGCCACCAGGAACGCCGCCAGGATGTCGGAGGGCAGGAAGCTCGAGCCGATGTCGAGCCAGGTGTACTTGTCGACCTGGCCGCGGTAGAAGCGGCTGCGATCGGTGCCCTTCTCCCGGACGATCTCGGCCCGCTCGGTGTGCCGTCGGTCGTTGATCACCAGCGCGCCGCCCTCGCCGCAGGAGATGTTCTTGCTCTCGTGGAAGCTCTGGGTGGCGAGCGCGCCGAGGGTGCCGAGCGGCCGGCCGCGATAGCGGCCGAACAGGCCGTGGGCGTTGTCCTCGACCACCGGTATGCCGCGTTCGCCGGCGATCGCCAGGATCGCCTCCATCTCGCAGGCGACGCCGGCGTAGTGCACCGGCACGATCGCCTTGGTGCGGGGCGTGATCGCGTCCGCCAGCAGGCGCTCGTCGAGGTTGAGGGTGTCGGGCCGCACGTCGACGAACACCGGCCGGGCACCGCGCAGCGCGAAGGCGTTGGCCGTCGAGGTGAAGGTGAACGACGGCACGATCACCTCGTCGCCGGGGCCCACCTCCAGCAGGATCGCCGCCAGCTCCAGGGCGTGGGTGCACGACGTCGTCAGCAGCACGTCCGGCACGCCGAGGATCGCCCGCAGCAGGCGGTGCGCCTCGTGGGTGAAGTGGCCGTCGCCGGACACGTGCATGCGCTCGACGGCGAAGCGGATGTACTCCAGCTCGCGACCGGCCAGCGTCGGACGGTTGAAGGGCACCCGGTACTGGGTCTCGTCCTTCGGCCGCTGGCGGACCTGGTCGGTCACGGCCGCTCCTCGTGCCAGCGCCCCCGCGCCAGGGTCCGCACCGAATCCACCGGGTCCTGGCGCAGGGCCTCGACCAGGCCCGCGGGCACCGCGATCCGATCGGGCAGCGCCAGCAGCACGCCGTAGCGCACCACGGGGTCCGGATCCTCGAGGCCGGTGAGGGGATCGGGCAGCCCCAGCCCGGGATCGGCGCCCATGGCCAGTTCGAACAGGCGCAGGCGGCCGAGCGCGTTGGCCGCGCGCAGGGCTCCTTCGGCGGCGGCGGCAAGCCGGGCATCGGGCTGCGCCGGCAGTGCATGGCCGTGGCGCTCGAAGCGACCCGTGGCGATCTCGGCGAGCCACGCCAGCAGCCGGTCCCGGGCCTGGGCCTCCGCCTTCGCCCGCCGCGCCGCCAGTTCCGCCTCGTCGGGCTCGTCGATGTGGAACGCGCTGCGACCGAGGAACGAGGCGGTGAAGAACAGTGGCGTGAGGACACAGCGGGCCGGCAGGAATGCCATCTCGCTGTAGTAGCGGCCGGCGAAGTCGGGGCGGCCGTTCCGCCAGAGCCAGCCGGCGTCGTCCGCCGCGTCGTCGATCACCTGGATGGGGTGCGCGACGAAGGTGTCGGTGACGATGGCGAGGAAGCCGATCGGCACCGTCACCGGCAGCGTCGCCACGAACCAGCCGGTGTCGGCCGGAACCAGATGCTGCTCGAAGGAGTTCCAGACCGGCCGGTTCTCGCGGTGGGTCCAGGCGCAGCCGCCGAGCGAGGCCGTCAGCGCCGTCAGGAGCAACGTCAGGCAGGCCGGCCGGGCGCTCATCGGCGCTCCTCCGCCGGCGCGGGCGGCGATGACGGCACCTGCGGCTCGCTGCGGGACGCGATCGGGAACAGCCAGCGGCCGGCCCAGTCGCCGACCAGGACGAACGGCGTCGCCACGGCCGCCACCGGCGCGAACAGGGCCTTGCGCAGCGGGGTCTCGTCCCGTGGCCGCCACAGCAGGTCGACGGTGTCTGCCCAGGCGTCGTCGACGCTGGCCACCGGGTGGACCACGGCCAGGTCGGCGGCGAAGGCCACCAGCCCCACCGGCAGCGCCACCGGCGCCAGCGCGACCTTCCCCGCCGTCGAGGTCGGCGCCAGGTGCTCGTCGAGCAGGTTCAGGGTCCGGCGGTGTTCGGGGAGCATCATGCTGCAGGCGGCCAGCGGCAGCAGGGCCAGCAGGCGCAGCCCGCCCGCCTTGCGTCGGCGTGGGCAGGTGTCGCGCACGGTGCTGCAGTTCATCAGGGGCGGCAGGATAGCGGCTCGACGCGCCCGGCGCACCGGACAGCAACCATGCCCTAACGACCCGCCCGCCAGGCGTTGTTGTCGCGCTGCACGTCGAGGGTCACCAGGTCCGGGTCGATCGCCACCGCGGTGACGCCGGGGCCGAACCGCACCTCCGCCGTGAGGTGCTCACGCCAGTGCTGCAGCGGCACCGTCTGGCGCTCGGTGCGGCCGTCGCCGTAGGTCGCCTCGACCACGCAGGGGTGCATGGCCCGGCCCAGGTCGTCGATCCGCACCACCGTGGCGTCGGCGGCGGCCCGCACGTCGCCCACCGCATGGTCGAGCTGCCAGGTCTCGAAGAACCAGGTCCGGAAGTAACCCTCGAGGTCCATTCCGGCGTGATCGGCGAAGGCGCGGAAGAAGTCGTACGGATACGGGTGCTTCCAGGCCCAGTCGGCGGCGTAGCGGCGGAAGGCGCCGAAGAACACCTCGTCGCCCAGCATGCCGCGGAGCTGGTGCAGGATCGCCGCGGTCTTGCTGTAGCTGGCGAAGCCGAAGTTGGCGTCGACGTAGCTGTCGCCGTGCCGCATGCACGCCGCGTCGCCGCCGCGGCGGACGGTGCCGATGTAGCCCATGATGTCGCGCTGCGGACCCCGGGACTGGCCGGTGAAGTCGTCCCGGCACAGCGTGGTGAAGAACGAGGTGAAGCCCTCGTCCTGCCAGGCGTAGCGCTTCTCGTTGCTGCCCAGCAGCATCGGGAACCACATGTGGATCAGCTCGTGGGCGATGGTCCCCGCCGGCCGCCGGCCGCCGACGATGGTCATCATCGGGTACTCCATGCCGCCGCCGATCACGCCCTCGCAGGCGGTCATGTGCGGCCATGGGTACGGATGCACCTTCGCCGACATGTACTCGATGGTGTGCCTGGCGTACTCGGCGCCGCGCACCCAGTCGCCGGAGTTGGCTTCGTACACCGCATGGATCATCGCCGTGCCGTCCTTGCCCGGGCCGTGCTTGTCCTTCACCACCGCGTGGGTGGCGTCCCACAGGTAGGTGCGGGCGGCGCTCACCGCCACGTCGCGGACGTTCCCGGCCAGGAACCGCCAGGTGAGCCTGCCGTCCTTGCCGGGCTGCGTCGCCCGGCCGGCCCGCAGGTCGTCCTGGTCGACCACGTGCACGACCTCGCGGGTCTCGGCGGCGCGCTGCAGCGCCTGCCGCGCCTTGTCGGTCAGCGTCTCGTCGGCGTTCTGCAGTTCGCCGGTGGCGCGCACCAGGTAGCCCGCCGGCGCGGTGAACGCGACCTCGTAGTCGGCATACGGCATGTAGTACTCACCGTTGCCGCGGAACTGGTCCACCACCCAGCCCTCGACGTCGTCGTGCACGGCGATCTGCGGGTACCAGTAGCCGAGGTAGAACACGTCCTCCTTCTCGTGCCCCATCCGCGGCGCGGTGCCGGCCACCGGCACCTGGAAGCTCCACTCGATCCGCAGCTCGACCTCGCCGTCCGGCGGCACCGCCTTGCCGAGCCGGACGTACATCCGCGTGTCGCGGATCTGCGGCCGCACCTGGCCGCCGTCGACGGCGACGCTCCTGATCTGCACGCCGTCGGTGTTGGCGACGTCACGCGTGCGCTGCATGCCCGGCTTGAGCATGTTGTGGTAGAGGTGCAGGGCGAGCTGGTCGATCGGCGCCGGCGAGCGGTTGTGCCAGCGCACCGTCAGCTCGCCGGTCAGCATCGCGGCCTTGGGGTCCAGTTCGGCGGCGATCCGGTAGCGGGCGAAGTGGGTCCAGTGCTTCGGACCGGGGCGCCCGGTCAGGGTGCGGGTGCCGTTCGCCACCGCCGCCTGGAACTCCGGCGGCAGGTCGATCGGATAGGGCAGGACCCGACGGGCGTCCTGGGCGGGCGGCATCGCGGACAGGGCGGCCAGGGCGGCGGCGGCGAGGAGGAATGGGCGCATGCGGGCCCATACGCAACGCAACCCGCCGGTGTGGGCACGGTCAGTCGCGGGCCAGCACCACCGTGTAGGCGCGGCCGTTGCGGTTGGGGTCGGAGCCGTCGCTGGTGGAGAAGTAGAGGTGGGTCAGCCAGTGCGAGTAGCGACCCGCCCCCTTGTGGCGCAGCTCGCCATGGTCAGCGTGGGCCGGCCCCAGCAGCCGGTCGTCCTCCAGGAGCAGCAGCGGCGAGCGGCGCGGGGCGCCGGCGTCGTCGGCGCGATCGGTGAGCTGCGGCAACGGCGCGGTCCAGCCCCGCGGCCCCTCGGCGGCGAAGGGCCCGGGCAGGACCTGCCAGAGCAGGGCCTTGCGGCCGCCGCGGTGCACGGCCCGCAGGGCCGCCAGCAGGGCCCGTTCCCGGTCGGCGCCGCCGGCGGCAGCCAGGGCGCCGCCGCCCGCCACGGCGCGCAGTTCGCCGCGCAGGTCGGCCAGCTGCTGCAGCAGGTGGCCGTGGCGGCTGCCGGCGCCGGCCCCGTCCCGCAGCCGTTCCAGGCACAGCCGGGCAGCCCGGGCAGGGCTGAAGTGCCGCTCGACGAAGGCCCGTCCGGCCTCGCCGCGACGGCGCCGTTCGGCGGGGTCCGTGAGCAGCCGCCGCAGCCACTCCGCCACCTCGTCGGGCGTGGCGGCCTGGCAGATCGGGCTGTCCGCGCCGGTGAACACCGTCGGCACGTCGGGCCGGGCGTTGCCGATCACCGGCCGCCCGGCCGCCATCACGTCCAGGGCCACCATGCTGACCACCGAGCCGCCGAGTTGCTCGAACGCCACGTCGCAGCCGGCGAACTCCTGCCACAACGCGGCCAGCGGCATCTCGTCGAGCCAGGTCACCTGCTCGGCGATGCCCAGTTCGGCGGCGAGAGCGACGGTCTCGGCGACGTGCAGTCCCTTCCGCACCAGCCGCAGTTCGACGGCACCACCGCCGCGCCGGGCGTGCTCGGCGATGCCGCGCAACATCACGTCGGAGCCCTTGTAGTCCATCGCCGAACGGCCGGGCTCGATGGGCAGCTTCCAGGTCAGGCGCGTGCCGCAGAACAGGCGCGGCACCCTGCCCGCCGGCGGTGGCGTGGGCGCGATGCGGCGCAGGTCGGCCATCTGCAGGTTGAAGACCTGCGCCGGGGTCACGCCGATCTCGGCGAGCAGCGCTTCCGAGCGCGGGAACAGCCCGGGCAGGGCCCAGTTGACCGCCACCGCGGCCCGCAGCCCCTGCCGCTGGCGTTCGACGAACCCGGTCAGTACCTGCTGGTCGCAGCGCGCCGCCGCCGAACCCCGGTACTCCGCCGAACCGGCCTGCACCCGCAACGCCGGCATCTGCAGGCTGGCGTAGTAGTCGAGGTCGGCGCCGGTCAGGAAGACGATCGTCGGGCGGCCGAGCAGCGGCTGGAACGACACGCCGACGTCGTTCAGCACCAGCGCATCGCACTCCGCCAGGCGATCCAGCACCGGCGCCAGCGACGGCGCCAGCGCGATGCACTCCCACTCCGACAGTTCGCTGGCATCGACGATCCACTCCGGATAGCCGCCGGCGAAGCGGGCCGGATCGCGGCTCTCCGGCCGGTCCAGCAGGCCGCGCTTGTTGACGAACAGCACCACGTCGTGGCCCTGTTCGCGGAGCTCCTCGGCCAGCAGGAACGGGTAGTTGTTGTTGTTGCCGAAGAAGCCGAACCTCACGGGCCGTTCTCCAGCACCGCCAGCCCGATGCCCGTGCGCCCGTAGGCGTTGCCGCAGTAGAGCATCCAGCGGGCGCCCTGGTGGTCGAACACGCACGGGTAGCACACCATCCCGGCGTCCCAGCCCGAGGCCGACACGTCGATGCCCGCCAGGTCGTCGCGGCGCTCCCACCGCAGACCGTCCGCCGACTCGGCGTAGCCGATCCGGTAGGCCTCGCCGCGCCACGCGTACCACATCCGCCACCGGTCGGCGTCCCGCAGCACGCAGGGTCGGGCGATGCAGGTCTCGCCGGGCCTCTCCAGGCCGACCACCACCCGTTCGTCGCACCGCCAGTGCACGCCGTCGTCGCTCCAGGCATGCCGCACGACGTGGGTCATGTCGGCGATCGCCGGTCCCCAGGTCAGGTTGGTGCCGTACCACATCCGCCAGGCCCCGCCGTCCTGCAGCACCCACGGATACGACAGGGAGAACGGATCGACCGCGCTGCGGTCGAGCACCGGCGCCCGGGTCGGCTTGTGGAAGTCGTGGTCGTCGCCCCGGGTCTCCGCCAGCCCGATGGCGTTGCGCCACGGCACGGTCACGCCGAGGTTCCAGCCGGCGTAGTAGAGCCGCCGCCGATCACCGTCGCGCACGACGCAGCCGATCGACACGCCGCTGTCGTCGAACAGCCCCGGCGCGCCGGGCGAGACCAGCGGCCGCTCCGCCAGATCGGTGACCTGCCCCGGCCTGCCCGGATCGAACGTGAAGCAGCCGACGTGGCTGCGGTTCTGCCCGTCGCGGCTGCTGAAGTAGACCCGCACCCGGTCACCCAACGGCTCCGCCACCGGGTTGGCGGCGTGGGTCAGCAGCCACGGCCGGCTGCCGTCGGCGGCGAACAGGAGCCCCAGCTTCCGCCAGCGCTGCGCGGCCATCTACAGGCGCACCTGATCGCTGGTCTTCGGCAGCAGCGTGGCCCGCGGCGGCACGTAGACGCCGCCCTCGACGGTATCGGCGGTGATCACCGCGCCGGCGCCGACCAGGGTCCGGGGCGCCACGACGATGCCATCGCGCAGCGACGCGTTGACGCCCAGGAAGCTGTGGTGGCCGACCTGGACGAAGCCCGACACCACGACGTGCGAGGTGACGAACACGTGGTCGCCGATCACCGCGTCGTGCCCGATGTGGTTGCCGCTCCACAGGATCACGTCGCTGCCGATCCGCGCGAAGGGCTGCACCGTGTTGTCCTCCATGACGAGGCAGTTGTCGCCGGGCCCGCCCTCGGCGAGCCAGGTGCAGCGGCTGCTGACGTAGCTGACCAGGGCGTAGCCGGCGGCCCGCGCCCTGTCGTAGCACCGGGCCCGCACGACGTTCATCTGCGCGTAGCCCATCGCCACGAACATGGCGAAATCGCCCGGCGGATGCCGTTCGACGACGTTCTCGAAGTCGAGCAGCGGCAGCCCGCGGTGCTCGTCGGCCTGCCGCAGGGCGCCGTCGACCGTGAACGCCACCACCTCGTGTTCGCTGTCGGTGGCGAAGTAGTGGTGCGCCATGCGCGCCACCACGCCCGCGCCGTAGATCACCACTCGCGCCATGGCTGGGCGGGCGAGGTTACGGCGGCCCGCCGGGGAATCAACCGGCCTCGGCGGCGCGCCCGGCGGCCAGCAGCCAGTCCCGGGCGTCGGCGCCGGTGTTGCACAACAGGTCGACGACGCTGACGTGGTGGTCGAACGGCGGGAACAGCTGCGGGTACTCCCGATAGCCGCCGTAGTCCATCCACGACAGGCGGATCCCCGCCTGGGCGAACAGGCCCTCGTCGACGTAGCCGCGGGCGGTCGGTCCTGACAGGTACTCACCGGCGCCGGCCTGCTGGCAGAGCGCGACGAGGCGTTCGGTCTTGCCCTCGGTCAGCTCGTAGTCCCAGGACCACGACAGCCGCGTGCGGATGCCGAGCATGCCGCAGATCGCCTCCAGCATGCGTCGGTTGATCTGGCTCAGGTACCGCTCGCCGGCGACGTCCTCGTAGAGGCGCCGCAGGCTGGGCCCGATCTCGCGGAAGCACGGCGCCTGGGCGTAGGCGTGGCTCAGGGTGCGCCAGTGCCGCTCGGCCCAGTCCGGGTCCGACACCTCGGTCTCGCGGATGGTCTGCAGGTACTTCCCGCTCACCGCCACAGGCACCGACAGCCACTGCGTCCCCTGTCGCGTCTTGATCCGGTTGCGGTTGCGCCAGTCGCGGCGCGTGTACTGCATGTGGTCGAACAGCACGAACTCGTCCACCGCGGCGATCAGGTCGAAGTAGCCCTTCCACGGGATGTAGTTCGACTGGACGATCGCGATGCGCTTCCGGCTGGCCATGCAGGCAGCAAGGTATAGCAGCGGCCGGGGCCGGCCCATCGCCCCTTTCCCCGGGGCCGCCGCGGCCCGGATTCCGGGGGTCGCGCGTAACCGTGGCTCGATGCGGTGCACAGAGGGATGGCCCGCCGCCAGGGCACTGCATGGGCGACCATCACGACAGCCTCTTCCGCAAGATCTTCGGCCGGGCCGATCAGGCCCTGCCGCTGTGCCGGGCAGTGCTTGGCGCCGGACCGGCGGCCGTCATCGACTGGCGCACCTTCGCCCCCGTGGCAGCCGAGTTCCGCAACGGCCGACTGCAGGGTCGCCGGGCCGATCTGCTGTTCGCCGCCACGTCGGACGACCCGGATCCCGAGCCCCTGTACCTGCTGCTGGAGCACAAGTTCTGGCCCGGGCGCGACGCCGCGGACCAGCTCCTCGACTACGCCCGGCGGGTGCGCCAGCGCCACCGCGAGGTGGCGGGGAAGGGGGAAGCCCTGGTGGTGCCGATCCTGCTGCTCTGCGGTCCCGATCGCCGCAGCCAGCCGCGACGGCGGCACCGCGCGCCGCTCCTGGACGCGTTCCAGCCGAGCTCCGGAGTGGTCCCGTTCGTGCTGGGCGACCACGACGAGGCAGCGATCCGGGGGTTCGGCCTGCCGCCGCCCGGCACCCTGGTGCTGCTGCTCCAACGCTTCCTGCCGGGCAGCCCGCCGGCCACCGCCGCCGCCGCCCTCCGCAGGTGGGCCGACCTGCTGGCGCAGGTCCATGCCGGTGATCCCGGCGAGGACCTGGAGGCGGTAGTCTCCTACATCCTGCGAACCACCGAGTTGGCCCTCGACGAGATCGAGAGGCTGTTCGCCCAACTGCTGCCCGACCAGGAGATTCTGATGTCCACCGCCGAGAAACTCATCCAGCAAGGCCATGCGAAGGGCCGCACCGAGGGCCGCACCGAGGGCCGCACCGAGGGCCGCGCCGAGGGCCGCGCCGAGGGCCGCGCTGAGATGCTCCTGACCATGCTCCGCTCGCGCTTCGACGCGATTCCGACCGCCGCCGAGCAGCGGATCCGCGCCGCTGGCATCGACCAGCTCGACCGCTGGGCCGTGCGGCTGCTGACGGCCGGCTCGCTCGACGAACTGCTGGCCGGCTAGCTTCGGCCGCCTACTGCGGCAGCAGCCCCGCCGCCGCCACCGCCGCCCGCAGCTTGCCCAGCAGCAGGTCGTGCCCCCGGGCATTGCTGTGGGTGTCCAGCCGGGAGTTGTAGATCGGCTGCTCCAGCTCCGCGGCGGTGAAGCGCAGGTCCCCCACCGGGATGCCGTTGTCCATGCAGAACGGCCGCAACGAGCCGATCGGCGGCTGCGTGTGATCCAGCACCAGCAGCGGCACCGAGCGCTCGCGACACAGGTCGCGGATCGCCAGCAGGGCCGCGCGGCTGCGCGCCCAGCCCCGCACGCCCTTGCCGAAGAACTCCGGGCGATACTCGGTCTCGCCGCGTTCGTGCAGGATCGCCTCGGCCCGCGCGGCGGGGTTGCTCAGCAGGCCCAGCATGGCGGCGGTGGCGGGCAGCCACGGCCGCACCGCCAGGGCCACTCGCTGGGCGGCATCCGGCGCCTGCAGGCGCTGCTCGTCCGGGGTGGTCGCCACCGGCAGGCCGAGCGCCGCCTGGACCACCTCGCGGGTCGGCTCGACGTCGTTGACGACGTAGACCAGCAGCACCAGGTCCGGCCGCAGGGCCAGCCCTTCCTCGCGCAGCAGCGCCGCCTCCTGGGTGGTGTCGTACATCGGATGCCCGGTGTTGACGACTTCGTAGCGGCGGCCATCGCCGCGGCCGTTGAGTTCGGCCTCCCAGCGGCGCAGGAACGTCACGTCGTCGTCGACGCCCCAGCCGAACGCCACCGAGTCGCCGAGCACGAGGATGCGGAAGGTGCCCGCCGGCTTCGCCGGCTCGATCTCGGGCCCGCGCAGGCCGAGCCGGTTGGTGCGCAGGCGGAAGCTGCCGAGATCGACGTCGAGCGACGGATGGTGCCGGTAGAGGGTGCCGTCGAGATCGCGGCTGCCATCGGGGCGATCCCAGGTGAAGCGCAGGCAGGTCGTGCGGTAGGTCTCGAACTCGCGCTCGTAGTTGACGCCGAACAGGTGGGTGGTCCGCAGCAGCACCTCGAGGCCGCCGACGGCCAGCACGCAGCCGAGCGGCAGCAGGACCAGGGCGGCGAGCCAGGGGCGGCGGCGGCGCGGTGGAGACGGCCGCGGGGGCGCGGCAGGCGGCGGGACGGAAGGCGGCATCCGGTCGCACGATACGGGAGCATGGCGGCAATTCCCGCCCGGCCGCCGCGGTTCGGCCAGCACCGGCAACTTCCGGCTTCACCCCCCGCCGCCCCGGTCCTACCCTTTCGCCCCCGATGACTCCGACCGCCACCGCCGATCCGGTGCTGCTCCGCGACCTCGGCCAGAAGGCCGTGGACGGCGGCACCCTGACCCCGGAGGAGGGCCTGCTCCTCTACCGCGGCCTCGACCAGCCGTCGCTGGGCCTGCTGGCCCACGAGGTGCGCCTCCGCCTCAACCCGGCGGGCCCCGACGGCAAGGTGCGGGTCACCTACATCGTCGATCGCAACCTCAACCCGACCAACGTCTGCGTCACCGACTGCGGCTTCTGCGCGTTCTACCGCCGGCCCGGCGACGCCGAGGCCTACGTGCTGCCGCGCGAGGTGATCTACCAGAAGATCGAGGAGCTGCTGGCGCACGGCGGCAATCAGCTCCTCCTGCAGGGCGGCCACCACCCGCGATTCAGGAGCGACTGGTACGCGAGCCTGTTCCGCGACATCAAGCAGCGCTACCCGACGATCTGGATCCACGGCATGAGCCCGCCGGAGATCA
>CAZMGG010000058.1:0-32653 GCA_964565715.1 uncultured candidatus Brocadiaceae bacterium | reverse complement strand
GCGTATTCGCGCACCCATGATCGCCTGCCCGCACCCCACGCCCTTCTCCCTGGCCGGCCTGCTGCTCACGCTCGTCGTCGCCACGCCTGCGCTGCCCGCCCAGGACGCACCCGCCCGCCTCGACACCAGCCTCCTCCACGGCATGAAGGCCCGCGCCATCGGGCCCGCGGGGATGAGCGGCCGCGTCGCCGACGTCGTCGGCCGACCCGGCGACCCCACCTTCCTGCTGGTCGGCGCCGCGATCGGCGGCATCTGGCGGTCCACCGACGGCGGCGTGACCTTCACGCCGATCTTCGACGACCAGGACGTCTGCGCGATCGGCGCGCTCGCCGTCGATCCGCGCAACCCCGACGTGATCTGGGCCGGCACCGGCGAGGGCAACCCCCGCAACAGCGCGTCGGTGGGCCGCGGCGTCTACCGCACCCGCGACGGCGGCCGCACCTGGCAGCACCTCGGGCTCGGCAGGAGCGAACGCATCCACCGCATCCTGCTCGACCCGCGCGATCCCGACGTCGCGTGGGTGGCGGCGATGGGGCCGACCTGGAGCGACGGCGACGAACGCGGCGTCTACGTCACCCGGGACGGCGGCAGCACCTGGACCAAGTCGCTCGCCGGGGCCAACGCCAGCACCGGTTGTGCCGACCTGGTGATGGATCCGCGGGATCCCGACAAGCTGTTCGCGGCGCTGTGGGACCACCGGCGCACGCCGTCCTTCTTCCGCAGCGGCGGGCCCGGCTCGGGCCTCCACCGCACGCTGGACGGCGGACGCACCTGGCAGCAGCTCGGCCCGCTCGACGGCCTGCCGGAAGGCGAACTCGGCCGCATCGGCCTGGCCATCGCCGACAGCGACCCGAAGGTGGTCTACGCGCTGGTCGAGGCGAAGAAGAGCGTGCTGCTCCGCTCGGACGACGGCGGCTTCCGCTTCCGCACGCAGAACGCCAGCGCCGGCATCGCGCCGCGACCGTTCTACTACTGCGATCTGCGCACCGACCCGCGGGATTCGGACCGGCTCTACAGCCTGCACACGGTGATCGAGGTGTCCGACGACGCCGGCAAGTCGTTCCGGACCCTGGCGGGCTGGGATGCGGCGCATCCCGACCACCACGCCATGTGGATCGATCCGGGCGAACCACAACGGATGTGGATCGGCAACGACGGCGGCGTCTACCAGACCCAGGATCACGGCCGCACGTGGCGCTTCTGCCCCAACCTGCCGCTGGCGCAGTTCTATCACGTGGCCGTCGACCTGGACGAGCCGTACCACGTCTATGGCGGCCTGCAGGACAACGGTTCGTGGCGCGGGCCGGGCGCGGTGTGGGAGAACGGCGGCATCCGCAACCACCACTGGGACGAGGTCTGCTTCGGCGATGGCTTCGCGACGCTGCCCTACCCGAAGGACAGCATGCAGGGCTACGCGATGAGCCAGGGCGGCAGCCTGGTGCGGTGGAACCTGCGCACCGGTGAGCAGAAGGGCATCGCGCCGCGGGATCCGGAGGGCACCGAGCTGCGCTTCCACTGGAACGCGGCCATCGCCCAGGATCCGTTCGACAGCGAGACGATCTACTACGGCAGCCAGTTCGTGCACCGGTCGAAGGACCGGGGCGAGAACTGGGAGACGATCAGTCCGGATCTGACCACCGACAACAAGGAGTGGCAGAAGCAGGACGAGAGCGGCGGGCTGACCCTCGACGTCACGGCGGCGGAGAACCACTGCACGCTGCTGACGATCGCGCCGAGCGCGCTCGACCGCAACGTGATCTGGGCCGGCAGCGACGACGGCCGGGTGCACGTGACGGTCGACGGCGGCGCCTCGTGGCAGAGCCTGGAGGGGCGCATCCCCGGGCTGCCGGCGAACACCTGGTGTCCGCACATCGAGCCCGACAAGTTCGACGGCAAGGCGGCGTTCGCGGTGTTCGACGGCCATCGCCGCGGCGACTGGACGCCCTACGTGTACCGGACCGAGGACCACGGCCAGACCTGGCGCAGCCTGGTGACGCCGGACGTGGACGGCTACTGCCTCGTGCTGGAGCAGGATCCGGTCGATCCGAAGCTGCTGTTCCTCGGCACCGAGTTCGGGCTGTGGTTCAGCACCGACGGCGGTGCTCGCTGGCAGAAGTGGACCCAGGGCGTGCCGACCTGTTCGGTGATGGCGCTGGTGGTGCATCCGCGCGACCACGACCTGGTGGTGGCCACCCATGGTAGGGCGTTGTTCGTGATCGACGACGTCACGCCGCTGCGCGGGCTGACGGTGGCGCGGCAGCAGGAGAAGCTGCGGGTGTTCCCGGCGCGGGAGGCGATCGCGTTCGAGACGAAGCAGACCGGCGCGTCGCGCTTTCCCGGCCACTCGGAGTTCCGTGGCGAGACGCCGGCCCGCGGCGCGGCGATCACCCTGTGGGTGAATGCTGACGAAGTGGCACACCCTGACGAGAAGGCGGAGGCGGCGCGCAAGGCTGCCCGCAAGGCCGCGGAGAAGGAGAAGGAGAAGGACGCGACCGCGGCGAGCGACGACGCGCCCAAGGACCACGTCACGGTCACCGTGCGCGACGCCCAGGGCCAGGTCGTCCGCACCTTCCGCCGCAAGGTCCAGCTCGGGCTGAACCGCATCCGTTGGAGCCTCGAGCGCGACGGCAGCCAGGGCCCGAGCCGCGAGCTGCGCCAGGAAGACGAGGACAAGCTGCCGCCGGGCGGGCGCGAGGTGCTGCCGGGCACCTACCAGGTCACGGTCCGCTTCCAGGACACCGAACAGACCACCGGCGTCACCGTACGGTCCGATCCAAGGCGCACGATGGTGCGCGCCGACCTCGAGGCGAAGGACCAGCTGCTGGCCGAGGCCGAGGCGTTGCGGTCCCGGTTCGGCGAGCAGACCCAGCGGCTTGCACGCATGCAGCGCGACATCCGCTTGATCGAGGAGCGCCTCGCGCTCGAGCCGAAGGTGGCCACGGGCGCGACGGATCCGCACGAGGCCCTGCGCACGGCAGTGAAGGCTGCCAGGAAGGCGGTGGATGACAAGGTGACCGAGTTCTGGGGGCCGCGCGACGTGCAGGGGATGGCGCGGGGCAAGAGCCTGATGCGCGACGTGATGCGGCAGTTGCGGGTATCCGATTCGCCGGATCGTCCCAACGACGCCGAACGCGACGGTCTCGTGCGCGGCGCGCGCCTGATCGACGGCGTGCAGCAGCAGCTCGACGCGCTCGACCAGGGCGTGATGGCCGAGCTGCGCGCGGCCCTCGCGGCGGCGGCGCTGCCGCTGCTGCCCGCCGGACGCTGAACGGAGCGAATGCGAAGCGGTGGTGCGTCGTCGCAGCGTGCGCGACGCATCACCGGTGCGGGTGTACTTCGCGCACGCGCGACGCGCGCAAGTCCGGCAACGCACGGGAAGATGCGCGCGCGGCCGGCTGGGGCCACGAGCCGGAGCGCGCCGTGGCCGATCGCACTTGCGACGATCGACGCGCGCGAATGTCGGCGAGGTCGCAACAAGGCTCGACAAGCCGTGCGTCGCCGCTAAGTAGGGACGGCGTCAGGAGCAGTCCGAGACCGCAACGTCTCGAGTGAGCAGCCCGCGCGTCGCAGTGCCCAGGCCCGAGGTCTGCGCGCGCCCACCTCGTCCCGTCGCCCCCACCCGCCATGACCATCGCCTCGTCCCCCGAGGGCTGGGACTTCGACCCAGCCTTCCTCGATTCCGCCCAGTTCCTGCCCCAGCCGGTCGCCCACAGCGACTCGCCGCAGTTCGGCACTGCCCGGCGCGCCCAGGCCAGGGACCTCGCGCCGCTGCTGCACGCCGCGGAAGCGCCGCCGCGCCACGCGCTCGATCCGATCGTGCCGTGGTTCCACCCGCTCGTCACCGAGCTGACCCGCGGGCGTAGCCTCGCCCGGCACCACGTGCTGAAAGGCCAGTCCCTGCTGTTGCGTGAGAGCCTGGTGGATCGCCACCTGCTGGCGGTGGGCCCGCCCGGCGCCGGCAAGACCAGCCAGTGGATCGTGCCGGTGCTCGCCGCCCTGCTCGGGCAGAAGGACCGCAGCGTCGTCCTGTTCGATCCGAAGGGCGACCTGTTCCCGCTGGTGCGGGCCCTGGCGGCACGCGCCGGCCGGCCCCCGCGCAGCATCCTGCGCCTGAACCTGACCGAGCCCGCCACCAGCATCGGCTGGTCGCCCCTGCGGCGGGACTGCACGCGGCATGGCGCGCTGGGCATCGCCTCGCGGCTGGTGCTGGCCTCGGAGCAGCGCGGCAGCGCCGACAGCCCGTTCTGGCGCAACATCTCCATCGAGCTGATCGCCGACATCGCGCTGGCGCTGTGCCGCGACGCGGCCGAGGTGCCGACCCTGCCGCGCGTGCTCGAGGTGCTCAACCTGCCCCGCGGGGTGCTGCTGAAGTGGCTGCAGGAACACGGGATCCTCAAGTTCGCCGCGTTCCTCGAGAGCGGCAGCCACAACGCCGAGACCTGCCTCGCCGACGCCGGCATGCGCATGCTGTCGCTGATCGACGAGCAGCTCTGCGCGGTCCTCAGCCACGACGAACTGGATCTCGACCGGCTGACGGCGCGGCCGACGGTACTGGTGGTGGAGATGGACGAGACCCGGATCGAGCAGCTCCGGCCGATCTTCGCCCTGCTGGTGCAGCAGATCCTGGACCGGGCCATCGCCGCCGCCGGCCGCCAGCCCGATGCGCGGCTGCGCTTCCCGCTGTCGGTGGTGATCGACGAGTTCGCCTCGGCCATCGGCCAGATCCCGCGGCTGCCGACCCGCATCAACACGCTCCGTTCGCGCCGGATCAGCGTCGTCGCGGCGGTGCAGGGGCTCGGCCAGATCCGCAGCGTGTACGGCGGCGACGCCGACGCGCTGCTCACCGGCTTCTCCAGCAAGCTGTTCTTCCCCAACCTGGAGGTCGACGACGCCGAGTATGCCAGCCGGCAGTGCGGCACGATGACGGTGGAACTGCCGGCGCCGGGCGGCGGCGGCGGCCCGGGCATGCTGGCGCCGCGCCGGCTCTACCTGCCCGACGAGATCGCCCGGCCGCCGCAGCATCCGGTGCTGGGCTTCCCGGTGTTGCTGCTGCTGGCGGACCACATCCCGTTCCAGGCCTACCTGGCGCCGACGTTCCGGCGGCCCGACCTGGCGCCGCTGCTGCCGCGGGCCGGCTCGCGCGGCCGGCGCGGTCCCCGCCGTCGGCAGCCGCTCACCTACGTGCCGGTGCCGCTCGACGGCCCGACGCCGCCCACGACGAAGGGCAAGGACGACGCCACGTTCCTGCCGTCCGGCTCGTTCCGTTCCCGCAACGTGACCGGCTGGACCCAGGCCATGTTCCGCGAGCGGATCCAGGCCCTCCAGAAGCGGCTCGGCCTCGACCGCCTCGATCCCATGAGCCGGCTGCACTGGACCTCGTGGTGTGCGCAGTGGGAGCAACGCCCGCGGGTGCTGCTGGCGGTGTGCGACAACATCGTCGAGCGGCGGGGGGACCTGCCGGCGTTCGTGCGCGCCCTGCGCGAGAGCACCTGCGACGACCCGCACGCGGCGCTGGCCTGGATGGAGTTCGACCTGCGCCGGCGCGCCATCCACGACGCCCGGCACAAGCTGGCGCCGAAGGACGCCAGGAACGACGCGGGGAACGAGGCCGCGGACGCCGACCCGGCGTAGCCGGCTAGAAGCCGAGCACCAGTTGCACGCCGGTGCTCAGCTCGCCGAGGCCGAGCAGCGCGCCGCCGTTCTGCAGGGCCAGCGCCTGGGCGGTGACCTCGGCGCCGGCGAGTGCCGGCAGCAGCGGGATCGGCAGGCCGTAGACCCAGGCGCCGTTGCCGTCGGTCAGGCCGGCCGCATAGGGCGCGCTGTTCGGCAGGTCGAGCTGCACCGTGCAGGCGCCGATCGCCACGTTGGCCGGCGGACCGAACGAGTAGCCGAACAGGACCAGCGCGCCGGCGGGCGCCCCGGTCATGGTCCAGAGCTCGGTGGCGCCGAGCACCGGCGGGCCGGCGTTCAGGACCGGCGCCGACGGCGGACAGCCGCCGGCCACCGGCGTCGCCGTCGCCGCGGCGATGGTCGCCTCCCACACGCCGAGCCCGTGGGTGACCACCAGCAGCCGGCGGTCGTCGCGCCACACCAGCTGGTCCATGGCCACCGCGCCGGGGCCGTCGGTCACCGCGGTCCAGGTCGTGCCATCGTCGGTCGAGGTGTAGAGCCCGACGTCGGTGGCGGCGTAGAGCCAGCCGGGCAGCCGCGGGTGCCGGCTGACCCAACTCACCGGCGCCGTCGGCAGGGCGAACGCGCCGCTGCCGGTGATCTGGGTCCAGGTCGCGCCCGCGTCGGAGGTGCGCCAGACGTTGTCGCGGTGGTAGCCCATGATCGACACGTAGACCCGGCGCGGATCGGTGGGATCGATGCTGAAGCTCGAGATCCAGCGGTCCGGCAGCTGCCCCCCGACCCCGTCCACCAGGGTCCAGGTCGGGCTGGCGGCGGTGCCGTTCGCCGTGCGGTAGACCTCGCCGTCGTTGTGGCCGACCCAGATCACGTCGCTGTTGCCGAGCGCCACCGCGCAGGTGGAGATGTTGCACGGCGCGTTGTCCTGGAAGTGGGCCTGGGCCGGGCCGCCGCCGGTCAGCGCGGAGCACGACCGGCCGGGCTTGATCACCGTCCACCCCGGCGTCCCCTTGATGCTGTTGCTGCGCCAGAGCGACCGGCCGCAGGCCAGCATCCGGTTCTGGTCGTTGGGATCGAGCATGAAGTAGGGGATGAAGTTGCTGTTGGTGCTCGACCCGCTGTCGGTGAGCCCGCTGGTGACGCTGCCGAACGACGATCCGCCATTGGTGCTGCGCTGGATCATCAGGCGCTGGTACTCGCCGTAGAAGTAGTTGGGGTCGTTCTGATCGGCGGCGCAGAAGCCGCCGTCGCCGCCGATCACGTTGTAGTTCCAGTTCTGCGGATCGCCGGTGAAGCGGCTGGTGCCGTTGTCCTGGGCGCCGGCCAGCACGCGGCCGGAGGCGGGGTTCACTGCGGCACCGTAGAACTGGGTGATGCCGAGGTTGTTGTTCAGCTCCTGCCAGCTCCCGGACAGCAGGTCGGTGCGGGTGTGGATGCCGCCATCGTTGCCGGTGTAGACCCGGCGATTGGTGGTGCCGTCGTAGAGCGGATGCTCCACCACGATGTGGTAGTCGGAGTGGCCGCCGGTGGTGATCGTCGTGCGGGTCACGCCGCCGTCGATGCTGCGATACATGCTGACCGCGCCGAAGGCGATGCGGTCGGCGTTGGTCGGATCCACCCAGAGCGTGTTGAGGTAGAGCGAGTAGGTCGAGACGCCCGAGTCGGTGGTGCGCTGCACGTACTGCTGGCCGCCGTCGCCCGAACGCCAGACCTTCACGCGCCAGGCGGCGTCGGCGGCGGTGCAGTAGACGATGCTGGGGTTGCTGCGGGCGTAGGCCAGCTCCACGCGCGTGCTGTTGAGCGGGCCGATCGCGGTCTGCCAGGTGAGACCGCCGTCGATGGAGTACTGGGCGAGCCCGTCGGCGCGGCCGGCGACGGCCTTGCTGGCGTCGGCCGGGTGGCAATCGATGTCCATCGTGCGGGCGGTGGTCACCTGGCTCCAGGTCGCGCCGCCGTCGACGCTGCGCCAGATGCCCGAACCGGTGGCCGCCAGCACGAGACTCGGCTGCACCGGGCTGAACGCCAGCCGGTTGACGAACTGCCACGCCGGCGTGGCGGTGGCGGCGACGTGGTTCCAGGTGGCGCCGGCGTCGGTGCTCTCGAAGATGCCGGCACCCTGCAGGATCGCGGTGTTGGAGGAGCCCTGCACCGCGTCGAAGAAGCCCTCGCCGGTGCCGGCCAGCAGCCGGTCCGGGTTGTTCGGGTCCATCACCAGGCACGAGACCGGCAGCGTCGCCAGGAAGTCGTTCTGCGGATACCAGCTCACGCCGGCGTCGTCGGTGCGCCAGATGCCGCCGCCCACCGAGCCGACCCACATGCGGGAGTGGATCGTCGGGTGGATCACGATGGAACGGATGCGGCCGCCCACGTTGCCGGGGCCGAGCCAGTTCCAGGCGATGCCGGCGCCGGGGCCGTCCAGAGCGGCCTGGGCCTGCACGGCGTTCCGGCGGTCCTGCACCGCGCGCAGCACCGCGCCCGCCGGGATCGAACCATCGGCGGACAGGCGTGCCTGCTGCCGCTGCATGACGCCGAGCGGGTGTTGCTTGTCGCGGCCCTCACGCTCTTCCCGCTCGCCGGGATCGGCGAGGGAGGAGCAGCCGGCGGCGAACAGGACGAACGGGGCCGTGCAGGCGAGCCAGGAACGCGAGGGCATGGATTCCTCCGAAGGGCAGGCCGGACAGCCTACGCCCGTCCGGCCTGCCGGGGAGCCCCGGCACGCCGTTCTGCCCCCGCTGGCCCCTACTTCTTCGCTCGGGCGAAGTGGTCGGCGAGGATCTGCGCCACGCAGGCGGTCAGCTTCTTGCCCATGGGGATGTGCAGGAACTCGTTGGGGCCGTGGGCATTGCTCTGCGGGCCCAGCACGCCGGTGATCATGAACTGCGCCTCGGGGAACTTGGCGCCGAGCATGCCCATGAACGGGATGGTGCCGCCCTCGCCCATGTAGACGCACTCCCGACCGAAGAAGGCCTGGCTGGCCCGCTCGGCCGCCTCGCCGAGCCACGGCGCCAGGGCCGGCGCGTTCCAGCCGTTGGCCGCCGACTCCGGGGTGAAGGTCACCTCGGCGCCGTAGGGCGGATCCTGCTCGAGGATCCGCTTCATGTTCTGGGTGAACTTCTCGGCGTCGCCGGTCGGCGGCACCCGCAGCGACAGCTTGAGCGTGGTCTGCGGTCGCAGCACGTTGCCGGCGTTCTCCAGGGCCGGCAGGCCGCTGGCGCCCACCGTGCTGAGGAACGGCCGCCAGGTGCGGTTGAGCACCGCCTCGGTGAGGTCCTCGGCCATCGGCTTCATGGTGTCCTTCGCCCACGGGAAGCGCGCGGTCGAGTTCGGCCCCAGCACCTTGGCGCACACCGCCGCCTGCTGCTTGCGCTGCTCGGGGATCGCGACGTGGAAGTCGGCGGGGATGATGCGGCCGGTGGCGGGGTCCTCCAGGCGGCTCAGCAGGTGCCGGGCGATGCGGAAGCTGGACGGCACGATGCCGCTGGCGTCGCCGCTGTGCACGCCCTCCTTCAGCACCTTCACCGTGAGGTTGCCGGCGGCCAGCCCGCGCAGCGACGTCGTGCACCAGAGCTGGTCGTAGTTGCCGCAGCCCGAGTCCAGGCAGACCACTAGGCTCGGCTTGCCGATCTTGTCCTTCAGCGCGTCGATGTAGAAGGGCAGGTCGTAGCTGCCGCTCTCCTCGCAGCCCTCGATGATGACGACGCAGCGGCTGTGCCGGCCCTTCGCCTCCTTCAGGGCGCGGATCGCCGTCAGCGAGGCGTAGGCGGCATAGCCGTCGTCGGCGCCGCCGCGGCCGTAGAGCTTGTCGCCCTTGCGCACCGGCTCCCACGGGCCGAGGCCGTCCATCCAGCCCACCATCTCGGGCTGCTTGTCCAGGTGGCCGTAGAGCACGACGCAGTCGTCGCCCTCGCCGGGGATGTCCATGTAGATCAGCGGCGTGCGGCCCTTCAGCCGGTGGACCTCGACGGTCAGCCCCTCGATCTTCTGCTCCTTGCACCAGCCGGCGATCAGCTCGACCGCCTTTTCCATGTGGCCATTCTCCTGCCACTTCGGATCGAACGCTGGCGACTTGTTGGGGATGCGGATGTAGTCGGTGAGCTGCGGGACGATCGACTTCTCCCACACGTCGTCGACGAACCTGAGGGTCTTCTGGGTGTCCATGGCGGTTGGTTGCGCTTTCGTTGCAACCCATGGGAACGCGCACCGGCGGCCTTGGCAAGCCAAACGGAGCGCTTCGCCGGCCCGGCACGGCCGGCCGCCGCCCCGCTGCGCCCTCCGGCCCGGTATCCTGCCGCCTCGCGCCCCATTCCCGCTCCGGAGGATTCCCCATGCGCATCGTCGTCACGGTGGTGTTCGCCACGTCGTTGCTGGCCGCGGGGCTGCCCGCGCAGCGGCAGCGACCGGCCCAGACGCAGGTCTGGGAGCACCTGCGGAAGCTGTACGACAAGGACCAGGACGGCAGGATCACCAGGACGGAACACGGCCGCGGCGACCTCGCGTTCGCCAACCTGGACCGCGACAAGGACGGCGTGCTCACGGCCGAGGACTTCGCTGTGCGACCGCAGCGCAACCGCCCGCAGCGCGGCGAGGGCGGCGAGCGCCCGGCACCGCGCGGCAACCGGCAGCCGGAGAACGTGCCCAAGGTCGGCGATGCGGCGCCCGACTTCGAACTGCCGCGACTGCAGCCCTTGCCGAAGCAGGACGCCGCGACGACGAAGCCGCCCGCCGACGCCGCCGACACGGTCAAGCTGAGCAGCTTCGCCGGCAAGCGCCCCGTCGCGCTGATCTTCGGCTCCTACACTTGACCCCCCTTCCGCAGCGCGGCCGGTCGGCTGCGCGCGATCCACGCCGAGCACAAGGGCAACGTCGAGTTCTTCCTCGTCTACGTGCGCGAAGCCCACGCACTGGACAGCGCGGCGCCGGCGCCGTTTGGCCTGATCGAGGATCCGGTGACCGACGCCGAACGCAATCAGGTGGCGAGCACCTGCGTCGATGAACTGGACCTGCCGATGCCGGCCCTGATCGACCGCATCGACGATCGCGTGGGCAAGGCCTACGGCGGCCATCCCGATCGCCTCTACCTGATCGGCAGGGACGGCAAGGTCGCCTACGCCGGCGCCCGCGGACCGCGCGGGTTCGATCCGGCGGCCTGGGCGGCGGCGATCGAGGCCGAGGTCGCGCGGAACCGGGAAGCGGACGCTGCCAAGGGCCGGTAGGGCTCGGCGACGCCGATCCCAATCTGTTCCTGGGCCGTGCCTTACGTCCATCGGCCCATCCGCGGGCCGCTCGCACACCGGGTTTCCCCCAAGGCCTGACGGACCGGCGGCCGATGGTTCGCTTCACAGGAAACCGCTCGCATGGCCCGGTCCGATCCGCCCGCTTCCGCGCCACCCGCCGCCGCTCCCGGCGCACGGGTCGCGCCGGCCCGTAGTGTGCTGGCGTCGATCACCGGCTCGCGTCGCCTGTCGGACCGCCTGCGCCGTTCGCATCTGCTGGTGGCGGTGGTGGCCTCGACGCTGCTGCTGACCGCGCTGGCCGCCACGCTGTTCGTCAACGATCTGGTGACGCTCGACAGCGCCGAAGACGCCGAGGTCATGCGGGAGCGGATCCAGATGCTCACCACCGGCACCGGCACCGCGCTCGTGCTGGTGCTGCTGCTGTTCGCCCACCGCGTGGCCCGCCGCAGCGCCCGCCGCATCGCCGAGCCGATCTCGGCCCTGGCCAGCGCCACCGAGTCGATCGCCGGCGGCCGCCTGCACACCGAGCTGCCGGACGCCGACATCGACGAACTGCGGCGCCTGACCGCGTCGTTCCGCGCCATGCAGCGGGCGATCCAGGCCGACCAGGACCTGCTCGAACGGCGGGTGCACGAGCGCACCGCCGACCTCGAGTTCATGACCTTCGAGCTGCGGCGGGCCCAGCGCGATCTCGAGCAGAAGAACCACCTGCTGGAACGCGCCATCGTGCAGGCCGAGGCCGCCACCAAGTCGAAGTCCGAGTTCCTGGCCAACATGAGCCACGAGATCCGGACGCCGCTGACCGCGATCCTCGGCTTCGCCGAGTTCCTCCACGATCGCGTCCGCGACCCCGAGCAGGTCGACGCGGTGCAGACCATCAGCCAGAACGGCCGCCACCTGCTCGATCTGCTCAACGACATCCTCGACCTGACCAAGGTCGTGGCCGGCGGCATGGAGGTCGATCTCGAGCGGGTGCCGCTGGCGCCGCTGGTGGACAGCGTGCGCAAGCTGATGGAGGTCCGCGCCCGCGAGAAGAACCTGACCCTGGAGGTCTACTTCCCCGGCTTCGTGCCGGAGACGATCCTCACCGATCCGACCCGCCTGCGGCAGATCCTGCTCAACCTGGTGGGCAACGCGCTGAAGTTCACCGAGAAGGGCGGCGTGCTCGTGGTGGGCACCCTCGACGAGGTGTCCGGCGCCGAGCCGCGCTTCGTGTTCTCGGTGATGGACTCGGGCATCGGCATGACCGAGGAGCAGCGCCAGCGCCTGTTCCAGCCGTTCCAGCAGGCCGATGCCAGCACCACGCGCAAGTTCGGCGGCACCGGGCTGGGGCTGTTCATCAGCCGCAACCTGGCGCGGATGCTCGGCGGCGACGTCGAGGTGAGCAGCACGCCGGGCCATGGCAGCATCTTCAAGGTGTGGGTGAAGACCGGCGACCTGGACGGCGTGCGGCTGATCACCGGCGGCGCCGATGCGGGCGCAGTGGGAGCGGCGGCGAAGGTGGCCGAGACCGCCGAGGCGGGCGCGGGCAGCTGCGCGGCCGGCGGCGGCGAGATCCCGCACCTGCAGGGCCGGATCCTGCTGGCCGAGGACACCGAGGTGAACCAGCGGCTGGTGAAGTACATCCTGACCAAGGCCGGCGCGCGGGTCGACACCGCCGCCAACGGCCGCATCGCCGTGGACCTGTTCCTGCTGGCGCGGGCCACCAGCGATCCGTACGGGCTGATCCTGCTCGACATGCAGATGCCGGTGATGGACGGCTACGAGGCGGCGCAGGTGCTGAAGCAGCACGCCGACTGCCCGCCGATCGTCGCGCTGACCGCGAACGCCATGCGCACCGACCGCGAGAAGTGCCTGTCGGTGGGCTGCGATGCGTACGCGACCAAGCCGATCAACCGGCGTGAGCTGCTGGCGACCATCGCCGAGCACATGCGGGTGATGGCGGTCGAGTAGGGCCGGGCAGGCGGGTGCGGGTGGTACGCCCGGAGGGACTCGAACCCCCGACATCCTGCGTGTAAAGCAGGCGCTCTAGCCGACTGAGCTACGGGCGTGCGCGCACGGGGGCGCACACTAGCCAGGAAACCGCTCCGCGCCCAGCTTCCGCCGCGGCGCACCTGCTGCCGGCCGCACGCTCGCGCGCAACCCCCGGGGTGTCCTCGCCGCGGCCCGTCGCCTACCATCTCGCGGCCTGCCCGGCCCGGCGGGTGTCCGCCGGGTGCCTCGATCCTCACCGTTCCGCGCGCCCAGCGCCCAACCCCATCACCACCATGCTTCGCACGACGACCCTCACCGTCCTGCTCTCCGCGGCGACGGCCCTGGCCCAGACCACCATCTACATCCCGGACAACAACGCCACCGTCGGCACCTGCAACGCGATCCCGCTGAGCGCGTCGTTCGGCAGCGGCGCCAGCACCTACGTCGGCCGCATCCCGGCGTCGTTCCTGGACCCGAACAACCGCACGGTCCGCGATGTCGAGTTCGCGCCGTGCAGCAGCGGCACGTTCTCGGCGCCGAACGTGCAGATCGGCATCGGCCACGTGCCGAACCCGGTGCCGAATCCGTTCACGTTCCCGACCTTCGACGCCGCCGGCAACGTCACGGCGACGGGCAGCTTCCTCGACTACTCGCCGATGTACAACTCGGTGGCCCAGGGTCCGTTCACCTGGACCATGACCGCCAACACCTGGTCGCCGTTCGGGCTCGGCACCGGCTCGTCGCCCGGCTTCACCTGGGACGGCACCAACGACATCGGCTTCTTCATCACCTACGGCGGCGGCACCGGCGGCAGCTCGTGCCACCGCACGACCACCGAACCGTTCCGGCTGTATGCGTCGGGCGCCTACCAGGGCACCGCGTCGACCGGCTCGGGCGCCGCCGGCCTGAAGATCGGCCTGGTCATGGGCTGGCCGATGCAGTGCGCCGGCTGCGGCGGCGTCACGCTGGGCGTATCGGGCTCGGCGGCGCTGGGCGGCACGCTCACCGCCAGCATGGCCAACTTCGGCAACGGCCTGCCCTTCGTCGGCATCGGTTTCGGGCCGTTCTGCTACGCCGACCTCTGCCCCGGCTGCCCGATCGGTCACGGCTGGCAGGTGGCCCTGTTCGGCAACACGACGACCCTGAGCATCCCCAACAACCCGATCTACATCGGCATGCAGGTGGGCTTCCAGGGCATCGGCCTGCTGACGCCGGGCGGCTGCACGGCGCCGATGGTGGCGATGAGCGGCACGACGGTCGTCACCGTCACGCCCTGAGCCTCAGCCCGCGCCCTCGAAGGGCAGATCGAGCAGCCAGCGTTCGGCCGGCGCCGGCAGGACCCGCGCCTGCACCGGCTGCCAGCCGAAGGTGCCCGCGACCGGAACCAGCCGGTCGCGGGCGGGCAGCAGCAGGATCCCGCCGGCCGGCACCTCGACCTCCCGCTCACGCACCTTGCGGCCCGGCCGCAGGTCGGCGAGCGCGACCGCGACGCTCCCGCCGAACGCCACCAGGGCGCGCAGCGGGAAGGCGCGCCGGTCCGGATCGCGATCGAGGAGCAGACCGGCGCCCGGCTCGAGGCGCAGCACGCGCACGGCGAGACGACGGCGACCACGCGCGATGGCCGCGGCCTGCCAGGCCGCGAGGCTGACGGGCACCGCGGGCTCGTCGCCCAGCGCGCAGCGCTGGTCCTCGGCCAGCGCCCGTGCCCAGAGCCAGAGGGCCGCCTGCAGGGCCGCCACCGCCGGCGGCAGCGGTGCGAGGAACCAGCGGTAGCGGACCTTGGGCCCCTCGCCCTGCGGCGGCTCGCGCCATTCCGCCTCCATGCCATGGCCGGTGGTGAAGGCCCCGCGCAGCGCCGCGGCCTCGCGGTCGGGCAGGGCCGGGGCCTCGCCCGATGCCACCACGACGGCGCCTTTGCTCCGCAGAGCAACTGCGGCGGCGGCCAGCGCGGACGGGGTGCTGGATGCGGCCAGGGTCGCCGCCCACGCCGGCAGGTCCGGTTCGGGGGCTTGCGGGTGGTCCCCGACGGGGAGCGGTCCGGCCTCGGCGTCGTGGGCCGCCGCCGCCTCGCGCAGGGCGGCGAGCCGCAGGCGCAGCAGGTCGTCGCCGGGCCGCAGTTCGGCGGCGCGGGCCTGCAGGCGGAGGGCCGCCGGCCACTTCTGCGCCGCGGCCTGCAGTTCGGCCAGGGCGGCAAAGGCGTCGGCGTAGTTCGGCGCCAGCGTGATCGCCGCCCGCAGCGCGTCCTCGGCGGCCGCGGCATCCCCGCAACGGCGCAGGATCTCGGCGCAGTCGTGCAGCACCCGTGGGTTCACCGCGCCGTCGGTGCGGGCGCGCAGCGCCAGCTTCCGCGCCAAGGCCAGGTCGCCGTTCTCCAGCGCGGCGAACGCCTCCTCGACCTGCCGCTCGACCCGGTGGCGTTGTCGCTGCTGCTGCCGGCGGGTCACCGCGAGACAGGCGGCGCGCCGTCGGGGGCAGGCGCCACCCGGGTCGGCGCCGGCTCGGCCTTGCCCGGGCCCTGGGGCGGCTGCATCGGCACCAGCTCGTAGCTGTTGGGTGGCGGATCCTGCGACACCCAGGCGCGGCGGAAGACGTAATCCACCGCATCCGGGGGCGTGCCGAGCAGGAAGTGGCCCAGCGCGGCGCCGCCCACTGCCGGGAAGAACATCAGTTCCTGCTGGGACATCTCGCCGAGGCCCTCGTCGCAGAGCTGGCTGAGCGGCCAGGTCACCGGCAACAGCACCACCGATATCACGCCGCCGCCGATGCCGCCGATCCAGGCGCCGGCGCCGGCCATGGTGCGGACCCATCCGGGGCGACCGAATTCCGGCGGCGGCACCCGTGACTGCAGCCCGTCGACGGTCTGCGGCACCATGCAACCGCCCAGCAGCAAACCCAGGAACGACGTGAAGATCGGCCTCGCCATGTGCCGAATCCTACCTTGCGATGGGGCCGGCAGGCGAGTTGCGGCCCGAGGGTCCCATCGCTACGGTCCTTCGCCCTCGCAACCACCCCGACCATGAAGATCGCTGTCATCGGCTCCGGTTACGTCGGCCTCGTGGTCGGCACCTGCTTCGCCGACACGGGCAACCGTGTCCATTGCGTCGATGTCGACGAGAAGAAGATCGCGCGGCTCAACGCCGGCGAGGTGCCGATCTACGAGCCCGGCCTCGAGGAACTGATCCAGCGCAACGTGGCCGAGAGCCGGCTCCGCTTCGGCACCGACGTGGCGGGCGCGATCCGGGAGGCCAGGGTCGTGTTCATCGCCGTCGGCACGCCGATGGACGAGGACGGCAGTGCCGATCTGCGACACGTGCTGGCGGTGGCGCGGACGATCGGGCAGAACCTGAACGGCTTCAAGGTGGTGGTGCTGAAGAGCACCGTGCCGGTCGGCACCAACCAGAAGGTGCGCGACGCGATCGCGGCGGTGTCGAAGGAGGACTTCGAGGTGGTCAGCAATCCCGAGTTCCTCAAGGAGGGCGCCGCCATCGAGGACTTCACCAAGCCCGATCGCGTGGTGGTGGGCCACACCACCGAGCGCGGCCGGCAGGTGATGGAGGAGCTGTACGCGCCGTTCCTGCGCAACGGCAAGCCGATCCTGTTCATGGATCCGCCGTCGGCGGAGATGACCAAGTACGCCGCCAACGCCATGCTGGCCACGCGCATCTCGTTCATGAACGAGATGGCGCGGATCTGCGAGGCGGTGGGCGCCGACGTCAACATGGTGCGCAAGGGCATCGGCACCGATTCGCGCATCGGTTTCCCGTTCCTGTATCCCGGCGTCGGCTACGGCGGCTCGTGCTTCCCGAAGGACGTGCGGGCGCTGGTGCAGACCGCGCGGGCCCACGGCTACGACCCGCACGTCGTGCCGGCGGTGGAGAAGGTCAACGAGGAGCAGAAGCACCTGATGGTGCAGAAGGTGATGAAGCACTTCGGCGGCGACGTGAAGGGCCGCCGCTTCGCCCTGTGGGGCCTCGCCTTCAAGCCGAAGACCGACGACATGCGCGAGGCGCCGAGCGTGGTGGTGGCCAACGCGCTGGTCGCCGCCGGCGCCACGGTGTGCGCCTTCGACCCGGAGGCGATCAAGGAGGCGCGGCGCGTGCTCGGCGACGCGATCGAGTATGCCGACACGGCGATGGCGGCGGCCGCCGGCGCCGACGCGGTCATCCTGGTGACCGAGTGGGGTGAGTTCCGGCAGATCGACATGGACGAACTGAAGGGCCAGCTCCGCGAACCGGTCCTGTTCGACGGCCGCAACATCTGGGACGGCCGGAAGCTGCGCGAGCGCGGCTTCACCTACTACGGCATCGGCGTGCGATAGCGGCGGCACGCGCCTCGGCGCGCCGCCGCCATCCGCGGGCTGCTAGTTGCCCTTGCCCTGGGCCTGCTCGAGCCGGCCGGCGTCCTTCGCCGCCTCGGTCTGCTTGTCCAGGGCGCGCTGCAGCGCCTTGCGGGCCGACATCTCGGCCAGTTCGCGCCGCAGCCGCTCCTCGACGGTGACGTCGGGCTCGTCGGCGTTGGCGACGGCATCGTCGGCGGTCGCCAGCGCCGCCGCCGCCGCGGTCAGGTCGCCGCGGGCGATCTGGCACTTGGCCAGGAAGTTGGCGGCCTCGATCACCTGGCGCGGGCCGCTGGCGGCCTCCATCGCCGACTGGTACTGCGCCACCGCCTCGGGCAGCTTGCCGGTGGCCTCCAGCAGGCGGCCGACCCACAGGCGGCTCTCCTGGCCCCGGGTCGTGCCCGGACCCAGCGCCTCGGCCTTGCGGTAGGTCGCCATCGCCTCGTCGTAGCGCTTCAGGCGCCGCTGCATGTCGGCGGCGGCCATGGTGCCACGCTGGCCGTAGCGGCCCTCGTCGAGCTTCGCGGCCTCGAGGTAACAGGTCTCGGCCAGGGCCTGGCTGCCGTGGCGGCGCCACAGCTCACCGGCCTCCCAGCGGGCCTGCGCCGCCACCATCGGCTCGGCGGCGAAGTCGACGGCGACCTGCTCGTAGGCGCGGGCCGCGCGCTCCAGCAGGTTCGGCCGCTCGGCGACCACCGCGTCGCGCACGGCGTCCGCCTGCTGGCGGGCGCCCTGCAGCGCCGCCTTGCCCTCGACGCTGGCCTTGGGCTTCGCCGGCTTCTCGGCGGGGGCGGCGCCGTTCGGCGGCGTCGCCGGGGTCGGCGGATTCTGGGCCGGCAGCAGCGGCGCGGCGCCCAGCAGGAACAACAACATCCAGGTGCATGCACGCATCTCGGGTTCTCCTCAGGTGTCGGTCTCGGTTTCGTTCGGTCAGTCCACGAGGCCGTCCGCCGCGCGGACCATCGCCTCGAATCTCTCGCGCAGCCGCTCCCGGCAGCGGTAGATGCGCACCTTGACGCTCTCCTCGGACAGGCCGTACTGCTCGCCCAGCTCGGCGCAGGTGAAGCCCTCGTAGAAGCGCGCCACCAGGGTGCTGTTGAGCTGGCCGAGGGTGGGCAGCAGCGCCTCCAGGTGACGGAGCAGGCTGCCCTCGTCGATCGGGTGGCCGAGCACCATCAGGCACGGATCGCGATCCCGTCGCGCCGGCAGCTCGTCGAGCACGTCGTCGCTGCCGCCGAAGACCAGCGCCCGCCGGGCGTTGTCGTCCAGTTCGCGGTGGCGCAGGCGGCGCGTGATGGTGCGCAGCAACGCCGGGAAGCAGTTCTCGCGGACGCGGTCGTGACGCGACAACGCCAGCCAGACGGCCTCCTGGGCCAGGTCGTCCCGGGCGTTCCGCGTCGCCGGATCGTTCCATCGCGCCAGGAAGTTGCGTGCGAGGCCGAGGGCGCGCCCGACCATCCGTTCGCTCTGCCAGTTCTGCTGCATGGTTTCATCCCGCAGGCGGACCACGCGTGGGCTCGGTCACAGGCAGTGGAACGGCGACCGCGAATTCGGGGCGGTGGCCCCGGAATTCTTCAGACCGGGCCGGCGCTGCCGCCGCGCCAGGCCTCCAGCTCGGCCTCCCGCGACCGCCCGCCGCAGAGCCCGGCGATGCGGTCCATGATCAGGCGGGTGGCGGCCTGCAGGCGGTCCTTCCGGCCGCTGCCCACCGCCTCCAGGGCCGCCGGCGGGATCGGGTCGCCGAAGCGGATCGTGATCCGGACCGGGCGGGGGAAGACCGCGCCGGGCGGCAGGGCCCGGTCGGCGCCGATCACCGCCACCGGCACCACGGCCACGCCTTCCTGCAGCACCAGGGCCACGGCGCCGGGATTGCCCAGCAGCAGCCCGCCGTCACGGCTGATGCCGCCCTCGGGGAAGATGCCGACGACCCGCCCCTGCTGCAGCACGGCGCGCGCCGCCCGCAGCCGGTCGCGGTTGCCGCCCCGCGCCGCCAGCGGGATGGCCCGGTTCCAGCGGTAGAACCAGCCGAGCCAGGGCGAGCGGTGGATCACCTCGGTCATCAGGAAGATGACGCGCCGTCGGCTGGCCGCCCCCACCAGCAGCGGGTCCAGCAGGGAGACGTGGTTGGGCGCCAGCACGTAGGCGCCCGGCAGCCGCGGCAGGTTCTCCACCCGCAGGCGGAACCACAGCCGGGCGAAGCAGTGGAACAGGAGCCAGAAGGCGCGGAAGGTGATCCGGTTGAACCGGCCGGGCGGCCGGCTCAGCGGGTCGCCGGCGCCGGCTACTTCGACTTGGCCCGCGCCGCCCACTCGCTGTTCGGGAAGTCGTTGACCAGCTCGAAGCGGCAGCGGTTGTAGACGTACTTCCAGTCCTCACCCTGCCACTTCTCGGCGGCGAGCATGGCGTTGTAGAGCGCCTCGGCGCGCAGCGAACCCCAGGCGCCCTTCGTGGTCAGCCGCACCCGCAGGAAGTCGAGCAGGGCCGCGCGGAACGCGTCCTTGTCGCTGCCGGCCTTGGCCATGCCGATCAGGCCCTTGCCCAGGTAGGCCGCCGCGAGCGAGTTCTCGTCGATGCGCTCCTTGCCCAGCAGGTCCTCGTAGATCTTGGCCGCGCCGTCCTCGTCACCATTGGTGCGCAGGCTGTTGGCCAGCTGGATGTTGACGCGGTTGGCCTGGTTGGGGAACACGCCCTGCACCTTGCCGAGCTGATCGCGCAGCCGGGCCTGGAACTGCTTCGGGTCGATCGCCCCCGACGCGGCGTCGCCGAGGATCTTGAAGAACTCGGCCTCGAGCAGGAAGCCCTGCGGCCAGGCGCCGGTGGTGGCCTCGGTGAGGTACTTGCCCGCCACCGTCGCCGCGTCGCGACCGGCGCGTGGCCCCTTGCTCAGATAGGTCTCCATCTTCAGCCGGTAGAACTCCGGCATCATGGCGCCGGTCGGATACTCCTTCTGCATCTCCTCCAGCGCCGCGAAGGCATCGCCCTCGCGGCCGGAGTCGAGCAGCAGGTTGGCGCCCTTGACGAAGCCGAGCTGCGCCATCAGCGGGTCCGACACGATCTCCTTGTTGCGCGCCACGACCAGGTAGTCGCCGCCGAGCTTGCTGGCCTCGCCGCGCTTGTAGACCGACGCGAACTCACCGAGTTCGACCTTCAGCACGCGGTCGGCGGACACCGACTGGGCGCTGCCCTTGGCGGAGTACTTGAGCTGGCTGAGATCGAAGCTCTGGACCTTGCCTTCGATCACCGTGCCATCGACCAGCTCGATCCGGTCCTGGGCGACCATGGGGAGCGCGAGGCAGAGAGCGAGGCCGACGGGGAGGGTCTTCATGAGGCTGCGGAGGGAGGGGTCGGGAAGCGGACGGAAGATCATGCCAATCCGTCGGGCGGCTGACAAACGGAACGGTCGCCGAGGGGTTCAGGAGGCCGGACCCGCGGGGATCTCGCGCACCTCGTTGGCCCTGGCGGACTTGCGCTTGCCGGCCCAGGACGGCGCGCAGTCGGCGCCGAGCCGCCGGACCGAGACCAGCTCGGCGACGACCGACACGGCGATCTCCTCGTGGCTGCGGGCGCCGATCCAGACCCCCATCGGCGTGCGCACCGAGCCCAGGAAGGCTTCGTCGACGCCGACCGCGCGCAGATGACGGAACAGCACGGCCTGCTTGGTCTTGCTGCCGATCATGCCCAGGAACCGCAGGCGTTCACCGGCCGCCCAGCGCCCCGCCAGGGCCTCCAGCACGAGCCCGTCCTCCCGGTGGCCGCGGGTCACCACCACGGCATAGGAGTTGGCCTGGATCGGCATCCTGGCGACGGCTTCCTCGACCGGCAGGGCCACCGCCTCGCTGGCCTCGGGAAACCGGTCCCGGGAGGCGAACTGCGGCCGGTCGTCGGCCACGGTGACGCGGAAGCCGGCCAGCGCCGCCACCTGGCACAGCGCCTTGCTGACGTGGCCGCCGCCGAAGATCCACAGGGCCGGCGTGGTGATGGGCTCCACGAAGATCGTGACCTCGCCGCCGCACATCAGGCCCGAGTCCGGCGATTCCTTCTCGGTGAGCCGGAACGTCAGCGAGCGCGGCTGGTCGTCGGCGATGACCTGCCGCGCCGTCTCGTACACCTCGGCCTCCAGGCAGCCGCCGCCGACCGTGCCGAGGAAGTTGCCGTCGGCCAGGACCAGCAGCCGCATGGAGGTGCGGCCGGGGGTGCTGCCGCGGGTGCCGACGATGGTGGCGAGCGCGGCGGGCACTCCCTCGCGGCGCAGTCGGACGATCTCCTCGAAGATGTCGGCGTGGCGGTTCATCGGCGGCCGCGCATTATGCCCGGGGAGCGCACCGGCGCCGCACCTCGCTCAGGGTCAGGGCCCGCAGCGCGGCAAGGCCCTGCCGGCCGGCAGGGGCCCGCATCACCAGGAACCGCCGGTCCTGGCCGCAGGCGTGGCAGGGCCCGTAGCGCACGGCGCGGCCGATCCGGCGCCCGCCGCAGGGCTCGCAGACCCGCAGATAGAGATAGCGCCGCCGGCGGACCCGGGGCACCGGCAGGTGGTGGCAGGCCGCCGCCGGCAGGCCCACGGCCTGCAGCAGCGCCTGCCATTCGGGCCCGTGGGGCCGGATGCCCTTGCCGTGCAGGCGGAACGCCGCCACGTGGGCCGCCTCGTGGGCCAGGACGCCGTCGATCTGCCCGGGATGCCGCCGCAGCAGGTGCGGGTTGAGCTCGATCCGGCCCTTCCGCCAGAACGCCCGGCCGGCGCTGGTCCGCAGCCGGCGGTTCCAGCAGGCCCGCACGCCATGGGGATCGGCTCCCCAGCCCTGCAGCAGGGCCCTGGCCCGCGCCGTCAACGCGGCGGCATCGGGCAGGGTCGGGCGGGCGGCGTCAGCGGGCACGGCCCGATGCTAACGGTCAGTGCCGCGGATCGGGAACGCGGCGCCGTTCCAGCTCGGCGAGCGCCAGCGGCAGCGACACCAGCGCGAAGCCGACGAACGCGGCGATCAGGCCGGCATCGGCGTCGGCGTTGCGCCAGCCCCACACCTCGGCCGCGATCCAGATGCCGAGCCCGGTGAACATCGTGATCCAGCCGGCGACGAAGACCAGGTTGCGGGCGAACCAGGCGAGCTGGCCGCTCAGCGCCTGCAGCCATTCGCTGCGCGGCGGCGCCAGGGCCTCCAGCAGCCTCGCCTTGGTGTCGGCGTCCAGACGGTCGCTCTCCAGGGCCCGCTGCATCACCTCCAGACGCCGCTGGCGGCCGTAGTAGCGCTGCGACAGCAGGATGATCGCCAGGACGAACGGCAGCCCCAGGGACAGGACGAGAGCGAGCACTTCGGCTTCATTCATGGCGAGCACCATGGCGGATCAGGCGTCGGAAGAGCCACTGCGCCGGATCTCCATCTCGCGCAGCGCCAGCGGGAACGTGGTGAAGGCGAAGCCGCCGAACACCAGGATGATGCCGGTCATCGTCGCGTCGAAGGTGTTGGTCATCTCGCCGACGATCCAGCAGGCGGCGCCGCCGAACAGGCTGAGCCAGCCGATGCCCAGCAGCAGCGCCCGGCCGCGCCGGGCCCAGCGTTCGGAACGCTCGGCGGCCGGACGCCGGCCGGTGAGCTGCCAGGCGAGCTGCTCGAGGACCGTGCGGTCGAGGTGCTGTTGTTCCAGGGCGGTCTGCATCAGGCGGGCGCGCTCGCCGTGGATCCGGGTGCGCTGCTCGAGCCAGCCCTTCAGCAGCACGAAGGCGAAGATGGAGCCGAGGATGAGGGTGAGTTCCATGGACAGTCCCAGCATGGCGGTCACGCGTGACGGCGCTCCAGTTCGCGGAACGCGTAGGGCAGGGTGACGAGGCCGAAGCCCAGCGCGGTGACCAGCACGCCGATGGTGAACTCGTCCCCGGCGGGTCCGGTGAGCAGGAAACCGCCGCCGACGCAGGTCGCCAGCCAGCCCACCACCATCACCGGCGCCCAGCGGGGCCGCGGCGGCTCGGCCAGGGCCTGCAGCAGGGGCTGCCGTTCCGCCGGAGTCAGGTCCTGGCGCTGCAGCGCCAGTTCGATCACCTGCAGCCGCCGCTTGCGCTCCCGGCCCGGTCCGGAGAGGACGTAGACGACCATGGCGACGCAGGGCAGGGCCACCGCCAGGAGCAGCGGGAACAGCCCGAACCAGGCGATGGTCCAACCTTCGGCTTGTTGGAGGTTCAGCATGGGGATTCTGACGGGCTGCGGACAGCACCGGCACGAGGAGCACGGGCTACGACAGGCCGGTCAGGATATTCCAGACAGGCCGATCGTGCCGAGGAAGGCCCCCACGTCGCCGCACCAGTGGGCGTCGGCATCCTCGATCCGGCAGCGGTGGTTGGTGCGCCAGACGAACGGCCACCCCAGCGCCCGGGCCGCATCCCGGTCCGGCTCGCGGTCGCCGACCATGACCGGCCGCCGGGCGCCGGCGGCGGCCGCGGCGGCCCGCAGCATGTCGGTCTTGTCGGCCACGCCGGGGGAATCGAGGCAGAACTGCCAGTCGGACAGTCGCCGCAGCCCCTGGCCGTCCTGCACCGCCGCCATGTATTCGCTGCGGCAGTTGCTGGCCAGCGCCACCTTCACGCCGAGGCCGCGGAGGTGCGGCAAGAGCTCCCGCACGCCGGGGAACAGGTAGTCGGTGCCCGAGGAGATCTCCTCGACCTCCATCGGCACCACCATCGCCCGCAGGGCCCGCCAGTGCTCCTTGTGGCCGTCGGGCAGGAACGGCGCCCACACGCCGGCATCGCGCATGCCCACCACCGCCTCCGCCTCGGCGTCGGTCGGGTCGAGCACCGGCACCCCGGTCGCCGCCTGGAAGGCCCGCAGCCCGGCCCGGATCACCGGGCTCCACCACCGGAAGGTGTCGTGCAGGGTGCCATCGACGTCGAACACCACCAGGTCCGGCGGCCGATGCCGCGCCAGCAGTTCGCTCACGGTCATGGGTACTGCACCTGGCGGACGCCCATCACCGTGAGCTGCTCGATCAGGCCGGGCACGGAGGCCACGGCGTCGGGACCGGCGTCGGGCGCGACGCGGATCTGCACCCACAATGCCTGCCGCTGGTCCACCGGCAGCGCCCGCATGCGCAGCCGCAGCCGCACGACGAACTCGTCGAGCGGCAGGCGCTGGCCGGCGACCCGGGCGAAGCCGCCGCCGAGCAGCACGACCTCCACCTGCTCGCCGGTGAGGTCGACGCTGGGCGCCGCCGGCCCTTCGGCGGCGCAGGCGCAGAGGCAGCACAGGGCGAGCAGGGCGCGGGGGCTCACGTCGCGGCGATCCCCTGGATCTCGATCAGGGCCTGCGGGTCGAACAGCGCGCCGACCTGGAACAGCGCCATGCCCGGGTAGTGGCGGCCGCAGTGGCGCTTCCACACCTCGCCGAACGCCTTCCTCGCCGCCGCATAGTCGTCACGGCTCAGCACGAAGAAGTTGAGCTGCACGACGTCGGCGAACGTCATGCCGGCGTCGCGCAGGATCAGCCCCAGGTTCGCCATGGCCTGGTCGAGCTGGCCGACCAGATCGCCGGGCTTCGTGACCCGGCCCTGCTGGTCGTAGCCGCACTGGCCGGCGAGGTAGAGCGTCTTCTGGGCGCCGTGTTCGACCAGCCAGGCGTGGGCGAAGCCCACCGGCGCCGCCAGTTCGGCTGGATTGATCGGCCGTTTCATCGGGGCAGCTCCCGCAGGATGGCGCGCACCGGGCTGCTGTCGCCGCCGACGATGCGCAGCGGCAGGGCGATCAGCTCGTAGTCGCCGGGCGCCACCTGGCTCAGGTCCAGGTTCTCCAGGATCGCGCAGCCGCCGCGGGTGAGCACGTGGTGCGCGCCCAGTTCCTTGTCCTCGGCATGATCCATGCTCGGCGTGTCGATGCCGAGCAGCCGGATGCCGGCCTGCACGACCACCGCGGCCGCCGCCGGACCCAGCGCGGTGAACGCCGGATCGAAGCGCCGGTGATCGTGCCGGTCGGCGGTGCGCAGCAGCAGGCGCTCGACGCCGCGCAGCCGGTCGGGGGTCAGCGCCGCGGCCGGCACCAGGGCCGGCGCGCCCTCGCCGCGCACGTCCAGCACGCGGCAACGGCCGATGTAGCGCCGCAGGTCGACGCTGGCGATGTCGCCGCCGGCCGTCTCGTAGTGCAGCGGCGAGTCGGTGTGGGTGCCCAGATGCGCTGACAGGCGGATCGTCGACACGTTGCACGAGGCGCCCCGTTCCATCCGCATCACCCACTCGGCGGAGAACGGCGTGTCGCCGGGGAACACGGCGGTCTGCGGCTCGATCGGCTCGCTGATGTCCCAGATGCGCATGGCTCAGCCCGGCCTGCGCGCCTGCGCCAGGAAACGGCGGTGTTCGCCGGAGTCGAGCAGTTCGCGCACCCGCCGCACGGCGGTGCGGACCTCGTCCTCGGTGTTGTAGAAGTGCGGCGCCAGCCGCAGGCCGGCCTCGGGCCGGAAGTCGACGACGATGTCCTCGGCGGCCAGCGCCTGGCACACCGCGTAGCCGTCGGGCACCTCCAGGGCGACGTGGCCGCCGCGCAGCTCCGGCCGCCGCGGCGAGCGCAGCGCCAGCCCGGCGCGGTCGGCCTCCGCCACCAGCAGCCCGGTGAGGCGCTGGCTCTTCTGCCGGATCGCCTCGAGGCCGATCTCCGCCACCGCGGCGATGCCCTCGCGGCCGGCGTAGAGCGCCGGCACGTTCGGCGTGCCGGTGAAGAACCGCCCGGCGTCGTCGCGGTAGTCCTGGCCCGCGGCGCTGAACGCGAACGGCTGCTTGTGCGCCGCCCAGCCGGTGAACTTCGGCACCAGCCGCGACCGCTCGTCCGGATCGACGTAGAGGAAGCAGTTGCCGGGGCCGCCGCACAGGTACTTGAGGGCCCCGCCCACCGCCGCGTGCACGCCCCACTCGCGCAGCCGCAGCGGCAGCGTGCCGGCGGAGTGGAACACGTCGAGGATCACGAAGGCGCCCACCTGCCGCGCCTTCCGCACGATCGCCGCCGCGTCCTGGACGAACGAGCTGCGGAACAGCACGTGGTCGACGGCCACCAGCAGCGTGGTGTCGTCGATCGCCGCCAGGATCCGCTCGAGGTCCATGGTGATGCCGTCGGCGCTCCCCGCCACCCGCACGAGGCGCGCGCCCCGGGCCGCCTGCGCCTCGTAGGCGTACTGGTCCGACGGGAAGTTCAGCTCGCAGTAGACGATGCCGTTCCGCCGGCCGGTGAAGTCGAAGCACGACAGGATCATCTCGGTGGCGACCGCGACGTTCTGGTGCATCGACACGGTGTCCGCCGGCACGCCGAGCACGCCCTCGATCTGCCGCGCCACCTCCTCCTGCAGCACCCACCAGCCCTCGCCCCAGGCCCGGACGCCACGCTGGTCCCACATGTCGAGGAAGCGGCCGACGCTGGCCCGGGCCGCCGCCGGCATGGCGCCCAGCGAGTTGCTGATCAGGTAGTTGGCGCGGGTCGTGATCGGGAAGCGCTCGCGCCAGCGCAGGAGGGGGTCGGTGGAGCTCACGGCGAACGGCTCCGCCGCGGCCGGAACGGCGCGGGCGGGCGGGCGGGCGAGTTTCAGCCGCCGGCGGTGAAGAATCCACGGCGGACCGCCGCCACCGTGCCCGGGCTGGCGCCGAGCCGCTCGGCCTCGGCCAGATGCCGTTCGCCCTCGGCGACGCGGTCGAGCAGCGCGCAGGCCTGGGCCAGGTGCACGCGGATCGAGGCGTCGGCCGGCGCCAGCGCCTGGGCGCGCTCCAGGTGGGCGTGCCCCTCCGCGGCGCGGCCGCGGGCCACCAGCAGGATGCCGAGCCGGTTGTGGGCGTCGGCCAGGTCGGGCTGCAGCAGCAGCGCCCGGCGCAGCACCTTCTCCGCCCGGCGCGGCTGTTCCAGCTTCTGCCGGACGACGCCGAGCAGCAGCCACGCCTCGGCGCAACGCGGCGCCGACCGGCTGAGTCGCAGGGCCACGCCGAGCGCCTCCCGCAGCCGGCCATGACGCAGGTGCGCCTCCGCCGCCTGGATGCGGGCGAGCATGCCGGGCACCTCGGCCACGCGCAGCAGCCGTTCGGCCTCGGCCCGCGGCCCGCCCTCGCTCCGTTCCAGCACCCCGCGCAGCACCGCGGTGGCGGCGGTCTCCTCGCCGAGCAGCAGCAGGCAGCGGCCGCGCTCGACCAGCAGGGCGGCGTCCTCGGGCTGCCGCAGCAGCGCCCGTTCGATCAACGGCAGCGCCTCGCCGGCGCGGCCCTGCTCCAGCAGGAACGCCGCCAGCAGCCGCGCCACCGTGGCCGGCGGGTCGCCGGCCCGCAGGATCTGCTCGCACAGCGCGTCCCGTTCGGCGCGATGGCCGAGCAGGTCCTCGATGCCGGCGAGCTGGGCCAGCACCGACACGGCGGTGGCGCCGGCCTGCACCGCGCCCCGCAGCACCGCGCAGGCCTCGTCGAGGCGGCCCTGCCGGAACAGCACCGCCGCGGCCTGGTGCACGGCGCTGGCCCGGGCCGGGTGGCGCCGCGCCAGCCGCACCAGCAGGGCGGTGGCGGCCTCCTCGGCCTCGGCGGCCAGCAGCAGGTCGGCGGCCCGCTCGGCGAACGACGCCTCGACGTCGTCGCCGGTGGTCGCGGTGGTCAGCAGCGTCACCACGCCGGCCCGATCGATGCCCTGCCGCAGCAGGTGCGCCGAGAGTTCGAGGGTCACGGTGCGCACGTCGGCGACGTCGGGCCGCAGGGCCAGGCACCGCTGGGCGGCGCGCAGCGCGTCGAACGAGCCGTCCGGGGCCAGCCCCGCCTCCAGGGCCAGCAGCGCGTCCTTCGCCACCAGGTACCACGCCAGCGCCTCGCCCTCGAGCAGCAGCGGCGGCGTCGGCCGACCCTGCCAGCCGAGCACGCCCATCACCTCGAACTCCGCCCGCTGCAGCACCTGCAGCGGCGCCCGCGGATCGAACGGCAGATCCTGCTCGAAGCGCGGGTGCCCGGTCGCGCCATCCAGGATGCGCAGCCGCAGGCCGCCCTCGTGCAGGCGGCCATCCACCAGACAGCGCACCTCGCCCTGCCGGTGCATCTGCGTCAGCATCTCGACGGGCAGCAGTTCGCGCACCAGCAGGAAGCAGCGCCGGCCGGCGTCGTTGCCGAGGAAGGGCAGGAAGCGGACGCCGCGATCGCCGTCGCCGTTCAGCGCCGCCACCAGCAGCCGCGGCACCTGCCGCGCCAGCACCGACCACGGCGCCGCCCCGCCCACCGGCGACAGGCCGTCGGCCACCGCCAGTTCGAACACCACCGCCTCGGTCACCGGCCGCGCTCCCGGCGGTCCCAGACCACCTGCAGCCATGGATTGCCCAGCGCCGCCGCCCGCCGCCGCGGATCGGCATCCGGTGGCAGGATCCCGTCGCACAGGAAGCCGAGGGCGCGCCGGACCGCCGCGTCGGCATCGGGCCCGGCCGCCGGCACGTCCAGGGCCAGCACCAGGCCGGCCGCCACCATCCGGTTCACGCCTTGCACGGTCATCGGGTCCGCCGGGACGGTGTATCGGCCAGGATCGACCGCGCTGACCAGGTACTTCGGGCCCTGCCCCGGCAGCCAGCCGGAACCGGCGATGGCATCTGCCGCAGCGCGCAGGGCCGCCGCCACCTCCGGGTCGCCAGTGGCGCGCCAGACCGCGTGCAGGCCGTGGCACAGGGCGGCGATCTGCCACGGCCCGTCGAAGGGATCGCCGTCCGGCCCGGCCGGGTGCGACGGCTGCGCGATGGCGATGCCCGGCGCGGCGCCGCGCCGCAGCTCGGCGGTCACCTCGACCGCCCGCCGCCGCAGCCATTCCCGCAGCGCGACGTCGCCGGTGGCGCGGGCGATCAGCACCCCCGACTGCAGGCCCCAGCCCTCGCCGCGGCTGGTGCGGAACGGCACGCCGGTCATGGTCGCCCGCAGGCCCGTGCCCATGCGCCGGAGTTCGGCCCGGGCCAGGGGATCGCCGCCGAGCCACCACCAGTCGTAGAGCAGGCCGACCGCGAAGTGCTCGTAGTCGAGCCGGGTGAAGCCGTGCGGCACAGTCTGCGCCAGCGGGCCGAGACCCTGCCGCCAGGCGGCGGTGTCGATCGGCCGCGCCGGGTTCCGGCCCGGGGTCGGGCGCAGCGGGTGCTGCAGGACCATGCCGTCGGCGGCGTAGGCCAGATGCGGGCTGCGCCAGCGCAGCAGGTTGTGCAGCACGCAGGGCCCGTTGCGCGCCGACCCCTGCACCGCCGCGTCCTCCGGATCGCCGAACCCGGCGTAGGGGCCGAACCGCGCCTGCTGCCGCCAGGCCAGGTACTGCGCGCCGGCGTCGCCGGCACCGGCGGGCTCCGCCAGCGGCGCCGGCCCGCCGTGGGCGCCGAACGAGCCGGTCGCGCGGGTCCGTTCCAGGTCGGGCACGGCCAGCAGCGGTTGTGCCTCGTAGCGGGCTGCCTCCCGCGCCGCATCGTCGAGGCCTTCGCCGTCGGCGCCGTCCTGGAAGAGGTGGATCCGGAAGGCCTTGGCGGTGCCGTCGCCGAGGTAGTGGTGCAGGCCCGGGCGCAGCAGCCACTGCCGGTGGCCGACCTCGGCGGGGGCCGGGGGCAGCATCCCGTTCTCGGCGGCAAATGCCGGCAGGAAGCGGAGATCGGGCGTCGTGCTGCGGACGGCGAAGCCGCCGAGGCGTACCGCGCCGAACGCGCCGTCGGAGTTGTCGAGCAGGAGCGTCAGGGTCGCCGCCCGCGACCCGTCGACGGTGCGCAGCCACGCCCGGATCGGCAGCAGCGGGGCGCCGCCTCCGTCGCGCAGGCGGCCGCGCAGTTGCAGGACGCGCACCGGCCCGGTCTGCCACAGGACGCCGTCCGGCGCGGCGGCGACGTCCCGTTCGAGGGTGGTGACGAACCGCCGCTCCCACGGATCGAGCAGTTCGAACACCAGCGGCAGCGGTTCCGGCAGCAGGCAGCGGTGCACGCCGGCCGCGGCCCACGCCACCGCACCGGCGTCGTCGCGGGCCGGCGTGAGGTGGCGCACCGTCTCGCCGAACGGCGGCACCGTCACCGGCACCTCGGCGTGCAGCAGGCCGACGGTTCCGTCCGGCCAGCGGAACGCGATCCGCGCCGCCACCGGAGCGTGGTCGGCGACGTCGACGCGCACGTTCGCCAGTTCGCCGGCGCGCAGTTCACCCGGCGCGAACGGCAGCGCCGCGGTGACGCAGGCGGTGCGGGCGACCGGCGACGGGTTGTTGACGCGCACCGCGACCGCCAGCGGATCCTGCACGAATGCGCACAGCAGGCCCGGGAGCAGCAGCGCCACCATCCGGCGCAGGATACCGGCCGGGCGCCGGGCTTCAGCGATTGCCGGGCGCTGCCGGCTGTCCCGTCGGCGGCGGACGGTTGGCCTCCGCGCCCGCCGGTACGCCGCCGAGCATCGGCGGCCGCGGCGCGACGAACTCCTCGGTCCGGCCGCCGCCATCGTCGGCCAGTTCCAGCAACACGACCTCCGGCGGCTCGCCGGACCCGCTCAGCACCCGCCGCCAGATCAGGCCGCCGGCGGACGCGCCGATCCGCTGCTTCTGCAGGCCGGCCAGCAGCACCATCCGCACCACCAGGGTCCGCCGGCCGTCCCGGTCGATCACCTGGTCGGTGACCGGCCCGGCGAGCTGGCTCTTGAAGAGTTCCTCCAGCTCCGTCGCCACCGGCGAGCGCTGCCGTTCGGCCTTCACCTTGAGCAGGTGCTGCATCATCAGGCTGAGGATCACGCAGGATGCCAGCCCGATGCCACCGATGGCGTAGACGCTCTTGGACACAGGACTTGTATCGACCGTTCCGCCCGCCGACCTGGCGCTGGGACGGCGGGCCACCCCGGGGCCGGGGGAGGGGAGGGGACCCGCCTACCGACGCCCCCCAGGGGGCGCGCTTGTTTTTTGCTCAGGGCGTTGCCTTGACCAGGGGGCATCCCTATGCCATCGACCGCGTCTCCGACCCCGACCCGACACCAACCATGGGCAAGACCGTCAAGTGCAGGGAATGCGACAAGGTCTATCGCGACCTCGAGGAACTCGAGGATCTGCGGGACAACGACAGCTCCTGCCTCCAGTGCAACAACCTCATCGAAGTGACCGATTGGGACCGGATCCTGGCCTCCTACGAGGATGAGGAACTGGAGGACGTCGACGAGGAAGGCGAGGACTGGGACGAGGACGAGGAGGACTCCTCCGACGACGACGACCTGGACATCGAGGTCGGCGACGACGACGACCTCGACGTGGAAGAGGAAGAGGAAGAGGAGGAGGAAGAAGAGGAAGAGGACGAGGACGAAGACGAGGACGAGGAAGAGGAAGAGGACTGAGCCCGTCGCCCGGGGCGCCGGCCTTCCACCTCGCGCCCCCTTCCCGCCGGCCGCCAAGATGTCAGCCGGCGTCGTCGAGCTGGCTGCCAAAATGGCGCCAGGGACTTGCGCCCGAGCCATGGTCCGACCCGACGACTGCGACTTAACGTCCTTTCCTGCAATCGCTTGCAGCTCGACATCCAAGCGACGGCACAAGGCTTGCTAGCCGGCGGACCCGCCCGCCGGACACTCTGTCGGGCGAGCCCAGCCAACCCGACCATGACCCACGGCATCCGCGTCCTGCTCGTCGAAGACGACGACCCCCTCCGGGGTTGTCTCGGCGAGTTCCTGGCCAGCCGGGGCCTGGACGTGGCCGCCACTGCCTTCGGGACCGAGGCGATCCAGCTCGCCCTCACCCAGCGCTTCGACTTCAGCATCCTCGACTTCCACCTGCCGGGCATGACGGGTCTGGAGGTCCTGAACGCCATCCGCCGGGTGCGGCCCCTGCCCTCGATCATGATGTCGGGGCTGGCCAGCGCCGAGGAGGCGCGCGCCGCCCAGCAGGCCGGGGTGTTCACCTTCCTCCGCAAGCCGCTGGACCTGGCCGAACTGCGCCGCACGGTCGACCTGCTGGTCCAGCACCACCTGCGCGCCCAGCAGCAGGGCCAGCGGCAGATCCCCCAGCGCAACCCGAAGCCAACGCATCCCCCCGGTCTGCACTGAACGCCTGCCTGGCGACCCCGCCAGGCCGGGTCCGGGCCGACCACCCACACTCCACTTCCCCCTGCAAAACCGATCCGAGGAGCCCCCACCGATGTCCAAGACCAAGTCCGCCACCGTCACCCCCCTTGGTGACCGCGTCCTCGTCCGCCGTGTCGAGGCCGATGAGAAGACCAAGGGTGGCATCATCCTGCCCGACACCGCCAAGGAGAAGCCGCGCGAGGGCATCGTGATGGCGGTCGGCAACGGCAAGCTGCTCGAGAACGGCCAGCGCCAGGCGATGTCGGTCAAGGCCAAGGACCGGGTCCTGTTCAGCTCCTATGCCGGCTCCGAGATCAAGCTCGACGGCCAGGAGATGCTGATCCTGGGTGAGGACGAGATCCTCGCCGTCATCGAGTAACCCGCCGCTTCCCACCCAACCGCACACCCCAGAGAGAACCCCATGGCAGTCAAGAAGATCGCCTACGACCAGGAAGCCCGTGAACGGATCCGCGACGGCGTG
>CAZMGG010000057.1:0-32952 GCA_964565715.1 uncultured candidatus Brocadiaceae bacterium | reverse complement strand
CGTCGAACTCCACGCTGCACAACAGATTGCGATCCATCCAGCAGTTCGCGGTTCTCCTGCACGCTGCGGTCGCGGTGCGGGCTGTTGCGGCCCGGCTCGGTCAGCGTGCCGCGGTACTCGCTGATCTGCTCGGCGGAGAGGTCGTCGACGTAGGCGTCACCCTGCTCGACCAACTGCATCGCCCAGGCGTAGATCTGTTCGAAGTAGTCGCTGGCGTGGCGCACCTCGCCGGACCACTGGAAGCCGAGCCAGCGGATGTCGTCCTGGATCGCGTCGACGTACTCCTGGTCCTCGGCGGCCGGGTTGGTGTCGTCCATCCGCAGGTTGCAGCGACCGCCGAACTCGGCGGCGAGGCCGAAGTTGAGGCAGATGCTCTTGGCGTGGCCGATGTGCAGGTAGCCGTTGGGCTCCGGCGGGAAACGGGTCACCACGGTCTGGTGCCGGCCCTGCTGCAGGTCGTCCCGGACCCGGTCGCGGAGGAAGTCGGTGGGCGGGGCGCTGTCGGGCGTCTCGGTCATGGGGCCGAAGAGGAGTAGCGGCGCGGCCGGCCCCTGGCAAGGCGTCAGGGGCAGGTCAGCGCATTGCCGACGCGCAGCTTGAGGCCGTTGCCGACGTGCAGCACGCCGCCGATCGGGCCGCCGTTCACCAGCTGCGCCGCCTGCCAGTGCAGGGCGAGGCCCTCCAGGGCCGGGTTGTTCGGGATCGGCAGGGGCACCAGGGCGAGCCCGGTGACGCCGGTCATGTAGAAGCCGTGGGTGACGAGGCCCTGGTTGTCCAGGTACTGGGTGCAGCCAGAGCCCAACGGGATGCTGGCGGTGCCCGGCGAGGCGAACACGAACGTGCCCGAGAGCGGCGTGCCCGCGACCATCAGCTTGAAGGTGGGATTCGGGATCACCGTGTCGCCGCCGAGCGTGCTGAGCAGCGGCGGGATCTGGCCGCAGCCTGGGCCGAGGATCTCGACCCGGGCGACGCCGCCAGGCACCCGCGCCGGCACGGTGACCGACGGCGCGCCCTGACCCAGGCGGGCCTGGTCGATGGTGACGTGGCCCGGCGCCGGCGCGGTCGTGCAGTCGAACCAGAAGTTGAAGATCTGATTCCAGTTCTGCGGGTTGGTGGCGGGTCCCTGGAACACCAGCTCGTTGCCGATCCGGCTCCAGGTCCAGTCGTTCAGGGTGTTGCCATCGATGTCGCGGAAGCCGGCGTTGCTCACCACCGAGCTGCCGCAGAGCGGGATGCGCAGGCTCTGGCCGCCGCGGCTGTTGTCGAAGTTGTGCACCGCGTACTCGTAGTGCCACAGGCTGCCGCCGCCGGGCTGGGTGGTGACCACGGCGACGAAGAAGGAACCGTCGTCGGTGCCCGTGGCGCTGCCGTTGCCGCCCTGGCCGATCGTGGCGTTCTGCCACTGCTGCAGGATGGTGCCGTGGCTCTGGCCGATCTGGTTGTTGTTCAGCGTCCACTGGCCGCCGCCATACGAGGGCGTGAAGCCGCGCGAGGCGAGGTTGTCGCCGCGATTGGCGCTGGCCTCGCCCTGGTGGATCAGGTGGATGCCGTAGAAGAAGCGGCCGGGCACCAGCAGCTCCTGCTCCTTCACGGTGACCCGGTTCTTGACGTTGTCGAAGGCGTTGGTCTGGCCCCGGGACAGGCTGCGATTGCCGTCGCTGGCGGCCGCACCGGTGGCGGCGGGGTCGCCGCGGTCGAAGTAGCTGCCCACCGGGTTCCAGGTGCCGAGCCAGGGATCGATCTCGTCCGGCGGGCCGAGCCAGTAGGGGTCGCCGTTGTTGCCGGCGCCATAGGTGTCGGCGCAGTTGAGACCCATCCGCGAGCCGCCGGCGGAGCTGCCGTTGCAGGTGCCGCACGGCCCCGAGTAGTTGGTCGAGGTGAAGGCGTGCTTGCAGAAGGACCAGTCGGAGATCTGCACCATCCGGCCGCCGGACTCGCGCACGATCAGGAAGCCGAACTTCGGGTGGTCGGGCGCCATCGCCGCGTACCACGGGATCTCGACGCTGCCCGGGTTGCACATCTCGTTGAGCATCGCCATGCCGATCTCGCCGTTGGGGTGCGCCGGACCACGGCGACCCCAGTAGGTGAGCGCGTCGACCAGCGACAGCCGGCCGTTGAGGCCGGGCGTGATGTTCGACTGGCAGAAGACGGCGGGAGCACAGAGGGCGCCGAGCAGGACGGCGAGCACGGAGCGGGGCATGGTCATGCGGACCTCGATGGGCGGGCAACGGAACGCCGCGGCCTCCCGTCGGGAGGCCACGGCCAGGCCGGTTCTTCTACTGGCAGGTGAGGTTGTTGCCCACCCGCACCTTCAGGCCGTTGGAAAGGGTGAAAATGCCCGAGACCGGACCACCGGTCTCGATCTGCACCGCCTGCCAGGACAACTCGAAACCCTCCAGCGCCGGGTTGTTCGGCACCGCCAGCGGGATCACGGCCAGGCCGGTGATGCCGGCCTGCACGAAGCCGTGGGTGCTCATGCTGGTCGGGTCGAGGTACTGGGCGCAGCCGTTGCCGAGCGGCACGTTGGCGGTGCCCAGCGAGGTGAACACGAACATGCCCGCCAGCGGCGTGGTGGTCATCTGCAGGGCGAAGGACGCGTTGGGGATCGTGGCGTCGCCGATCGCGGCGATGGTCGGACGCGGCGTGCCGCAGCCGTCGCCCAGGTGCACGTTGCGCACGACGCCGGCGGGGATCTGGCTCCGCACCGTCACCGTCGGGGCGCCCTGGCCGAGCCGGGACTGGTCGATCACGACGTCGCCGCTCACCGGCGGCGAACTGCAGTCGAACCAGAAGTTGAAGATCTGATTCCAGTTCTGCGGGTTGGTGGACGGGCCCTGGCACACCAGCTCGTTGCCCACCCGGCTCCAGGTCCAGTCGTTCAGCGTGTTGCCGTCGATGTCGCGGAAGCCGGCGTTGCTGAACGTGGTGCTGCCGCAGAGCGGGATGCGCAGGCTCTGGCCGCCGCGGCTGTTGTCGAAGTTGTGCACCGCGTACTCGTAGTGCCACACGCCCTGGCTCGGGCCGGTCACCACGCAGGCGACGAAGAACGAGCCGTCCTCGTTGCCGTTGCCGCCCTGGTGGACCGTGGCGCCGGGCCAGTTCTGCAGGATGGTGCCGTGCAGCATCGAGCCGGTCGTGGCGTACGACCACTGCGAGCCGTTCCAGGTCGGCGTGAAGCGGCGCGAGGCCAGGTTGTCCCAGCGGTTCTGCGCCGCCTCGCCCTGGTGCATCAGGTGGATGCCGTAGAAGTAGGTGGCGCCCGGCACCAGCATGTCGGTCTCCTTGACCGTGATGCGGTTCTTCACCGCGTCGAAGGCATTGGCCTGGGTGCGGGTGAGGCTGCGGTTGCCGTCGGCGTTGGCCGGCGCGCCGACGTCGGGATCGCCGCGGTCGAAGTAGCTGCCCACCGGGTTCCAGGTGCCGAGCCACGGGTCGAGTTCCGCGGGCGGGCCCAGGTAGTAGCGGTCGGAGTTGTTGCCCTGGCTGTAGGTGTCGGAGCAGTTGAGGCCCATCCGCGAGCCGCCGCTGGTGCCGCGGTTGCAGGTGCCGCCGCAGGTCGAGGTCGAGTTGGTCGAGACGAAGGCGTGCTTGCAGTAGGACCAGTCGGAGATCTGGACGATCCGGCCGTCGCTGACCCGGGCGATCAGGAAGCCGAACTTCGGGTGGTCGGGCTGCATGGCGGCATACCACGGGATCTCCACCGTGCCCGGGTTGCACATGGTGTTGAGCATGGCCATGCCGGCCTCGCCGCCGGGATGGGCCGGGCCGCGGCGGCCGTAGGAGGTGAGGCTGCTGATGGTCGTCAGCCGGCCATCCAGGCCGGAAACCTTGTTCTGTTGGGCCGCGAGCGAGCCGAGGATGGCCGTGACCGCGACCAGGGTGCTGGTCTTGTGCATGAGGAGTGGGAGTGGGGCGCGGGACGCGGGCAGGGCGCGCAGGAGTGTAGCCACGGAACCGGGCCAGCGCACCCCTGCGTTCATTGCGCTCCGGCGAGTCGGTCGGCGACGGGCTCGGCGGCAGCGTCCCGTGGCCGCCAGCGGCAGGTGGTGATCACCGCCTGCGTGGCGAACGCGCAGACGCCGAGCGGCGCCGACAGCGTCACCTCGGCGCGCAGGCCGAACGTGCGTCCGGCCCGCATCACCGCCAGCATCTCCTCGCCGTCGATCCAGGCCCGCACGACGTCGTCGACGACGATGCGGATGCGGTAGGGCTGCTCGCGGCGGAAGGCCATCCGCCGCGCGGTGGGGTTGCGGGCCGCGTCGAGTCCGTCGATGCAGGACAGACCCACCAGCGAGCCGCCCCAGCCGCCGACGATCAGGGTGGCGTGCTGCTCGCCGATCGGGAAGGTCACGCCGGCGAAGAAGTCGTTGCCCTGCTGCCGCGCCGCGACGATCTCCAGTTCGTAGGCGCCCTGTGGCGGCGGGCCCTGCCAGGTGATGCCGGTGAGCGGCGAACCCTGGTCGAGCCGCACCTCGCCGGGGCGGAGACTCACCTCGCCCTCGCCGCCGAAGGCGGTCACGTGCCAGTGTTCCAGGGCCGCGGCGGCGAGCAGGTCGTGCCAGGGCCGCGCGTCGGCGGCCGGCGGCGCCGCGGCGCAGCCGGCCAGCAGGGCCGCCAGCGGCAGCCAGCGGCGGCGGCTCACCGGCCGGTGAGCACCGGCAGCGTGCTCTGCTTGAGGAACAGGATCGCCATCGCGGTGCGCTCGATGCCGAGGTCCCAGTGCAGCTCGCCGGGCCAGGAGCCGTTGTCGTGCTGGGTGAGCACCAGCTGCAGGGCGCCCTCCAGGTACCAGTCGCGGTCCTGGATCAGCGCCACGCCGCTCAGCAGGGCCGCCCGTTCGAGGCCGTACAGGTAGTAGTAGATCCAGTGCTGCTGGCGCTGGATCCAGCCCGGGTGGTAGCGCACCTGCAGGTGCTGGGCGAGCCAGCCGAAGCCGGCGTTGCGCGCCACGGCGATGTCCGACAGCAGGCGGCCGCGCTTCTGCGCCGGGTTGTCGAGGATGCCGGCCTCGCAGATCGTCAGCCCGGTGATGCCGGCACAGGTCATGCTGCCGAACTGCGGCGTCTCCTCGCCGCCGTCCTTGGGGTCCTCGTAGTTCCAGCCCGCCGGCGCCACCGGCAGCCGCACGACGGTGCGCTGGGCCTCGGGGTCGGCCTGCATGCGGGCGAAGCTGCGGTAGTCGGTGAGGTCGAGGTCGACCCGGCCACGGCCCGGCCCCTGGCTGGCGATCAGGTGGTTGGCCGCCGCCTCCCAGGTGGTGCCGGGCAGGCGCGCGCCGCACAGGTGCGCCGAGTAGAGGCCGAGCAGGCCGTACTGGTTCACCGAGTGGTCGTAGCGCGGCCCGCCGGTGTAGTTGAAGCGCAGCACGTAGGCGCTCTCGACCCGGGTGTCGACGTTGGTCAGCAGGCGGTCGGTCCAGCCCTGGACGATGGCGAGGTCGTCCGGCGGCACGGTGCGCCGGCGGGGCCGGTCGATGGCGCCCGACTTCAGGTCGCCGAACTCGTTCGGCGGCGCGTGCAGCGCCTCGAGCGCCATCAACGCGTTGCCCAGCGAGTAGGTGTCGACCAGTTCGCGCCGGCGCAGGTCGGCGAGCGCCGCCGCCAGCACCGCGTCGTCCTTGGGCACGCCCCCCTTGATCAGGGCGAGGCAGCCGATCGCCAGCCGGCCGCCGGAGTAGCTCTGGTCCTGCCGCTGGTGGTCCTTGAGATCGCCCTGCTGCGGATTCTGCAGCAGCGCGCGCAGGTGGGCGGTGCCGCGCTCGATCGCCTTGGCCACGGCGACCCGGAACTCCGCGTCCTGGCCGTGGTGTTCGCGCTGCAGGCGCCAGTGTTCGACATGGCGCAGCACGCCGACCACCGCCTTCCGGTCCTTGTCCTGCTGCACCTCGGCCACCAGCTCGAACTCGAACTCGGCGACCCGGGCGCGGCCGTCGGGGCGCAGTTCGAGCCGCCGGCGCAGGGTCAGGCGGCCGTCGATGCCGTGGTTGGCGAAGGGCCGCACGTAGCGGCCGACGAAGCGCTTGCTGTCGTCGCCCAGGGCCGGCTCGGGCAGCGTGCGCACCTGCAGCTCGCCGCGCTGCCAGCCGTCGGCGTCGACCGCGTCGAAACGGCCCTTCAGCGTCAGGTCGCCGACCCGGTAGAGGCGCGTCACATCGATGGCGATGGCGCCGCCGGTGACGCCACGTTCCAGGTTGGTGGCGGCGAACCAGCCGAGTTCGCGGAGGTCGCCGGGCGGCATGCGCACCCGGTCGCCGGCCTGGGTCAGCTCGCCGTGCAGCAGCATCGGCGCCGGCCGGAAGCCGCCGAAGAACCAGCCGCCGACGTCGGCGGCGGCCCGCTCGGTCTCCTGCAGCGAGCGGATCAGGTCCTGGCCGGTCTTGACGCCTGGCGGCAGGGACGGGAACAGGGCCAGGGCCACGTCGAGGTAGCGCGCGCCGCCGACGTCGGTGCACTGCACCGCGAACAGGTTCTCGCCGCGCCGGATGGCGTCGAGCAGGTCGCCCTCCACGGCGTAGAACCGGTTGCGGCCGTAGCCGTCGTCGCTGACCAGCAGGTGGCCGTTGCACCAGATCCGCACGCCGTCGTCGTGATCGACGCGGAACAGGGCGAGCCGCGGCCGCACGCGGCCGACGTCGACGCGGGCGCGCAGGCAGATCTGCGCGCCGGGCCACACCGTGCGCTGGGTCGCGTCGTTCGGGTCGGCGCCGAAGCGACCGCGGCCGCTGGCCCACGCCGAGTCGTCGAACTCCGGCAGCATGAAGTCGGCAGGCGCGAAGCCCTTCGGGCCGGCGGCGTGGCGCCAGACGTGACCACCGGCTTCGGCGCCGGCGATCACCCAGTTCGGGTCGTTGCGGCCGGGCGGCGGCACCACCCGCAGCTCCCGGGTGGTGCGCTCGTAGACCAGGGCGCCCCGCGGCGGCACGTCCCAGGCCAGGGACTGCGCCGCGGCGCCGTTCGCCGTGAGCAGCAGGACCAGCGGCAGCAGCATCCGGCGCGGCATCGCGGCAGTGTGCCAGAGGAGCCGGCCGCCGCCAAAGGCCGTCCGCCCGCCGGACTCAGCCCGCCGCCGGGACGCCTTCGGCGATCCGCTCGATCAGCCCGATCAGCCGCGGCAGGTCGAAGGGCTTGCCGACCACCGGCTGGCCGCTGCGGCCGGTCTCGGTCGCCAGCGGCGAGCCCGGATCGCCGGTGGTGAAGACGAACCGGCGGGCTCGTTCCGGGTGGCTCCTCTGCACCGCCTGGTGCAGGGCCCGGCCGTCCAGCCCGGGCATGCGCAGATCGCAGACGATCGCCGCGAAGTCGCAGGCGGGCCCCACCAGCAGCGACCGGGCCGCCTCGCCGGAGCCGGCCTCGCTGACCCGATGGCCGCGATCCAGCAGCCGGCGGCGCAGCACCTGCCGCACCAGCGGCTCGTCGTCGACCAGCAGCACGTGCAGGGCGTGCCGGGGAGCGGGCAGCGGCGTCACCGGCTCCAGCACGGGTCCGATGGCGGTGACGCCGGGCAGACGCAGCACGAAGCGGGCGCCACCGCCGGGCGCGGCCTCACAGTCGAGCCGGCCGCCGTGGGAGCGGGCGATGCCGTGGGCGACGGCCAGACCGAGGCCGCTGCCCTGGCCGGGGTCGCGGGTGGTGAAGAACGGCTCGAACACCCGCGCCCGCAGCTCCGGCGGCACGCCCGGGCCCTGGTCCTCGAACACGATCGCGACGTTGCCGGCGTCGTGCCGCAGCAGCACGCGGACACGGCCCCCGCGGGGCGAGGCCTGCACCGCGTTGCGCAGCAGGCTGGCGCAGGCGGTCTCCAGTCCGGCCCGGTCCGCAAAGACCGGCGGCAGATCCGCGTCGGCGTGCAGTTCGCAGGGGATGCCATCGGTGCCGGCGGCGATCAGCTCGCGCAGCAGCCTCTCCGGTGCGATCTCCTGGCGCGGCGCCTCCCACTCGCCTGCCATCCGCAACAGGCTGCGCACGATCGCCCGGCAGCGCTCGGCCTGCTGCCGGACGATGCGGGCCGAGGACCCGCACCCGGCGGTGCCTTCCAGTTCCTCGGCGAAACCGAGGATCGCGGTGAGCGGGTTGTTCAGCTCGTGGGCCACGCCGCCGACCAGGGAGGCCAGCGCCGCCAGCTTCTCGTCGCGCAGCAGGCGTTCGCGCAGCCGGTCGCTCTCCGCGCGCAGATGATCCGCCGTGCGATGGGCGTCGAGCACGGGGATCACCATGAGGCCGCCGCCCAACGTCACCAGCACGGCGAGGTCGAAGTAGGAATTGAAGGCCAGCAGCCAGTTCCAGACGTTGCCATGGGCGGGTGGCGCGGGGTCCGGATCGTGGGCGAACGCCGCCACGACGTAGAGCGACCACAGGATCGCCAGCAGGGCGAAGCCGGTGGCGGCGATGCGGCAGCCCTCGTTCGGGCGGTGGCGGTGCGCCGCCAGCAGCAGGCGCCGGGCCAGCAGGCTGCCCGGCACGATTGCCAGGGCCTGCAGGGCCAGCAGCAGGTTGATGTCGGCGATGACGGCGCCGAGCCCGGCGCCGACCACGCCGACCAGGGCCGCCAGCCGCCGGTACGCGACGTCGTCGCCGCCCCTGGCGAGACGCTGCGCGCCGACGAGCAGCAACGCGATCCAGGCCAGCTTGCCCGCCATGTAGACGGACTGGCAGGCCTGGGCCAGGGGCGCGCCGTCGGCCCACCAAGCCGGCCGCTGGATCAGCAACGGGCCGACGAAACGCAGGCTGATCGCCGAGAGCCCCAGCGCCAGGGCGACGAAGGCCCACGACCACGTGCGGTAGCCGCCGCTGCGGTCGCCATGCCGCAGCATGCGCAACTGCAGGGTCACGACCCAGGCGATCCCGCACTGCACGACCGTGCCGAGCAGGGAGAGGATGGCGACGGTGCTCATGGCGGGCGCGGCCGGCGGCGCGGCCGGCCGCAGGCTAGCGAAGGCGGCGTTCCCAGGCGAGGCCGAGTCCGAGCCCGGCGACCGCGGCCAGCAGCGACAGCAGATACGGGTAGGCCACCTCGCAGCCGGCCCATGGCAGCAGCCACCGCCCGAACAGCCATGCCGCCATGCCGGCCAGCAGCGCCGCGTTGGCCGCCAGGGCGCGGCCGCGGCCGCCGAACAGGCCGAGCGTCACCACCACGACGATGCCGGCGCTGCCGAAGGCCGAGGCTTCCTCCACCAGGGCGCCGACGCCGCCGCCGAAGTGGGCGCAGGCGTAGGCCAGCAGCCCGCAGGCCAGCACGCAGAGCCGCGAGCTGCGCAGCCGGGTCCGGGCGCCGACCTCGCGTCCGGCCAGCAGCACGTTCCGCGACAGCACCGCCGCCGCCACCATCAGGGCGCTGTCCACCGTCGACAGGATCGCCGACACCAGGGCGCCGGCGAACAGCACGAACAGCCAGCGCGGCAGGTGCTGCTCGGCCAGCGCCGGCAGCAGCTTCTCGCCGTCCTCGAGCCCCGGCAGCAGGCTCGGACCGAGCAGGCCGATGGTCACCGGCACGAGGCCCACCAGCAGGTAGATGGCGCCGCCCCACAACGCCGCCCGCCGGGCGACGCCAGCGCTGCGGGCGGCCAGCGAGCGCGAGATCGCCTCCTGGGCCACCACGCTGCCGACCACCGGGATCGCCCAGGCCTCGACGGTGGCCAGCAGGCCCGGCTGTTCGCCGCCGCTGAGCGCGAGGCGTTCCGGCAGCGCGGCCACCGCCGCGTCGGCGCCCGGCGCCCACAGCACCGCCAGCAGCAGGCCGACCAGGCCCAGCACCAGCACCAGGCCCTGCACCAGGTCGGAGACCACGTCGGCCAGCAGTCCGCCCACCGCGGTGTAGGCGATCACCACGCTGGCCGCGAGCAGGACGCCCAGTTCGGCGCCGATCAGGTCGCCGCCGGCGATCTCGACGACGTGGCCGAAGGCGCGGATCTGCGCGCCGGCCCACAGCACCGAGGTCGGGATCAGCAGCACCGCGGCCACCTTCTCCACCGACGGCCCGAAGCGCTGGCGGAACAGGTCGGCGAGCGTGGTGATGCCCGAGCGCCAGAACGCGGCGGCGTAGACCAGACCCATCAGCAGCAGGCACAGGCCGTAGGCGAAGGGTTCCACCGACAGCCGGTTGAGGCCGTCGTGGTAGACCGCGCCGGCGGCGCCGACGCAGCTCTCGGCGCCGAACCAGGTGGCGAAGATCGAGACCTCGGCCAGCAGCGGGCTCAGGCTGCGCCCGGCCAGCAGGTAGTCGCTCTCGCTGCGGATGCGGCGCGAGACCCACACGCCGATCAGCATCTGCAGCAGGACGTAGCCGAGCAGGGCCAGCAGCACGGGGCCGTGTTACCGGGCGGTGGCCGCCGGCGGAAGCCCGACGCCGGCCATTCCAGGCGGCCGCTCCCGTAACGGTTGCGTCCCAGTGGGAGCAACGCCGCCCGCCGCGTATCGTGGCCGCCCGATGACGGATCCGGATTCCCTGCTGGCGGCGCTGGGCCGCGGCGACCGCACTGCGTTCGGGCCCCTGTTCGAACACCACCGGCCCCGCCTGCTGCGCATGGTGCAGTTCCGTCTCGATCCCCGCCTGTTCGGCCGCGTCGACGCCGAGGACGTGGTCCAGGAGGCGTTCCTCGACTGCGAGAAGCGACTGCAGTCGTGGCTCGACGACCAGCGGCCGTTCCACGTCTGGCTGCGCCTGGTCACCCAGCAGACCATGATCGACGTGCACCGCCGCCACCTCGGCGCGGGGATGCGCAACGCCGCCCGCGAACTGGCCCGGGCCCACAGCCAGAGCCTCAGCGGCTTCCTGATGGGCACCATGACCTCGCCGAGCCAGGCCGCCATGCGCGAGGAGCAGAAGCAGCAGCTCACCGCGGCGCTGGAGAGCATGGACGAGATCGACCGCGAGGTGCTGGTGCTGCGCCACTTCGAGGAGCTGTCCAACAAGGAGGTGGCGGAGGTGCTGGGCCTGCAGGAGAACGCCGCCAGCAACCGCTACGTGCGCGCGCTCGGCCGCCTGAAGACGATCCTGGAGCGGACCGGGGGCACGCCGTGAGCGCCGCGGGCTCGGACCCGCTGGATGCGCTGGCCGAGGAGTACCTCCGCCAGTACCGGGCCGGCGGCAGGGTCGGCGTCGAGGCGTTCGCCGACTCGCACCCCGAGCACCGGCAGGAACTGCTGGAGATCCTGCCGGCGATGGTGGCCCTCGAGCAGTGGAAGCGGGACCGCGAGTCGACGGCGTCGTCGGGCCGCGCCCTGCAGGTGCCGCCGCTGGAGCGTCTGGGTGACTACCGCATCCTGCGCGAGGTCGGCCGCGGCGGCATGGGCGTGGTGTTCGAGGCCGAGCAGCAGTCGCTCGGCCGCCGGGTGGCGCTGAAGGTGCTGCCGGCCCAGGCCCTGTCCAGCCCGCGCCAGCTGCATCGCTTCCAGCGCGAGGCGCAGACCGCCGCCCGGCTGCACCACAGCAACATCGTGCCGGTGTTCGGCAGCGGCCACACCGACGGCTTCCACTACTACGCGATGCAGTTCATCGACGGCCGCGGCCTCGATCGCGTCGCCGAGGAATGGGCCGGGGCGCGACGGCAGCGGCCCGCCGAAGGGCAGCGCCAGGCGCACCTGCTGGCGCGGCTCGGCGGCCAGGCCGCCGCCGCCCTGCAGCACGCCCACGACCACGGCGTGCTGCACCGCGACATCAAGCCGTCCAACCTGCTGCTCGACGCCACCGACAACGTCTGGGTGGCGGACTTCGGGTTGGCCAAGGCCCTGGAGAGCGAAGGGCTCACCAACTCCGGCGACGTCCTGGGCACCCTGCAGTACATGGCGCCGGAGCAGTTCAGCGGCGCCTACGACGTCCGTTCCGAGGTCTACGGGCTGGGGCTCACCCTCTACGAGCTGCTGGCGGGCGAGCCGGCGTTCCGCTCGGGCAACCGCGGCGAGCTGATCGACCGGATCCGCCAGGGACGCATCGAGCCGCTGTCGCGGCGGCGGCCCGACCTGCCCCGTGACCTGGTCACGGTGATCGAGAAGGCGGTCCGCAGCGATCCGGAGCTGCGCTACCAGAGCGCGCGGGAGTTCGGCGAGGACCTCGAGCGGTTCCTGCAGGATCGGCCGATCCTGGCCCGGCCGGTGTCGTCGGCCGAGCACCTGTGGCGGTTCTGCCGCCGCAACCGCGCGCTGGCGGTGCTGGGGGCGGCGACCGCGACGGCGGTGCTGGGCATCGCGATCCTCGGCTGGACCCTCTACGTGTCCGCCGAGTCCGCCCGCGTCCGCATCGAGAAGATCTCGCGACAGGAGCGGGAGAGCAGCAGCCGCGCCGAGACCAACCTCGGCCTGGCGATGCGGGCCTTCGAGGACGTCTTCGACAGCATCGTCGGTCCCGATCCGTTCCACTCGATCGGCGAGGATCCCGACACCGGCGACTACGAGGCGACGGTGCGGGCGCCGGTGGGGCAGCGCGACCTGCAGCTGCTGGAGCGCATGCTGCAGTTCTACGGCCGCTTCGCCGCCGCCAACGTCGACAACATCGCCCTGCGCGAGCAGGCCGCCCGCGCCTACCGGCGGGTCGGCACGATCCACGGCCGGCTGGGGGACCTGCCGGCGGCCGAGCTGGCGTTCGGCAAGGCCCTGGAACTGCACCGCAGCCAGACCGGCGTCGGCAGCCGGATCGACTTGGCGGCGCTGCACCTCGAACTGGGCCAGGTGCTGCTGTGGGGCGGCCGTGGCGGCGATGCCGTCGACCAGCTCCGCACCGGCCTGCGGGTGCTGGAGGGCGAGATCCCGGACATCACCGCCCGCGCCCGCTTCGAACGCGCCCGCGGCCATCTGCTGCTGGCCACGGCGCTGGAGCAGCGCAACCGGTTCGGCCGGCGCGGCGGCGAGGGGCCAGGGCGCGACGGCCCGCGCCCCGACGGCCAACGCCCCGAAGGCCCGCGACCAGACAGCCGCGAGGAGGTCCGTGAGCAGACGCAGAAGGCGCGGGCCCTGATCGAGTCGCTGCTGGCCGACGAGGCCGGCAATCCCGACGCGCTGCTGCTGCAGGCGCGGCTCTTGGTGATGGAGGGGCGCCAGCGACGGCCCGGCACGCCCCAGCCCGCGGTCCAGGACGATCCCACCCGCCAGGCGATCGCCGTGCTGGAAGGCCTGGTCGGCCGCTTCCCCACCGCCGAGCAGTACCGCTTCGAACTGGCGGAGCTGTACGGGCTGCTGCTGGACTTCCGTCGCTGGCGTGGAGGCGGGCAGGGCGGTCCCGGCGGCGAACGTTCCAGTCCCACCGCCGCCGACGTGGCCGACGCGCGGGCCTGCGTCCGGCACGCCGAGGCGCTGGTCGAGCAGGCGCCGGCCAGCCGCGAGTACATTGGCCTGCTGGGCCGGGCCCGCAACCGGCTCGGCGCCATGCTGCTGCGCGGCCGCGATCCGGCGGCCGCCGAGACCGAGCTGCGGCAGGCCCTGCAGACCTGGCAGCGTCTGCTGCCGCGCGAGGGCAGCGCCACGGCGTCGGAGCCGCGGGAACTGGCGCAGGCAGCGGTGGCCCAGGCGCTGCTGGCGCGCAGCCTGTGGGATCGCGACGACCGGGAAGCCGCCCGGCAGCAGGCCGAGGCCGCCTTGCAGCGGATCCAGCAGGCCCTGCTGGCCGCCCGCAGTGCCGCCGAGCGAACCGCCGGGGAACGGCCGGGGCCCGGGCCGGAACGGATGCCCTGGTCGCGGCAGGTCGCCGGCGCGGCGTTCGAACTGGTGGCGCTGCTCGACGATCTGGGCCTCGGCGAGCGGTTCGAGCAGTTCCGGCGCGAGCTGCCCCGGCCGGAACGCCGCGGGCGCTGAGCGAGCACACTGCCCTCGGCAGGGCGTCGCGACCGGGGTCCGATTGACGGACGATCCCGGAGCCCTACCTTCGGCCTCTCGCCCGCCGACCAACCCATTGCGGAGCCTGCCGATGCCGATGCTCTCCTCCCTCGTGCCGAGTTCCTGTGGTGCCCGCCGGCGTCCCGTGCGGCTGCTGGGCGTGGGCCTGATCCTCGCCGCAGCCGTGCCGGCGCAAGAGCCGCCGGCCGCGCCGGCCCCGGCCCCGGATCCGCTTCGCTACCAGGAGATCGACTACGCCACGCTCGATCGCCGCATCGCCCGGGAGCCGGTCTACATCGCCGAGCCGCGCTACGCATTGTTCGTGCTCGACCTCGCCGGCCGCTTCCGCTGCTGGGCGGTGGCCGACAAGAGCGCGCCGGACGCCGCGCACTACGACGTGCTCTACTTCGACCGGGACGGCGATGGCGATCTGACCGAGCCCGGCGAACGCATCACCGGACAATACGACGCGGCGCGGGCCGCGGCGGGACTCGGCCTCACGCTCGGCATCGGCGACGTGAAGGTGCCGGGCACCGAGCTCGTGCACACGAAGTTCCGGCTGTCGACCACGCCGAAGGCGGGGCGCTGTGGCTTCTGGTTCCAGCTGCGCTGGAACGGCGAGCAGGAGATGTCCGGCGGCTACGGTCCGGTGGGCATCGACACCACGACCTGGCAGCCGTCCGCGGCAACGGCGCCGGTGTTCCGGCCGTGCCCGCACGGCCCGCTGAGCTTCGGCGCCTGGGGCAGCAAGACCCTGGAGCTGCGCGCCGGCCAGCCGTTCCACCTCAACGTCATCGCCGGCAACGCCGGTTCCGGCCCGGACACGCTGGCGGTGGTGGACGAGCACTTCCTCGACCTGAAGCTCGACCGCCTGCTGGTGACGGTGATCGCCAGGGACAAGGACGGCCGCGAGGTGCGCGCACAGTCGCGCATCCAGGACCACTGTTGAGGCATCCTCTACGACGACTCCGTGCGAGTCCCCGAGGGTGCGGTGCCGGGTCCGGCGACGGTGCGGGTGGAGCTGGAGTCGATGACCGGCAAGACCGGCCGGGCCACCGACCTGCCGGCGCGCATCGTCGAGTGACGCCTTCGCCAGGGCGTCGTCGCCGCTGGCTGCTGGCGGCGGTGGTGGGGATCCTGGCGATCCTCGGCGTCGAGGCGGCCCTGCGCCTGCAGGCGTCGGCCACCGGCCGCCAGCGGGCGCTCGACTACCACGCGGTCTACGGCTGGCGCATGCTGCCGCAGGTGCAGCGCCAGGGCGGCGGCTGGGGCCGCACCGGGCCGTGCGGCACCAACCGGCACGGCTGGCGCGACGACGAGCGGGAACTGGCGCGCACGCCGGGCCGCCGCCGCATCCTCGCGCTCGGCGACTCGTTCACCTTCGGCCAGGGCGTCGACCGGCGGGAGCGGTTCACGGAGCGGCTGGCGGCGGCGCTGCCGGCCACCGAGGTGGTGAACCTCGGCATGTGCGCGACCGGTCCCGACCAGCACCTGCTGATCCACGAGCACGAGGGCCGGAACTACGCGCCGGACCTGGTGCTGCTGACGTTGTTCCTCGGCAACGACCTGGACGACCTGCGCAACCGGCAGCAGGCCGGCTGGGCCAAGCCGTGGTTCCGCCTCGGCGATGGCCAGGAACTGGAACTGGTGCCGCCAGAGCAGGGCCTGCTGACGTGGCTGCGCACCCGCAGCTACCTGCTGGAGGTGCTGGGCCAGGCGCTGGGCCGCGGCGGCGCCGGCTCGCGGCGGGCCGAGGCTTGGCAGGACGACGCCGCCGACACCGTGCCGCTGCTGGTGGCGTTGCTGCGGCGGCTGGCGGCGCGGGTCGAGGCCGATGGCCAGCGGCTCTTGGTGGTGGCGGTGCCGCCGCCGGACCGGTCGATGGGCGAGGGGCCCGATCCGCTGCAGGCGCGCGTGCTGGCGGCGCTCGCCGCGGCGGGCATCGATGCGGTGGACGCGTGGCCCTGGTTCCGCAGCAGCGGCGGCGCCTTCGACGAGTTGTTCCTGCCGGATCTGCACTGGTCGCCGCAGGGACACCAGGTCGCCGCCGACGGGATCACCGCCGCGCTCCGCGCCCGCGGCTGGTGAATCCGTTAGCCTCGACGGCACAGGAGGCTCTCGTCGATGAAGGCATTCCCGCCCCGTCCGTTCCGCGGCCTTCCCGCCGCCATCGTGTTGCTGGCCGCCGGCTGCGCGGCCCCGTCCACCGTCGCGCTGCAGGAAGCCCGCTGGGAGGAACGACCGACCGGCACCAGCGCCAGCCTGCGCGGTCTCTGCCCGGTCTCGCAGAGCGTGTGCTGGGCAGCCGGCAGCGGCGGCACGGTGCTGCGGACCGTCGATGGCGGCGAGAGCTGGACGCGGCATCCGGTGCCCGACGGTGCAAGCCTCGACTTCCGCGACGTGCACGCCTTCGATCGCGACACCGCCGTGCTGCTGAACGCCGGCGCGCCGGCCCGCATCCACCGCACCGAGGACGGCGGGCGCACCTGGCAGAAGGTCTACGAGGACAACGATCCGGCGGCGTTCCTCGACGGGCTGTGCTTCGACGATCCGTTCCGCGGTTTCGCCTTCGGCGATCCCCACGACGGCGCCTTCGTCGTGCTGGTGACCACCGACGGCGGCCGGAGCTGGGAACGGCTGCCGCGGGAGGCGGTGCCGGCGCCGGCGCCGGGCGAGGCCGGCTTCGCCGCCAGCGGCACCAACCTGTGCGCCGAGGGCGGCGCCCTGTGGATCGCCACCGGCGGCTTCGCTGCGCGCTGCCTGCGCCGCGCGGCCACCGGGCACTGGACCGTGGCGCCGCTGCCGCTGCGGCAGGGCGCGCCGTCCCAGGGCGCGTTCTCGATCGCGATGCGCGGCGCGCGCGGCGTGGCGGTGGGCGGCGACTACCTGGAGCCCCAGAGCGACGTGGGCACCGCGGCGTGGAGCGACGACGGCGGCCGGCACTGGCGGCCGGCGATGACCGGCCCGGGCGGCTACCGCTCGGCGGTGGCGTTCCTGGCCGACGGGCGCACCTGCATCGCCGTGGGCGAGGGCGGCGCGTCGTGGTCGGCGGACGGCGGCGCGCACTGGCGGCCGTTGCCGGGGCCGGGCTTCCACAGCGTGGCGGTGGCGGCGGATGGCGCGGTGTGGGCCGCTGGCGCCGGCGGCCGGGTGGCCGTGCTGCGCTGAGCGGTGCCCACGGCGCGGAAGAAGGTTTGACCGGATGTCGGCAGGTCCCGCAAAGTGGCGGGATGCGTACGCCGCTCGCCCTGGTCCTTCCCGCGCTGCTGGCGCTCGCCGCCAACGCGCAGCAGACACGGCTCACCCCGGAACTGCTCTGGCAGCTCGAGCGGGTGTCCGAGCCGGTGCTGTCGCCCGACGGCGCCTGGCTCGCCTTCGTCGTGCGCACCTTCGACCTCGCCGCCGACAAGGGCGTCTCGCAGGTGTTCCTGCGCGAGCTGGCCACCGGCCGCACCATCCAGGCCACCAGGGAGGGCTCCAACAGCAACCCGATGTGGGCGCCGGACGGCAAGGGGCTGGCCTGCATCTCGACCCGCTCGGGCAGCCCGCAGATCTGGCGTTCGGGCGTGGACGGCAGCGGCTCGGTGCAGGTCACCGACCATCCGGGCGGCGTCGGCAACGCGTCCTGGTCGCCGGACGGCAGCCGCTTCGCCTTCACCAGCGACGTGAAGCTCGACCAGACCGCCAACGACCTCCACCCGGACCTGCCGAAGGCCAACGCACTGGTCTACGACGACCTGATGGTGCGGCACTGGGACTCGTGGAAGGACGGCACCTACAGCCATCTGTTCACGGTGCCGGCCACGGGCGGCCAGGCGACCGACCTGATGGCCGGCGAGAAGGCCGACACGCCGCTGAAGCCGTTCGGCGGCGGCGAGCAGATCGCCTGGAGCCGCGACGGGCAGACCCTCTACTACACCTGCAAGCGCGTCGCCGACCCCGAGGCCAGCACCGACAGCGGCGTCTACGCGGTGGCGGCGGGCGGCGGCGAGCACCGGCTGCTGACGCCGGACATGCCCGGCTACGACCAGGAGCCGGTGTGCTCGCCGGACGGGCGCTGGGTGGCGTTCGGCAGCATGGCGCGGGCCGGCTTCGAGGCCGACCGCCTGCGGCTGTTCCTGCACGACCGGCAGACCGGCGAGAACCGCGAACTGCTGCCGGACCTGGACGCGTCGCCGCACGGCGTCGTGTGGAGCCCCGACGCCAAGGCGCTGTTCTTCACCATCGACTCGCTCGGCACCACCCAGGTGTACCGGGCGACCCTGGACGGCAGGGCGGCGGCGGTGACCAAGGGCCGGCACGCGCTGTCGGCGCTGCAGGTGACGCCCGACGGCCAGACCCTCTACGGGCTGCGGACGACGATGGAACGGCCCGCCGAGGTGGTGCGCATCGACGTGCCGAGCGGCGCCATCGAGGCGATCACCGACCGCAACGGCAAGGTCTTCGCAGGGCTGGCGATGCCGACGGTGCAGGAGGAGTGGTTCGAGGCCTCCGACGGCCAGCGGATCCTCAGCTTCACCGTGCTGCCGCCGGGCTTCGACCCGGCGAAGAAGTACCCGTTCCTGCTCTACTGCCAGGGCGGCCCGCAGAGCATGGTGGGGCAGGCCTTCTCGTATCGCTGGAACTTCCACCTGATGGCGGCCCGCGGCTACGTGGTGGCGGCGGTCAACCGGCGCGGCCTGCCGGGCTTCGGCCAGGCCTGGAACGACCAGATCTCGCGGGACTGGGGCGGCCAGTGCATGCAGGACCTGCTGGCGGTGACCGACGCGATGCAGCAGCGGTCCTACATCGACAAGGCCCGCAGCGGCGCGGTCGGCGCCAGCTTCGGCGGCTACACGGTCTACTGGCTGATGGGCAACGCCGGCCAGCGCTTCGCCTGCATGCTGTCGCACTGCGGCGTGTTCGACCTGAAGAGCATGTACCTGTCGACCGAGGAGCTGTTCTTCGTCGACTGGGACCTGGGCGGCCCGTGGTGGCGCTCGCCCGAGGTGCGGGCGGACTACGAGCGCTTCTCGCCGAGTTCCTTCGTGCAGCGCTGGCAGACGCCGCTGCTGGTGATCCACGGCGCCCGCGACTACCGGGTGCCGCTGGAGCAGGGCCTGCAGGCCTTCACCGCCGCCCAGCTGCAGGGCGTGCCGTCGCGCCTGCTGGTGTTCCCCGAGGAGGGCCACTGGGTGCTGCGGCCGCAGAACGGCGTGCTCTGGCACCGTGAGTTCTTCCGTTGGCTCGATCAGTACTGCCGACCGGCCATGGAGGCCGCGAAATGATGTCACGTTCCCACCTGTACTTGCTGCTGCCGCTGATGACGCTTCCCGCCTGCCACACTCCCGGCGTGCCCGCTCCCGAGAACCGCCCCTACGAGCTGGAACGCGTCGGCCACACCGCGGTGGTGCAGCTCTGGGCCGACGGCTTCGAGCAGCTCACGCCCCGCGACCGCGTGCTGTGCTACCACCTGGCGCAGGCGGCGATCGCCGGCCGCGACATCAACATCGACCAGCGCTTCGCCTTCAACCTGCCGATCCGCCACGTGCTGGAGTCGCTCTACCTGGTGAAGGAGCGCCTGCCGGAGCCCGTGCGCCACGAGGTCGAGCGCTACACCAAGCTGTTCTGGGTGCACAACGGCATCCACGACAACCACAGCACGCAGAAGGAACTGCTGCGCCTGTCCTGGGAGCAGTTCTGGGCGGCCTGCGAGACGGCGATCGCCCGCGACCAGGACCTGTCGCCGGCCCGGCTGCGGCCGGCCCAGAGTCTGCGCCAGGTCTTCGAGATCTGCACCGATCCCGGCACCTACCGCTCGGTGACCAACAAGAGCCCCGACGACGGCCAGGACCCGGTCCTGGCGAGCTGCAACAACCTCTACGTCGGCGTCAGCAGCGCCGACTTCGAGGGCGTGACCGAGCGCCATCCGCTCAACAGCCGCGTGGTGCGCGGCGAGGACGGCGGCATCAAGGAGGAGGTCTACCGGATCGGCGACGGCGGCCAGATCCCGCCGGGCCGCTACGCCAGCGAGCTGGCGGCGGTGAACCGCCACCTGCAGCAGGCCCTGGCGGTGGCGCCGGCGCCCACCGCCCGCGCCCTCGAGCACCTGATCCGCTACCAGGTGACCGGCGATCCGCAGGACTGGCGGGCGTTCAACATCGCCTGGGTGCAGGACCGCGACTCGGTGGTGGACTTCAACATGGGCTTCGTCGAGGTCTATCTCGACGTGCGCGGCCAGAAGGGCTCCTGGCAGGCGGTGATCAGCTACCGCGACGAGGCGAAGAGCCGGGCGATCGAGCAGATCGCCGTCGAGGCGCCGTGGTTCGAGGCGCGGATGCCGTGGGAGGAGCGCTTCCGCAAGCCCGACGTGAAGGGCATCTCGGCCCGCGCCATCAACGTCGTCACCGAGACCGGCGACTGCGGTCCGATCACGCCGATCGGCATCAACCTGCCCAACGAGGCCGACATCCGCCAGGAGTACGGCAGCAAGTCGGTCAACCTCGGCAACGTCGTCGACGCCTACAACCGCACCAGCGGCAAGGGCAGCGCCGTCGAGTTCTCGGCCACTCCCGAGGAGGCCGGCCGCGCCGAGCGCCATGCCGCGGCGATGGACGACCTGCACACCAACCTGCACGAGGTGATCGGCCACGCCTCGGGCCAGGTGCTGCCGGAGATCCAGAACCCGGCGCAGCGGCTCGGCCTCTACTACTCGACGCTCGAGGAGGCCCGCGCCGACCTGGTGGGTCTCTACTGGATCGCCGACCCGAAGCTGCAGGAGATGGGGCTGGTGCCCGACGACGAGGCGGTGCTGGCCAAGTACGAGGCGTTCGCCCGCAACGCCCTGGTCCAGCTCCGGCGGGTGCCCAAGGGCGGCAAGCTCGAGGAGGACCACATGCGCAACCGGCAGCTCATCGTGCACTGGCTGCTGGCGCAGGGCCGCGGCGTCGAGCGGCAGCAGCACGGCGGCAAGACCTTCTACGTGGTGACCTCGGCGGACGCGTTCCGCCAGGGCTGCGGCGAGCTGCTGGGCGAGGTGATGCGGATCAAGGCCACCGGCGACTTCGCCGCCGGCAAGAGCCTGGTCGACACCTACGGCACGCGGGTCGAGCCGGCGCTGCACCAGGAGGTGCTGGACCGGGTCGAGGCCCTGCACCTGCCATCGGTGACCGGCTTCGTGCAGCCGGAGCTGCGGCCGATCCGCGACGCGAGCGGCGCCGTCGTCGATGCGCACGTCTGGCACTGCTGCGACCTCGCCGACCAGATGCTGCGCTGGAGCGGGCGGCGGTAGGGGCGGGAAGTCCCGCTGCGGCGGGGCGGACCGCAGTGCCCGGGCCGTGGCGTACACTTCCGCGCCGAGGAAACCGCCATGCCCATGCCCCGACCGGCCACCGCCGCCCTGCTCTCGTCGCTCCTGCTCGCCCCCGCGGCCCTCTGCCAGGGGGTGATGCCGCTCAGCGGCGTCTACCGCTTCGTCAACCTGGCGCCGCACTTCGGCGGGCCCTGCGCGCAGTCGGGGCCCGCCACCGTGCTGGACCGTGGCACCATCACGTTCCAGGCGAATGGCGCCTTCGCCATGGTCACCAACGTGCGCGACGTGTGCGTCGGCGGCACGGTGCAGATCACCACCGAGACCGGCAACGGGCTCTACACCGTGGGCACCGACGGCGTGCTGGCCCTCGACTTCGACCCGCTCAACCCGGGCACCGACGTGGCGCGGCTCGACCTGCGGGGCGACGGCAGCGTCGGCGTGCACGCCCGCGACAGCCTCGACGAGGAGAGCGCCATGGCGGTGCTGATCCGGCCGGGCAGCGGCATGACCAATGCTTCGTTGAACGGCGGCTACCACGTCGTGCGGCAGCGCTACACCGTGGACACCAGCGGGCTCTGGTCGACGGTGGACCTCGGCGTGGTGACCTTCGACGGGCTCGGCGCCTTCACCGAGAACGGCACGCGCCGGACGGTGCTGGCGAGCGGCGCCACCAGCAGCGCGCCCTACACCGCCAGTGGCACCTACGCCGTGGCCGCCGACGGCGCGCTCACCATCGGCTCGGGCAGCGGTGCGGTGAGCCCCGACGGCGAGATCCTGACCGCCGGCACCCCCAACGGCGCCACCCAGATCATGATGGTGGCGGTGCGCGCCGGCAGTGGCCTCGGCGCCGCCGACCTGGCCGGCGACTGGGGCGTGTCGTTCGCCGGCACCGACCACCAGGGAGGCGGCCTCAGCAACCAGTCCGGGCGGCTCCGGCTCGGCATGGCCGCCACCGGTGCCAGCGCCGGCACGTACGGCGGCACGGGCATCGAGATCCGGGCCGCCGGGCCGATGAACGTGACCCTGCACAACGTCGTGTCCGGCGGCACCTTCACCCTCACCCCGGACGGCCGCGTCGCCGCCGTGGAGTCCAGCTCGCCTGGCGGTCCGCCCCTGCCGCTGCGCCTGTCGGCGGCAGGCACGTTCCTGATCGGCAGCAGCGATGCCGCGGGCATGGCCGAGATGATCGTGGCGGTGCGGCGTTGCCCGTGGCCGCAGGCCTATGGCAGCGGCACCGCCGGCAGCGGCGGCCAGGTGCCGGTGCTGGAGACCCGCGGTGGCTTCCCGATGCCGGGCAACGCCGGCTTCGGTTTCGCCGTGCAGAACTGCGTCGGCGCCGGCTTCGCGGTGGTGGCCTTCAGCTCGGCGCCGTGGCCCGGCGTGCCGCTGTTCGGCGGCACGGTCTGGATCGACACCAACGCCATGTTCGGCACCGTCGGCCTGGGGCTCGGCGGCGCGCCGGGCGCCCCCGGCGCCGGCAGCGCCATGTTCGGCCTGGGCCTGCCCAACACGCCGGTCTTCCGTTCGGCCCGCTTCTACCTGCAGACCATCGTGCTGGATCTCGGCGTGGCGCATAACTTCGCCTTCTCCCGCGGCCTCGACCTCCAACTCGGCCGCTGACCGGCCGTACGGGCCGTTGGGCCCGGTTGCGGCAGGGCCCGGTCTCGGCGGGCATCTGTAGCGGCTGTCGACCGTGGAGCGGGCACAGGCTGCCTGCGTTGACCGCGACAACGAAGCCATACCCCATCATTAACTATTTCGAGTCACAGGATTACGTCTTGCGGTCACGAGGAGCCTGTGTATTCGGGCATGGGTTGCCTTTGGGGCCCAGGCTCGGCAAGGTGGCGTCAAGTTCCACGCGCCTCCCCCAGCGGCTCAGCAACCCGTTGGAGTTCAGCTTGGACCAGCCCGCCTGCCCCGGTCGAGACCGTTCCGATCTCCGGGCTGTTCTGCTCGCCTACGAACCCGCGGCTGAACGACCAGGCCGTCCCCCACGTGGCGGCGTCCCTTCGACGCTTATTGACGGCTGTTCAAGATGCGTTGGCACAGCGTCGGATCGAGGAATACCTGACCCCGGCTGATCGAGAGCGACATCCAACTCGCAGCTTGGAGGAGCGAAGGATTACCACCACCTTTGCCCGCCATGAAGCTGCTGGCCTCGTCGACGGCGCCAAGCTCGATGCCAACGATCTCGCTCAATCGCCAGACAGTTGAGTCTGCGACCCAGAACTGGAAGAGACCGACCACGCCCACGAGGCTGGGGTCGTTTGGGACCGCGAACCCGCCGTAAATGATTCCCTGGCCGTTCGCGGCGTTGATCCAGCTTGACGTCGAGAGGAACGTGCTTGTCACGAGAACCTTGTTCCCGTTGGAGGCTGTGGTGATCGGATCGCCGCTGGTTGTGCGCAGCGCGAATCCCAGGTAGGCAGTGAACGTCCCGTCGGACGCGGGTTTCGGATCCTTGTTGACGCCGACCGCGACGTTGAAGTCGGTGTTCCCGATCCGGGCGTTTTCAGGGTAGGGAATGCCACGAAGAGTCGTCCCGTCGGTCATCGTTTCGGGGAACCCGTATCGCCTCATCGCTCGGAACGCGCACTCGCCCCACGTCGAGGTGCCCGTAGCTCGGGCGGCGTACTGCCGTCCGATGACCAAGGCCGCGCTCAGTGACACGGTGACGCTCTCAGCGCCGCTCGGGACTGTTGCCGAACCAAGGACCGTGTTGGAGTCTACGTCTACGACCTGGACCGACGTGGTCGGGGGGGCGTAGACGAGGACTGTGGTGCCGCCCTCGCTGGCCGTCAGTTGGTCCGCGATGACTGTTGGGATCAAGGCGAGGTTGCTGATGCCGTAGTCGTCCACGTGGAGGGTGCCGCCGCTGCTGTAGACCGCCTGTCCCTGCAGGGAGTCGTAGTCTGGGTAGAGGTTCAGGTAGACCTTGCCAGTTCCCGGGATGTTGTCCAGGTGCAGCGACGCGGCATCGTTGAGCCAAGCGACCTGCGTGGTGGTGGCCCACGCGGTCCAGCCAGAGGGGAACGAGGGCAGGGACGCCGTGCCGTTCCACGAGGCCTTCCAGATGCTCTTCGTCGTCGCGTCCAGGGCGTAGAGAACGCCGTTAGTACCGTCGTAGGTGACGCCGACGAAGTCGAACCCGGAGGACGACGTGGAGCTCTGGAGCGTCGCGCTTCCGGAGACCGTCTTCCAGTGCTCCAGGATGCCGTCGCCGCTGGAGGTCCGGCCACACAGGACAACGTTGTCGGTGCTGTACCCGGTGGAACCGCCCGGAACGGCGACGCCGGTCTGCACGGTCGCGGTCGCGCCCGGCATCGAAACCACGCCGGTGTCGGAGACGCTGTGAATGACGCCGTTGAGGACTCCGATTGATCGCGCAGGGCGCCCCTGCGCCGACATCGCAGGTGCGAGTGTCAGGAGCAAGGAAAGACTGATGAACTTGACCTTCATTCTAGCCTCCGAGGCCTTGGATCTTCCGGTTGTTTTCGTCGATGGCTGTTTGAACGGCGTCGATTCGTTCCTGCAGCTTCTTCCTGAGAGCGGCATTCTCAGAACCTTCCTTGGAGGCCCTGATGTTGATCAGCAGGGCCCTTTGCAGCGCGAAGGCGGCGTTTGTGTTTTCGTACATCTGCTTCAACTCCGCGGGAGTGATCTGCCTCCCATCCACGTTGCGACTGTAGACCTGCTCAAGCCGCACACCCTCATGGCCAAGGACAGCCCCGTTGAGGGCATCCTCCCAGCCCGGTGGTTCGCCCGGGCCATCGCCGTCCAAGTGATCGGGAGCAATACATACTGACTCTGTGCCACCCATAATGTCAGTCCCGCCTTCGACTCTCGTGCCGCCGCCGGGATCTGGGAATCGCCGTTCCTCGGTGGTCACTGCGTCCGTGCCCGGACGCCAGGGTCTCGCTGGGTCATTCGGTCCAACGCGCAGCCGAGTCTCGGCTGGACCCTGCGTCCCGGGCGGGCCGGGACGCTTGCCTTCCTGGGCGGCCTTGATGTTCTTCAGCGCTTTGGCTGCACGAGCAGCATTCGGGTCACCCGCCGCCTGCATCCGCGCGACCGCAGCCTCAAGCTCGGCGATGCCCCTGCCGATGGCACCGACTTGCGGTCCCGAGGGGTTGCTTCCTGGAAGTGCTTGGCACCGGGCCTCCGATGCAAGGGCAAGCCAGGCTCCGAGCACGAGGACGCTGGAGTAGCATTGGCGGACCATCACACGCATGGTGTAGCACGCACGGCCTGCCGTCAAGACGAGAGCAGACCCTGCCGCGGTGCGTTCTTCCGCGGCGAACGATGGCACACCCGGCAGGAGTTGGCGCGACTGCCCGAGGTCCACAGCCGTTCGAGGGCGCGGGATCTGCTCGACCCTCGCGCGGGATCCGCTGGCCACCGACGGGACACCGCCGCCGCCCGTCCCGGTCCTGATTCGCCGAAGAGTGGATCGCGGTGCTCGACAAGCCGCCGGGGCTGCCGAGCCACCCCCCGGAGGCCAGCGCCCTCCTCGGCCAGGCCGTGGCGAGCCTGGCCGTGCACCTCTTCGGCGACCTGCCGGTGCCCGGCGGCGCCGACCCGGGCATCGTGCACCGGCTCGACCGCGACACGTCGACGGCACCGATCGGGACGGTCCGCACCGTGGGTCAACTTGGTTTCAACGGTGGATGTCCGGTAGCGTCATGAAGGCTCTGCTCTTCGGACTCTTCGAGACTCGTCACGCGCGGCGGTGGCATCCCAGGAGGGGAAGGAGGCAGCCAATCGTCACGTCAGCCGCACCGTTCTCTCTGCGCGGCCCGATGTTCGAGGAGAGGGATCGTCGCGAGGCGACGGGACGTCTTGCACGCGGCCGGCCGTCGAACGCGCGTCACAGATCGTGGCGTCCCCTGTTACGCTCTGCACAGTCGAGCCCCTCTACAAGCGCCCAACCCCATGCGGCTCATGGCCTTCTACCGCTGGAGTTGCCTTGGACACGCCCGCATCCCCGCCCGTTGAGCTCATCCCGATCTCGCGGCTCTTCTGCTCGCCCACCAACCCGCGCCGCAACGACGAGGCGGTCCCCCACGTCCTGCGGCAGCGCTACACGGTGGACACCAGCGGGCTCTGGTCGACGGTGGACCTCGGCGTGGTGACGTTCGACGGGCTCGGCGCCTTCACCGAGAACGGCACGCGCCGGACGGTGCTGGCGAGCGGCGCCACCAGCAGCGCGCCCTACACCGCCAGTGGCACCTACGCCGTGGCCGCCGACGGCGCGCTCACCATCGGCTCGGGCAGCGGTGCGGTGAGCCCCGACGGCGAGATCCTGACCGCCGGCACCCCCAACGGCGCCACCCAGATCATGATGGTGGCGGTGCGCGCCGGCAGTGGCCTCGGCGCCGCCGACCTGGCCGGCGACTGGGGCGTGTCGTTCGCCGGCACCGACCACCAGGGAGGCGGCCTCAGCAACCAGTCCGGGCGGCTCCGGCTCGGCATGGCCGCCACCGGTGCCAGCGCCGGCACGTACGGCGGCACGGGCATCGAGATCCGGGCCGCCGGGCCGATGAACGTGACCCTGCACAACGTCGTGTCCGGCGGCACCTTCACCCTCACCCCGGACGGCCGCGTCGCCGCCGTGGAGTCCAGCTCGCCTGGCGGTCCGCCCCTGCCGCTGCGCCTGTCGGCGGCAGGCACGTTCCTGATCGGCAGCAGCGATGCCGCGGGCATGGCCGAGATGATCGTGGCGGTGCGGCGTTGCCCGTGGCCGCAGGCCTATGGCAGCGGCACCGCCGGCAGCGGCGGCCAGGTGCCGGTGCTGGAGACCCGCGGTGGCTTCCCGATGCCGGGCAACGCCGGCTTCGGTTTCGCCGTGCAGAACTGCGTCGGCGCCGGCTTCGCGGTGGTGGCCTTCAGCTCGGCGCCGTGGCCCGGCGTGCCGCTGTTCGGCGGCACGGTCTGGATCGACACCAACGCCATGTTCGGCACCGTCGGCCTGGGGCTCGGCGGCGCGCCGGGCGCCCCCGGCGCCGGCAGCGCCATGTTCGGCCTGGGCCTGCCCAACACGCCGGTCTTCCGTTCGGCCCGCTTCTACCTGCAGACCATCGTGCTGGATCTCGGCGTGGCGCATAACTTCGCCTTCTCCCGCGGCCTCGACCTCCAACTCGGCCGCTGACCGGCCGTACGGGCCGTTGGGCCCGGTTGCGGCAGGGCCCGATCCGCCCCACACTGCGCAGCCCCGGCGAACGCCCGCCCGCCGGCGCTCCCAGCCCATGTCGTCACCGATGCCCTGCCCCGCCCCGCGCCTCCTGTTCCTCGGTCTGCTGCCGGCGCTGGTGCCGGCGGGCCTGGCCCAGACCGTCGACGTCGCCCTGCGCGCCGCGCCGGGCACGGTCCAGATCGCGCCCGGCGTCACCGAGAACGCCTGGCTCTACAACGGGGCGCTCGCGCCGGTCATCCGCGTGACCCAGGGCCAGACCCTGCGCGTGCGCCTGCACAACGATCTGCCAGAGCACACCATCGTCCACTTCCACGGCCAGCCGGTGCACCAGGGCATGGACGGCGTGCCGGGCTACAGCCGGCCGGAGACCGCCAGCGGCCAGGAGTTCCTCTACGAGCTGGAAGGGCTGCATCCGGGCACGTACTGGTTCCACCCGCACAGCCACTTCCACGAGCAGAACGACAAGGGCCTCTACGGCGTGCTGATCGTCGATCCGCGCAATCCCGCCGACGACCCGGCCTTCGACCTGGAGCAGATCGTGGTGCTCGACGACTGGTCGTCGCCGCTGGGCGGCAGCGGCTTCCAGGGCCACCTGCTGAACGGCCGTTCCAGCCAGGGCCAGGCGCCGATCGCCGTGCAGGCGGGCCAGCGCCTGCGCCTGCGCCTCCTGAACGCCAGCGCCACCAGCAACTACGTGGTCGCCCTCGATGGCCACCCCATGACGGTGACCCACGCCGACGGCAACCGCGTGCAGCCGGTCAGCGTGCAGGCCCTGCCGATCGGCATCGGCGAGCGCTACGACGTGATCGTCGACTGCCAGAACCCGGGCACATGGAGCCTCGCGGCTGCGACCATCCAGAACCGCAGCGCCACCGTGGTGCGCGGTGTGGTCCAGTACCAGGGCAGCACCGTGCCGGTGCCGGCCGCCACCTACGTCCCGCCGAACCTGTCCGGCGGCACGCTCCTTTCCTACCCGCAGCTCGCCTCGTTCTGGCCGTCGGCGCCGATCAGCGCCACGCCGACCCGCGTCTACACCGCCAACCTGGGCATGAGCATGGGCCCCGGCGGCATGCAATGGACCATCAACGGCCAGGCCTGGCCGAACGTGACGCCGTGGCCGCTGCAGCAGGGCGACGTGGTGCAGCTCACCATGACCAACGCCACCGCCGGCATGATGCACCTGCACCCGATGCACCTGCACGGCCACTTCTTCCGCATCCTCGGCACCGCCGGCGGCACCACGCATGCGCCGATCAAGGACACCGTGCTGATCCAGCGGATGGGCCAGCCGGGCAGCTCGGTCACCGTGCAGTTCACCGCCGACAACCCCGGCCGCTGGCTGTTCCACTGCCACGACCTCATGCACATGATGAACGGCATGATGACGGCGTTCGAGTATCGCGGCGACGCGGACTCCGACCTGCTGCCCGACGACGCCGACCAGGACCCGACGCGGCCGTTCCCGGTGCTCACCATCTCGCCGCACGCCATGGACTTCATGCCCGGCGGCAGCGGCGTCGTGCAGGTCGAATGGCAGCCCGGCGCCTGGGTTCAGTTCCTGGTGGGACTCGCCGAACTGCGGCAGCCGCAGCCGTTCGGCGCCCACGGCAGCCTCTGCCTGGATCCCGGCACGATGTCGTTCCTGGGCACCAGCACCGTCTCCGGCGGCGGCAAGGGCGATCTGGCCTACGCCGTGCCCCATGACCCCGGCCTGATCGGCCTCCGCCTCGTCCTGCAGGCCATGGCCGGCAGCGCCGTGGCGCCGTCCGTCGTGCTCAGCACCTGCCAGGCGCTGACGGTGCGCTAGCCTCGGGCCCGGGAATTCCCCCGGGGATTTCCGGAGGACAGCGGCCACCGCCTGTGGTCGAGTGCCGCCGTGCTGACCCGGGCCCGCATGCTGGACCGCTTCCTGGCGAGCGACGCCGCCTTCGACGGCCGCTTCCTCACCGGCGTCGTCACCACCGGCATCTACTGCCTGCCGTCGTGCCGGGCGAAGAAGCCGAAGGCCCAGAACGTGCGCTTCTTCCCGGCCGAGGACGAAGCCCGCCGGGCCGGCCTGCGCCCCTGCCGCCGCTGCCGCCCGGACCTGTTCTACCGCGCCGTCGATCCGGACCTGGACCTCGCCGAAGGGCTCCTGCAGCGCCTGCGCCAGGCCCCCGGCGCCTGCGCCGGGACCGCCTTCCTGGGCCGGCTGGCCGGCCTCGGCGCCACCGCGCTCACCGAACTCTGCCGCCGCCACTTCCACGACACGCCGAAGGGCCTCGTGCTGCGCGAGCAGGTGGCGTTCGCCCGGCGCGAACTCCGCCAGCCCGGCCGGCGCCTCCTCGACGTGGCGCTCGACGCCGGCTTCGCCAGCAGTTCGGCCTTCCACGACAACTTCAAGGCCCGCACCGGCATGACGCCGCGGCAATGGTGCGAGCTCGGCCGCACCGACCGCTTCGACGTCGCCCTGCCCGCAGACCTGCGCAGCGACGACTCGCTGCGCGCCTGGGGCCGCGACCCCGACAGCCTCGACGAACGGGTCAGCGGCCGGACCCTCCACAAGGCGCTGCACCTCGACGGGCAGCCGGCGGTGCTGACCGTGATCCTCACCGCAGCGGTCGCGCGCTGCCAGGTCCAGGCCGCGCGGCGCCCGTCGCCCGAGGGCTGGGTCGAGGCCCACGACGCGGTGCTGGCGCTGCTGGGCCTGCCCGCCGACCCCGGTCCCTTCGAGCGCCGCGCCCTGCGCACGCCCGGCCTGCGCCATCTCGTCGCCGGCCGGCGCGGCCTGCGGCTGGTGGGCACCGCGACGGTCTGGGACGCGGCGGTCTGGGCCATCGTCGGCCAGCAGGTGAACCTGCCGTTCGCCTTCCGCTGCCGGCGGGCACTGCTGGAACGGTCCGGCACGCCGCTCGGCGATCTGCGCGCGCCGCCGGGACCGGCGGCGGTGGCGGCGCTGGATGCCAGCGAGCTGCTGGCGCGCCAGTTCTCCCGCGGCAAGGCCGACTACCTGCTGCGCCTCGCGGCGGCGGTGGCGTCCGGTTCCTGCGACCTCGCGGCCCTGCCGCACGGCTCGGCGGTGCGCGCCGAACGCACGCTGCTGGCGCAGCACGGCTTCGGGCCGTGGTCGGCGCACTACGTGCTGATGCGCGGCTGCCGCCTGCTCGACTGCCTGCCGGTGGGGGACGCGGGCCTGGTGCGCGCCCTGCAGGAGTGCTTCGCGCTGCCGGAACGGCCCGATGTTGCGGCCACCCGGCGGCTGATGGCGCCGTTCGCGCCGTTCCGCAGTCTCGCCACCTGTCACCTCTGGCGGTCGCTCGATGCGCCCGCCGCCGCTGATCTCGACGAGGGCAACCCATGACCATCCTCTGCCGCAAGCTCGCCACCGATCTCGGAATGCTGTTCCTGGCCGAACGCGGCACCGCCCTGCTGCGGGTCGCCTTCGCCAGCGGTCCGATCGAGGACTTCCGGCAGCGCGTGGGTGCGCGCGATGCCGAGCCCGGTGAGGCCGTGCGGCTCGTTGCGGACACCGGCAGCGCTGCCGGCGATCAGCTCCGGGAGTACGCGGCGGGCCAGCGGCGGACGTTCGAGCTGGAGCTGCGACCGCGCGGCACGCCGTTCCAGCAACAGGTCTGGCGGGCGCTGCAGGCGATCCCGTGCGGCGAGGTGCGCAGCTACGGCCAGCTCGCCCGCGCGATCGGCCGGCCGGACGCGGTGCGGGCGGTCGGCGCCGCCAACGGCCAGAACCCGATCGCGATCGTGGTGCCATGCCACCGCGTGATCGGCAGCGACGGCGCGCTCACCGGCTACGCGTTCGGGATCGCTTGCAAGCGACGGTTGCTCGAGCACGAGGGCGCCTTGGCGGCGGGGCTCGCTCAGCCCAGCGGTTCGGCGGCGGCTTCGCCGGGGCGGTACTCGGTGTAGAGCAGCACCGGCATCGGCAGGTCGCCGAGCTGGGTCTGGATCAGCGGCAGCACGTGCTGCCACTGCAGGCCGCCGACGCCGGTGGCGAGCTTGGGCAGGGCGACGCTCTGGAAGCCTTCCTGCTGCATGAGCTTCTTCAGCTCGTGCAGGGCGTGATTGACGAAGGTCGTGCTGGCCGCGCCGGCGTGACCACCGGCGTGCGCCGGTGGCGCCTGGGTCAGCAGCGCGGCGATCCGGGTCGGCCGGCCGCTCTTGCCGACGCCCTGCCAGAGCCAGAGGCCGCCGGGCTTCGGCCCATGGGCGCGGCAATAGTGGCGGAAGTCCTTGTACATGGCCGGGAACGCCTCGCGCAGGCTGAGGGCCAGCCCGTTCTTGAAGTCGTCGTTGGGGGCGACGCCGTGGCAGATGAGGTCGGCCTTGCTGAGCAGGAGATCACCGGCGAGTTCGTGGATCATGATGGCCCGTGGGGTTCGGAGGCTGGGGGACCAACCCCGGCGGTGGCCGCATCGTTGCGGGGCCGCTGTGCGTAGCCGTGGCCGGCGCACTGCGCAGGCGCGGGGCTTGAGGGGGGCGGTGGTGCCCGGCATCCTCTGCGGCCTGCGCTCCGATCGCGCCGCTTTCGCATGGACCGGAACCCATTCCCCTGTGATCCACTTGCGACCTGGTCGCTCGGCCTGGCGGCCATGCAGCCGGCGCGGGACCCCGATGCATGGATGCTGCGGCTGGTCGGTGTCCTGGCCGGCGGGCTCGCCGGGTTCCTCGTCTTCGGGCTGGCCATCGGCTACGTGACCATCGTGTGGGATGCCCTGCTCAGTTACCGGCGTCAGGACGAACGGGTGGAGCGCGCAGATGCAAGATCGTCGGCGTTGCTGGGCGGGATGCTGGGCCTGTGGCTGGCGTGGTTGGTTGCTGGCGTGCTGTTGGTGATTGGCGTGATCCCGGGCGTCGTGGCGCCGGTGCTGTGGTTCGGGGCCTTCCTGGTGCTGCGGCGATGGGGCAGATGGGCCGTGCGGCACATGCGGGAGTGCTCTGCGACGATCGATGAAGCGCGTCGGGCCGAGGCCGAGCGGGCGCGCCCGCAGGTGGATGGCGGGTCTGGCGCGTCGGAATGTGCTGGCCGCGGCCGGGATGCGCTGGCGGAGCAGGAAGGCGTGGGTCTGCGGCTCGGCAACGGCGTGACCTTGCGCGTGGGGGACCATGTGCTGGCGTGGAAGCGGCGCGCCAGGATCGTTGCCCTGCTGCGGCCGGGGTCCGCGGAAGCCCGGAGCAACGGCTGCGCGGAGCCGGGCGGCCTGCAGCTCCAGCATGAGGACGGCACCCTGGAGGTGTGGCCCGCGGATCGAGGCGGGCTCGCCTTGATCGAGGTTGCTACAGGGGACGCATGAATGCCCGAGGCGGAGCTCTGCCTGCGAGCAGGGCCGCGCGCTTCACGGGAGTGCGTCTACGCGCGAGCGAGGCCGACGGACGGCGGTGCCACCTTGACAGATCGTCAATCTTAACAAATTGCGATTCTTGACCTGGGTAGTTGACGAGGGGAGCTGGGCTGGGTAGAAGGTGCGTCGTGGTGATCGGGCCCGCCAAGGAAGACGGGGCGGTCACTGCGATCAGAGTGCCCTCGGATAGGAAGGGTTCCATGGAACACCGGCCGTCGCTCGCCCGTCGTGCTGCGCTCCTGCGCTCCTGCGCTCCTGCGCTCCTGCGCTCCTGCGCTCCTGCGCTCCTGACAGTACTTGCCCTGCTCCTGGCGCCGCTCGTGGCCCAGACCC
>CAZMGG010000056.1:24478-33149 GCA_964565715.1 uncultured candidatus Brocadiaceae bacterium | reverse complement strand
GGAGGTCGCGGATGCCCCCGATGGAGTTGTCGTTGTGGAAGTGGCCGCCGAAGCCCTTCTGGTAGGCGAGGCCGGCGATGCGCACGACCATGCCGTTGCTGCAATGACCGTTGCTGAAGAACTGCAGCGACGCCGCCTCGCCGCGGATCTGGTCGATGGCGTTGTGCAGGTAGGCCAGGTACTGGATCTCCGGGAACGGCAGGCAGCCGGCCTGCGCCATGCCCTGGGCCACGCCGAGGATCGTCGTCTCGTCGAGGATCGTGTTGAACACGCGGCCCGACCCGAACGTGCGGTTGAGGCCCTCGGTGACGTGGTAGACGCCGCCCTTCTTGGCCACGTCCTCGCCGAACACGAAGGCGTTGGGCCACGCCAGCAGGATGTCCTTCAGCGCCTGCGGGATGCGGAATGCCATGTGCCGCGGCCGCGGGTCGTCCTCCGGCAGCCTGCCCTCGAAGGCGCGCAGCCGTGCCTCGGCGCTGGCCACCCGCGGCTGCAGGTCGCCGGCCGCCGGCAGTGCCAGCGGCGCGGTGATCTCGACGACGCTGGTCAACTTGCGGCGGCGGTTGGCCTCGGCGGCGGCCCGGCGCAGCCGTTCGTCGGTGTCGTCGTAGAGGCGGAGCGCCGCCTCGCGGTCCAGCGCGCCGGTGGCGAGCAGCAGGTCGACGAAGGCCAGCAGCGGGTCCCGCGCCTCGTTCTGCTCGATCTCCTCCAGGGTCTTGTAGTTGGCCTCGACGTCGGAGCCGGCGTGGCCCATGAGGCGCACCGTGCGCAGGTGGAAGAACACCGGCTTGCGCGTGCGCCGGCACCAGTCGACGGCCTCCTGGGCTGCCTGCCAGGCGCCGGCCCAGTCCTGGCTGTCGGCCTGCACGTAGCGCAGGCCTGCCCGCGGCCGCATGCAGCGCTCGACGAAGTCGGCGGGCGTGCGCACCGAGATGCCCACGCCGTTGTCCTCGCAGACGAAGAACACCGGGCAGGGCTGCCGGTGCAGCGTGGCGGCGTTGGCGGCGTGGAAGCCCGCCTGCGCCGTGGCGTGGCCCATCGAGGCGTCGCCGAAGCTGCAGTAGACGATCGAGTCGTGCGGCACGCGGGCCGGCACGCCGGTGCGCTTCATCCGTTGCAGCGCCATCGCGTAACCCACCGCCTTCGGCAGGTGGCTGGCGATCGTGCTGGTCTGCGGCGGGATGTGCAGCGTGTGGCTGCCCAGCACCTTGTGCCGCCCGCCCGACACCGGGTCCTCGGCGCTGGCGCAGAACGACAGCATGGCGTCGAAGAACGGCGTCTCGCCGCGCCCCAGGCGGGCGCGGGCGGCGACGAACGCGCCCGAGCGGTAGTGCAGCAGCGCCGGGTCGGTGGTGCGCAGCAGCGCGCCGAAGATGGCGTTGGCCTCGTGGCCGGAGCTGCCGATCGTGTAGTAGCTGATGCCCTTGTCCTTCAGCTCGCGCGACAGCAGGTCCTGCAGGCGCGACTGGATCGCCGACTCGAACAGCGCCACGGCCTGCCGGCGGGTCAGCGTGCTGTGCGGCTCGATCGGCTCGTCCGGTCGGCCGCTGCGGGCCGGGTCGGCGCCGGGGTGCTCGCGCAGGCGCCGCAGCAGGGCATCGCGGACGGCGGCTTCGCGGCGGAGGGACATGGGGGCGGGGAGTGTAGCGGGCCCGCCGGGCGGGGCCAGGGTTGCGGTTGTGCGGGGGCGACCGCGTCCGGCGCCACCGATCGCGGCTATCGCCCCACCATGCGGCGGCCGGCGCCCCACTTCACCCCATCACGCCCCACTGCGCGCCGGACGACAATTGCAGTGGTCGGTCCGGACTCCCCGGGCCGCATGCCATAGGAGCAATGCCAATGACCCTGCTCACCCCTTGGCGCCGGCGCCCGCTGGCGGTCGCCGAGGCCAGCCCTCTCGACCAGTGGCTCCGCGACCTCATCGAGGAGAACGGCTCGTGGCCGGACCTTCTGCCGAGGCGCAACATGCCGCGCGCTGACGTGGCCATGACCGACAAGGACCTGCTGGTCACCCTCGAGTTGCCCGGCATGGACGAGAAGGACGTGGAGATCAAGCTCAGCGGCAACCAGCTCGTCGTCTCGGGCGAGCGCAAGGAGAGAAAGGAGGACAAGGACAAGCACTACCACCGCATGGAGACGGTCTACGGCGCGTTCGAGCGCCGCTTCGACCTGCCGGATGACGTCCGCTGCGAGGCCGATGCCGTGAAGGCGACCTTCCACAAGGGCATCCTGGAGATCCGGGTGCCGAAGGTCGAGCCGAGGCCCACGGCCAGGATCCCGATCAAGGCGGTCTGAGGCCGGCGACGCGGGACCGCCGCCGCGGTGCTCGGCGCCCGGCGGCGTTCCGCATCCGTGGAGCCCCATGGGGGCGCGCATGGCCCTTGCTTCAATGCCAAGGAACCGTATCCAAGCTCACCCCATGGCCAAGACGATCGACTGGTACTACCACCGCGCGGGTTGAACCTCGTGCAAGAAGGCCGACGCGTTCTTGCAGGCGCGCGGCCTCACCGTCCGGGAGACGGTGAAGGCGAACTCGGTGAAGTTCGGCAAGGGCGACCTGAAGAAGCTGTTCGCCGGTGCCGCCGGCGTCACCGTCGCCAAGGGGAAGAAGAGCGTCGCGGTGGATCCGGCCGACGGTGCTGCCCTGGCCGAACTGGCGCTCGGGCCCACCGGCAACCTGCGGGCGCCGACGGTGCGGGTCGGCAAGCGCTGGCTGGTCGGCTTCGGCGAGGACGCCTGGGGCGACCTGCTCGGCTGAGCCGTCAGAACACGCGCAGGAGGTCGATGGTGACGCCGGGCGCGACGTGGCAGGCGATGCTGGTGCGGTGTTCGCCGGCCCGCCGCAGCGCGTCCCCGTTGTGCGCGAACTGCTCGACGGTCCCGGCCTCGGGGTCCACGATCCAGTACTCGCGCACGCCAAGGGCTTCGTAGCGACGCCGCTTGAGCCCGCGATCGCGGCGGGCGGTGCCGGGCGAGATCACCTCGATCGCGAGATCCGGCGGGCCGTCGAGGAACTGCGGTCCGAGGCGGTGCAGGTTCGCCTGCAGCACGACCATCAGGTCGGGTTGCACGACGTCCACCTGTGACAACCGGACATCCAGCGGTGCGATCAGCACCTGGCCGAGGCCCGGGTCCTCGATGCGCTCCTGCAGCTGACGGGCCAGCCGTTTCAGGACCTGCTGGTGGCGGACGCTCGGCGCGGGTGACACGACCAGCTCACCCGCCAGCACTTCGTGCCGGAGCGGTTGTTCGGGCAGTTGCAGGTAGTCCTGCCAGGTGAATGTCACGGCGGCGCGCCTCGGGATCGGCAAGGGAGTGCTCCATGGTAGGTGGGCCCGCTGCGACGGCAACGGGCCCCAGGAGCAGTGGAACGGCGAGGGCCGATCTGGCGAGAACCGGCCGGGAATCCCGCGCCTACGGCCGCTGGGGCTTCCTGCCGCCCTTGTCGCCGTCGTCCGCCTTCTTGCGGCGGTAGTCGGCCTTCAGGAACGTCGTCCACTTGCCGTTCTCGCCGAGCACCGACGAGGTCAGCACCTTGTGGTCGGGGCCGACGATCGTGATCGCATCCCGATAGCGCGCCTTGCCGTTGGGATCGGTGAAGCTCGGTCCCTCGGCCTCGAGCGTCAGGGTCTTCTTCGCCTCGTCCAGCGAGCCGCGGTAGATCCACATGTGGGTCTGCATGGTGTCGACCCAGGTGCCGATGAAGGCCTGCTGCTTGGGGTCGTAGCCCAGCGTCATCAGCGAGGTGTAGGCCTGGCCCATCATGTTGCCGCGGCCCTCGCCGACCACCCACAGGTCGCCGAGGGCGCGGCACGACTCGGTGCTCTCGGCCTTCATCGGTTCGGTGCCGGGGCCCATCGACATCTCGGCGGACACGGTCCACTCGCCGACCAGCTGCTGCAGCCACTTGTGCTGGTCGGTGGCGGTGGCGACGGGAATGTCCTGGGCGGCGAGCGGCAGGACGGACAGGGCCAGCGTGAGGAGGAGGGTCTTCATGGGTTGCTCCGGATCGGGGTGGCCGATGCTAGCGGCGTCGCCGGCGGGCGCGCAGCTTCGAGCCGTAGAGAACGCCGAAGGGCACCGCGGCGAGGCCGTCGCCGAAGGAGACCACCTGCTCGCCGCCGTAGAGCACGAGGCCGCGCAGAGGCTGGCCGGTGATCTCTCGCAGGGCGTGCGTGCCGAGGAAGTCTTCGGCGCCAACGGTCAGGCCGGACTTGACCTCGATGGTCGCCAGGCGCCCTTCCCGCTCCAGCACGAAGTCGCACTGGGCGCCGCCGTGGATGCCGAGGAAGTGCAGCCGCACGGTGGGGGCATGGGCTGTCAGCTTGCGCAGTTCGGCGTGGACCCAGGTCTCGCACAAGGCGCCGGTCGCCGGATGTCCCTGGAGCCCCTGGGGCTCGGCGATGCCGAGCAGGTGGCAGGCGAGGCCGGAATCACGCAGATAGAGCTTCGGCGTCTTGACCAGTCGCTTGCGGACATTGCGAAACCAGGGTGGCAGTCGGCTCACATGGAAGGTGTTCTCGAGCAGCTGCAGGTAGCGCGCAGCCGAGCGCTGGTCGATGCGCGCATCCATGGCGAGGCTGCTCATGTTGGCGGTCTGCCCCGAAGCGGAGGCGATCAGGTGGAACAGCCGGCTGACGGCGGTCGCATCGGGAATGCGGGTGAGGTCACGGGCATCCCGCTCCACGTACATGGTGAGGTATGAGCGGAACCAGAGCTGGTGGAAGGCTGCCTTCCGCCGCAGGACCACCTCCGGGAAACCGCCGAAGAACACCGCCTCGCGCTGCTCGGCCGGCGTGAGGGGCAGGACGCTGGCGGCCAGGCGCTTCATCGCCGCGGGCCAGGGATCGTCGGCGAGCAGGACGCGCAGCAGATCCGTCGGCGGCGCCCTCTGGCGGAGTTCGGCGAGGGAGAAGCCTTCGAGTTCCAGCAGTGCCGCCCGCCCGGCCAGCGATTCGGTGGTGGCGGGCAGCGCCAGGACATTCGCCGAGCCCGTGAGTAGGAACCTTCCGGGTCGCCGGTCGCGGTCCACGGCCCGCTTGATGGCCCGCAGCAGATCGGGCGCGCGCTGCACCTCGTCGATGACCGTGCCGTGGGTGAGACCGGCGACGAAGCCGGCCGGATCGGCGGTTGCCGCGGCCAGCACCGGGGCGTCGTCGAGGGTGTGGTGCGCAGCCATCCGGCCCTCCCGGACCAGCTGCTCGGCAAGGGTCGACTTGCCGACCTGTCGCGCGCCCACCATGAGGACGACGGGGAAGTCGTCGAGGGCGGCGAGCAGCGGGTCGCGCAGGGCCCGCGGGGTGGTGCCCTGAAAATCTGACATCGGGATGCATGAAAATCATGCATGCGGATGCTGGATTTTCAAAGGGCCGCCCGCCTCAGCGGCGCAGGGTCTCGGTGCCGGCGTCGGTGTCGAGGCGCCGCAGGTCCGGCAGCTCGCGCAGGACGGCCAGCTCCGCCGGGCCGAACGGCAGCCCGCGCACCGTCAGGCCCTGCAGCCGCACCAGCGTCCGCAGGCGCTGGGCGGCCGCGGCGGTCAGGTTCGGGCAGTAGGACACATCGAGGTAGCGCAGCGCGGTGAGCTCGCGCAGGGGCGCCAGGCACTCGTCGTCCAGGCCCTGGCAGCCGAGCAGATCGAGCGTCTGCAGCCCGGGGGCGGCGCGCGCCAGAACCGGGCCCACCTCGGCGTCGAGCTTCGGGCAGCCGCGCAGGATGAGCCGGGTCACGCCGGCCGGCACCCGCTCGAGGTCCTGGTCGCGCAGCTCGGCGAGGCCCGACAGGTCCAGTTGCCGCAGGTCGTTCATGCCGGCGAGGTGGCGCAGGCCGTCGCCGGTGACGCCGGCCTGGCCGAGCGACAGCACCCGCAGCCGGGTCAGCGTGGCGAGCCCGGCCAGCGCCCGGTCGGTGACGCCGGAACCAGGCGGCGGCTCCGGCAGCGGGTTCAGGCGGATCCCGGTGAACATCGTGCGGCTGCCGATCATCGACAGGTCGAGGTGCTCGAGATGGCGCAGGCCGCCGAGCAGGACGATCGCGTCGTCGTCGAGGTGCGAGCAGCCGCGCAGCGACAGCTCGCGCAGGGCCGTGCAGGCGGCGATCGCCTGCAGGCCGGCCTTGCCGAAGTCCTGGCAGTGGGCGAGTTCCAGGCGTTCCAGCTCCGGACGATGCGGCAGGAAGGCCAGGCCGGCATCGGTGACGCCCTGCTGGTCGAGCACCAGCTCGCGCAGCGCCCCGAGGCGGGTCACGAGGGCGAGACCCGAGCCCCGCACCCCGATCTGGCCGCGCAGCACCAGGGTGCGCAGCGCCGGCAGCGCCGGCAGCCCGCCGAGGCCGGCATCGGTGACCGAGGGCGGGTTCTCGACCCTCCGCTTGTGCCGATCGATGGGCAGCGTCCATGCGGCGGCAACTTCCAGGCGCTCGAGCCGAGGCAGCGCCGGCAGCGCCGCCAGCACCGCGTCGGTGGCGTCGCTGAGCAGCACGTGGCGCACGGTCGCGGGCAGGGCTGCCGCCTCGGCGGCCGTGCGCACCTGTAGGGGCTGCGGCAGCCAGGCCGTCGGATCCTCGAGATCGGTCTGCAGCACCTGCAGCGACGCCATGCCGTCCCGCAGCAGGGCCGTGTGTTCGGGCTTCACCCAGTCGAGGAAGCGCAGGTCGAGGTCGGTGATCTGGCGCGCGTGCCGCAGTAGATCGATGCAGCCCGGCGACAGCGAACGGCACTGCGCGAGCCCGAGCACGCGCAGCTTCGGCAGGGCGATCAGGTGGGCGACGGCGACGTCGTCGAGCCGATCGCAGGCCTGCAGGTCGAGGACCTCGATCGCCGGCAGGTGCTGGCGCAGCGACGCGCAGAAACCGGCTCCCAGGTCGGTGAGCGCGTGCAGTTCGCGCAGGGACGTCGGCAGCGACTGCGGCAGGTCGGCGGGCAGCGCGATGCCTTCCACGTGCAGGCGTTCGAGCGTGGTGTTGCCGGCGAACGCCGCCAGCCCGGCGCCGGTGCAGGCGCCGCCGGACACGTCGAGCATGCGCAGCTTCGGCAGCGCCGCCAGCGCCCGCAGGGTCGCATCGGTGGGGCCGCGGGGAGCGTTGCGCTGGGCCAACGCGCGCTCGAAGAGCCCCTTGCCCGGCCACGCCTCGTCGGTGCCCGGCCAGCGCCAGTTGATGCCGTCGATCTGGCCGAGATCGAGGTCCTCCAGCTCGCCGAGGCTGCCGAAGCGCGCGAGCAGGGCGCCGTCGAGCTGCTGGCAGCCGCGCACCGACAGCCGGCGGAGGCCCTGGACCTGGCAGATCGCGGCCGTGCCGAGATCGTGGAAGCCGTGGTTCCAGGACAGATCGAGGGCGCGCAGCGCCGGGAAGTGGCGCAGCTCGCGCAGGTGCTGCTCATCGGTCTCCTGATAGCGGAGCGCCAGTTCCTCGAGCATCGGCAGGCGGGCGAGGTGGCGCAGGCCCGAACCGATCACGCCGGCGGTGCCCTGCAGGAACAGACGGCGCAGGCCGGACAGCGCGGCGATGTGTTCGAGCCCCTGGTCGGTGATGGTCGGCGCGCTGCGGACGCCGGACAGCTTCAGGCCGAGACCGTGGATCGGTTGGTGCGGGCCGTGCACCTCGAGGCTGCGCAGCTTCGGCAGGCGCCCCTGGCGCGCGGCTGCGGCCAGGGCCGCCAGTACGGCGTCGTCGATGCCGTCGGCGCGGATCGCGGTGACGTCGGCGGGAAGGCCAGCGATGTCGGCGACGGTGTGCACCCGCGCAGGCGCGCTGTCGGCGGCCGGATCCTGGATCGGCGCCTGCACCGGCTGCGGATCGGCGGTGCGGCCGCGGGACCACAACGCCACGGCCAGCACGGCGCCGAAGCCGAGCAGCAGGGCGGCGGCGGCGAGCCAGCGGCGCGCGGTGCCGTGAGCTGCGGGCGCCGGCGGCGCTGTGCCCAGTTCGGCGAGGACGCGCGCGGTCAGGTCTGGCGGCGTCTCGCCGCCGATCGTCTCATGGAGCGCCCAGTCGAGGTGCCGTTCGGCGGCGGCCTGCTCCGGCGTCTGCTCCGGCGGCAGCGGGAAGTCGTCGTCGTGCGGGGCGGTCATGCCTGCGTCCTCCGTTCGATGCACTCGCGCAGCGCCGCGCGGATGCGCTGCAGCAGCGTGCGGGCGCCGTGTTCGGTCATGGCCAGCGCCGCGGCCAGCTCGGCGCGGCTCATGCCGTCGCGGTAGAAGTGGTCCAGGGTCGTGCGGCTGCGCTCGGGGAGCGCCTGCACGCAGGCGCGCAGGGCGGCGAGACGCGCGTCGCCGTCGTCGTTCTCGCAGTGGCGCTGCCAGAGGTGCTCCGCGGCCGCGGCCAGCCGTTCGGCGCGGCGGCCCTCGTCGCGGCGATGCCGGAGCCAGAGGTGCCGCGCCGTCTGGCGCAGGAAGGCCGCGGCGGCCAGGGGTGGGCGTCGCCAGCCGTCCCCGCGCAGCGCCACCAGCAGGGCTTCCTGGGCGAGGTCGTCGGCGGTGCTGGCCGGGCAGCCGAGCGCGCGCAGGAAGCGCCACAGGCCGCGTTGGTGCCGCTGCACGAAGGCCGCCGGGGTCGGCGCCGGCGTGTCGGCGGCAGGTTCCGCCGGCTGCTCGGTGGATGCGGGGTGCTGCAACACGGTCACGGCGGGTTATCCCCCGCGGCGGCGTCAGGGTACGCAGGAATCCTGCGCCGCGGG
>CAZMGG010000056.1:0-24378 GCA_964565715.1 uncultured candidatus Brocadiaceae bacterium | reverse complement strand
CCGCTCGGCTGCATCACCGGCTTCCTGGACAGCGGCGATCCGATGGATCGTCTGACGGGCCTGCTGGCGGTCCATGAGGTGGGCCGGCGCCAGAGCCCCGAACTGCTGCGCCCGTTGCTGCCGCGCATCCTCGCGCAATGCCGTGAGGGGGATGGCTGGACCCAGATGCGGGCGTTCCGCGCCCTCGCCGAACTGCATCCGCTCGACCCGGCGGCGAGCGCCGCAGTCCTGCGCGAACGGTTGCGCCAGGGTCCGCCCGACGGCAACTGGGCGGTCTGTCTCGTGGTGTGCGGGACGGTCTCACAGATGGCCTGGGCCACGCGCAACACCGGGGGCGATCCGCGGGACGCGGCGATGGAGGAGGCGCTGCTGGCGCTGGCGCAGCAGACCGACGACGACGCGGTGCGGAGGAGCCTGGTGGCGACGGCAGGCGCGGTGGGCGGCCGCGCGGCCGCCGCGGCGATCCTGACCGAACTCGGCCGGGCGTCGGCGGACGCGACGGGCCTGGTGGTGAGCCTTGGCTGCTGCGCCACCGCGCATCCCGATGCCGTGGCGATCCTGTGGCGGGAGGCCTTCGCATCGGATCGCCCGGCCTGGCTTCGCGCCGGCGCGCGGGAGGCCCTGGTGCTGGCTGCGACCGACGCCGAGATCCGCGCGCTGCCGCCGGCGGAGCTCGCGGTGCTACGCGAGGATCGGGATGACCGAGAGGGTTCGGCGCTGCTGCTGGCCCGCGCGGCGCGGGTCCGGGCAGATCGGCTGCTGGCTGGCGAAGCAGCAGCGGCGCTCGAGGGGTTCCTGGGGCGCCAGGAGTGCATCGTGCGCGTGGCCCGCGCCCTGCTGGATCTGGCGGACCTCACCGACCTGCCACGCGAGGCGATCACCGGCCGCATCGAGGAACTGCTGGCGGACGACGACTGGGCCGCTGGCTTCGCCGACCGGTCCGAGCTGCGCCGGATCCTGGCCGCGCTGCGGTGAAGGCAGGATCACGTCTATCGTTCCACCGATGCTCTCCAGATCCTGCACGATCGATTTTCCGCCAAGCATCGCGCGGGACGACCGTGGCGTGATGCTGGGGGACCAGCTCCTGCCATGGGCCGACATGCGGTGCGTCGGCCGCCTCACGTGGATGGACCTGCCCACGGACGACCGGGACTACGTCGTGATCCAGGCGACCGGCGGCAAGCACTACTGGATCGAGGTCGATGGGTGGGGTGGCCCGGCGGCCTGGAAGGCAGGCAACAAGCCGGACGAGGAGATCGCCCGACTCGAGGCGTGGTGGGCCGAGACCCTGGCTGGGCTCGAGGATCCGCCTGCGTCGTTGTCGCTGGGCAAGGTTGCCTTCCTGGGGATCGTCCAGTGGCCCGCACGGGAACGCGGACAGCCGATCTACGAGGAGCGTCGTCGCCGGCTGTTCGGCTTCATTCCCTGGGGAACGGAACTCGTGCCGCGGCTGGTGTGACCGGCGTCGTCGGTGTCGCCGCCGAGCGATGCCTCCCGGACCACGCGCCAGGGTTCGCTTCCCGTCTGTTGGATGATTGTCACGGACGAGAACCTCACGTCGAGGCGCCGCGGCGCCTGCGCCAGGGCATCCACGGTGTTGTCCGACGCCCGTGGATTCCTCGGATGTGCCAGCGTGAGGTGAGGCCGATGCACCCGCGCGTCCGGACGCTGCAGCAGCCATTGCCGCAGGAGCTGGAACTGCTCGACACCGTGTTCGCTGGGCAGCATCACGCCATGCCCGAGGAAGCTCTCGGGCGGGCCGAAGGTCAGGTGCAATGGGCCGTAGGGCCAGTCCCGCGCGCGCTGGAGGAAGGCATCGATGTCCCGGCTCGTGATCTCGTCTTCGCGGCAGAGGGTGACGTGCGCGGCGATCAGCGAGGCCTGCACCGGATCCACCTGTCGCGCAACGCTTCCAGGCTGGCGCTGCACGATGGCGGCACGAAGAGGGTGAACTGGACGCGGTGGTTCGGCAGCGGGACATTCACGCCGTGGGAGAGCATGGGGATGGCGCGGTCATGCGGGTGCGTACTCGAGCGACACGATGCCGGTCTTGGGGAAGATCCTGTGACCCGTGAGCCTGAGCCGGGTGTGTCTGCTGAGGTTCGGCGCGAGCGGGATCCCATCGCCGAGCAGCACCGGAACCACGGCGAGCTCGATGGAATCGACGAGGCGGAGTTCGAGCAGGCTGCGGAGCAGTTCGCCGCCGCCGAAGAGCCAGATGTCGCGTCCTCCCGCCGTCTTGAGCGCCGCGACCGTCGCCTGGGGGTCATGCGAAAGGGTGACGCCGGGGCAGTCCTCCTGCCGGAGCGTGCGCGAGAACACGTAGGAGCTCATGCCTGGCATCCTGCCGCCGCCGTGTCCGCGCATGGCCTCGTAGGTCCTGCGGCCCAGCAGGAGCGTGTCGAAGGAACCCATCAGCGCGCGGAAGTCGATGTCCGGATCCGTCACGATCCAGTCGTGCTCGCCCTTGGGTCCGGCGATGTGTCACGTCGGCATGCCAGCAGGCATGTTGTCGAGGCGGGCCATCGGCCTGTCAGATCCGCTGGCGAGTTGGCTGGCATTCTATCGTCTGAAGCTGCTCGGAGAGAAAACGTGCGATGGCCTCAGCAGACTCCCTGGGGCGAGCCTGCAGCAGAAGATGCGGGCCGTCGATGACCTCGACCGTGAGTCGAGCGATCCGGCCGGCGCACTGTGCAAGGCCGCGGGCGGCCACGAGACGGTCCGCCTGGCCACGGAGGTAGAGAACGGGCACGGCGATCGACGGGAGCTGTGCCCGGGCGTCCACGCCGAAGACCTGTCGCAGCCGATCAACAAGAACATCAGGCCTCACGGAGTTGACCGCAGTGCTCACCTCCCGCACGAGCGCGGACGGAGCCTGAGCACCGACGAGAAGGAGCCGGACGAGGATTCCAGGAAGGCGGATGCGCGCGACTCCGGCGAAGATGCGGAGCCAGCGAAGGCCGCGAGGCAGGGGGTTCGCCGCGAATGAAGCCACGAGGACCAAGGCCTTCAGCCGTCCGGGTCTGGCAGCGGAATGCTCGATCGCCAGCGGTCCGGAGTAGGACTCCGCCACCAGGACGTAGTCTCCATCCGGTGGCAGCGCTGCATCGAGCATGCTGCGCAATTCGGAACGAGAGCTGCATCTGTCGGTCGGATAGGCGACTGATGAGATGGGAAACCGATCCCGCAGGCATTCTCCAACCCTGCCGAACAACCGACCTGTGCCATCCAGCCCCGGGAGCAGCACAAGCGTCGGCGGCATCTCAGGGCCTTGTTGGGCCAACTGCGTGTTCGAGGGACTGCGCAGCCGCAAGCCGCGTGCGGGTGGTCCGCTCGACGCCGGACCGGTCCGAGGAGATTCGCCGGCTGCCGAGGAGTACCGCCAGGGAACTGGTGACCGCAGCAACCACGGCGGACGTGCGTCTCGAGCCCGTCAACCAGAACAGGGCGAGGCCGATCAACGACGCGGCAGCCGCCACGACCGCGATCAGGGTCAGGTGCTTAAGCAAGTGCGACATCCTCACCCCTTGCCCGCATGTCCTGTGGCCGCCATGGTCGCGGCTCGCCGGCTGCTGTGGCTGGCCCGAACACCGCGCTGTATGTCGCGAACCAGAGTCGTCCGCTGCTCCCTCTGGCAATCCCAGTGGTGGCATAGGCACTGACGGGGCCGCGATCCAGGGGGAGAGGGTACGCCAGATAGGTGAAGCTCCTGCCGTCGTAGCGATAGACACCCGGCTGCACTTCCAGATCGGTCGCCCCGGCCGGCCCATCCTCCTTGAACCACAGGTCTCCAGGCGCCACCTTCCAATCATCCTTGGCGGCGTGGCTCCTGCTGGCGGGGGCGATGAACTTCTGCCCGTCGAAGCCGCTGATCCCGAGGCCGCCCTCGAACCACACGACCCCGTTCCGATCCTCATGGATCGATCGGATCTGGTTGTCGCTCAGCCCGTCTTCCACGGTGAAGTAGGTGAGGGTCTTGCCGTCGAAGCGGCAGACACCCTCCTTCCAACTGCCGAACCAGTAGTTGCCCTTGCTGTCCTCGAGCATGGAGCGCACGGTCTCGAACCGCAGCAGTGCAGGCGGACGGACGGTGCCATGGTTCCGCTCCGGGCGCAGCGCGTCGCTCTTCGGCGTGCAGGAGGCTGTCGGCAGAAGGGTCAGCACGACGACTGCTGCCAGGACACCGTGCATCTGATGGATTGTCACGAGGTTCACCGAAGGGAAGGGGCGTCGGCTCTGCGCGGATCAACCGGGTTGGACTCAAGCGCGGCTCCAAGTCGACGTCCAACGGCCGCAACAGCCTCAGCAAGGCACGGCAGCGAAGGACCGACTCCGCCGAGAGAGTCGAGCAACTGCTCCGTCAGGCCAAGGGCTTCCGTTCGCATCCGTTGTCGGTCAGCGGCAGTCACTCGTAGGCCCAACGTCTGTGGCGCTCAGCAGTGAGCCGCGCGTAGAGGAGCATCCTCGCCCTCTGGGTTCCTTGGCCCTAGCACCTAGCGGCTCGGCTGCTGCAGCGCCAAGTTGGACGGCGATGATGGTTGGCGCCGCCTGCTCCTCCAATCGCGTGCCCCCTGCACCAGCCCTCACCGTCGCCAGTAGAGGTCAAGTAGTGTGGCGCCAGGACCATCGTCAACGGCCTCAGTCTTGAGGAGGATGATGGCCAACACAACCCCTCCGGCAAGGCCCCCAAGATGGGCCGCGTATGCTGTACCGGTCTCACCTGAGAGCAGTCCGACGGCGTCCAGAAGGGCCCAGAAGGCGACCAAGATCCAGGCTGGGAGGGACCTGATCCGACCGAGTTCGACGATGCCGAAAGTGAAGTAGTCCTTTGGATGGAACACGAGGAACATGCCGACGACACCGTTGATGGCACCGCTCGCTCCGACTGCGCGCCCGCCAGATACGACCAAGTGGGCGAACGCCGCAATGACGGCGAAGCCTGCGTAGCACGCCAAGTAACCGAGGGATCCGACTCGCGCGCACACCGCATTGCCGAAGACCCAGAGGAAGGCCATGTTGCCGAGCAGATGCAGGACATGAGCGTGGAGAAGAACGTGACCGACGATCCCTGGCCCCAAGCCATGCAGAACAAGGGGGTTGTCGCCGCCGCGTTCGAGGAAGCCGACACGCGTCGTCAAGAGGAATGAGATGGCCGTGATGCCGATCAACGCCCAGTTGGCCCATGGGCGGCGCATCAATCCAACGTCAACGGTCAGTGGGAGAGCCACGATGTTCCTTTCTGCGGATTGTCGCCTGAGGGTGACGGCCGTCCAGCGTCTCTTGCCGTTCACCGCGGCCGCGTGCGCGGGCATCAGCTCTCGCGGTTGTTCTTGTCGCGGCTCGCCGGCTCCTGCGGCGCGTTGGACAGGCTAGTCCAGTACGCACCCGACGCCTCCACCACGGCCCTGTTTCTCCAGTAATTCTCTGCGCGCTCTTGGAGGGCGATCTCAATCTCTTCAGCCGACAGAGGCCTCCACGACGGGTCTCTTGAAGAACCGCCCGGCTCGGCGCTGCCCATCGGGAGGTCGACCAGGGCCCTGGCCTGAGCATCGATGAGGGACTCGGCGTTGGCGCCTCCGCCACAAGCCGGGTTGGCCAGCTGGCAACCGTCGTCCTCCCCCCCGCAAACTCTGCAGATGTTGTAGCTGCCGAAGTGCGAGTCCGGCACCGTCACGAAACCGCATGCTGGGCAGGGCAAACTCATCGGGGAGCTACTACTCGACTCGACCGAACACATGCGCGTGCGCCCGAACGAAGGCGAAGAGAAGGTCGGTGAGGTTGTCGGGGTAGGCCAAGAATTCCTGATCGAGCACCTCCAGCGCATCTCGTTCATCCTGGCCGAGTTGATCGACCAAGTCCTCGCGCAACGACTGCTCGCGTGGAAGTCCGCGAGGAGACACGACGCGAAGGGCGCGCTCAACGATGTCCGCACATGCGTTGGCGCCAATTGTCCTCAAGGCGCGCGGCACCGAGTTGACTGAGTCTCCATCGGACGCGCTCAAGTACTGAGCAACCCGCCGTTGTTGACCTGGTTCTCCAGCTCCCAGATGGCCGAGAAGACCTGCTGGTCAGGTGGCTGCTGATCGAAGTCGACACGTCCGAACATCGTCCGGTCACTCTCCGACAGCTCGATCAAGAGCGCGTTCTTGTCCATGCGAACCTGTCCATGCGACGACCCGTCCAACAGCTCTGCAGCAGAGCCGCGAGTCGCGCGCGACGAGCGTGGTCTCGCGGATGCCCTGTCGCGCGGCTCGTAGGCTTCGGTGGCTGGTTGGGCGGCCATCCTACTCGCCCTGCCTGCGTACGTCCTGCGCCCTTGGCCCACGGCAGAGGATCAGAAGGCAAGCGTTGGCCATCACCGGGAGTCCAAACTCCCAGCGCAGCCACCACCAGCCGAACAACGGAGGCCCAAGCACTCGCATCCGCAACTCGAGGTCCGGTCTCGGCGTGGTGCACCACCAAATGCCATCGAGGCACAACACGACAATCGTTCCAGCGGCAAGCCAGCACTGCAGGAGCCGCACCCTCGGCGTGGCCGGCGCACCGGGCTGGCGAAGGCACGCCAAGGCCAGGACGAGGATCAGGCCATCGAAGGTTGCGACACCCCGACCGGCCCACGTTTCGAGAGCCGGCACCGGAACCACGAAGAAGAACGGGTTGTCGAAGCTGTACGGCAGCCAGTCGTGATGCCACGGTAGCAGGAGCGACCCTAGCGCGACGCAGGCCAGCCCTGCAGCTGCTACCGTGCGAATCGAGGCACGCGACTCAATACTCTTGGTGTCCGGCATGCCGCACATGGTGCGCCCAACGTCCGTGTCGCTCAGCCGCGAGCCGCGCGCGAGAACTTGGTCTTGCGGGTATGCTCGCGCGGCTCGCCGACTGCGGCGCAAGTTAGCCAGCATCATCCTCTGGCGCGCGCCCTGCCACAAGGCGAGTGGCACTCATCGTGAAGGCCGTCACAAGAGCGACCACGATGGACGTGCCCAGCACGCGCAGGACGAAGGTTCCGGGCTGGCCTCCCCAGATGATCACGAGGCCGATGGCCGCGGCCGTGGCGCACGAGACCATGAAGACAGGGTACAGCACCAACTGCAGCTTCGATCTTCTGCGATGCATGTCTTCACTCATGAATGGCTAACGTCTCTTGCTGCTGAGCCGTGAGCCGCGTGCGAGGGCTTCAACCCTCGCGGTTGCTTTGGTCGCGGCTCGCCGGCTCCTGCGGCTTGTTGGCCAGTCTGGCTTGACGGTCCTTGATCGCCAGCCAGCCAAGAACACGATGAGTGCCAAGCGCCAGGAGCAGGCCCGCCAGAAGGTAGACAACGGACGGAAGACTGAACGACCACCAGTGCGTGCTGAAGCCAGAGTCCAACAGGCTTGGCAACGATCCGACTCCCAGGACAATGAAGTACAAGCCGAGAAGGCGAACGCCCACAAACTCCAAGTCGTATCGGCTCATGAGGCTCCCGGGTCTGGCCAACTTCGTATCCGACAGAACCGCGCAACGACACGCGGCCTGCGGGCCGCGCAGCCTAACGCGCAGCGGGTTCGCCGGCCAGCCGCCGCGAACAGGCGACGAGTCAGGCCTTGGGGGTGTCGAACTCGGGCCGACGGCTGGCCGGGGCAGGTCTGTCGAGCTGTCGAGCGACATCGCCATCGCGGCCAGCCCCGCGGGATCGGCCCCCCGCAACCGCGCACCCCGCAGCCCCAGCCCGCACCACCGCCCCAGGAAACCCTCCCACGGCCACACCGCCCACGCACCACGCCCACACCGCTATCCTGCCCCCTTCCACCTGGAGTCACCCATGCGCCTCACCAGCCTCGCCACGGCCGCCCTCGCCGCAGCTCTCCCGCTCCTGACCCTCGCCACGCCGACCGTGGCCCAGGCCCGCTGCCAGTTCAACACCGTGCAAGCCCAGTCCACCGGGCCCGGCTGCAACCCCGTCTTCCAGACCATCCCCACGCTCACGCCGCGGCTCGACGTCACGACCTGCACGCTGCAGATCCAGGTGACCGCGTTCAGCGGGTGCTGCAACACCTTCCTGCGCAACCGGGTGCTGGTGCTGGGCGATGGGCCGCAGAACCTGCCGTTTCCGCAGATCGGCCAGGGCTGCGTGCTGTGGGTGAACCCCATCACCTTCCTGTGGCTGCCGAGCAGCGGCGGCGACACCTTCTTCCTGCCGATCCCGCCGGCGCTGCCGCCGCTGACCCTGCATGCCCAGGCCGCCGGGCACTACGTGACCTTCGGGGTGAGCCACGACCTCGCGTTCACCGACGGCACCTCGCTCTCCCTGCAGTAGCCGTCGCCGAAGCCAACGCCGAATCCGCTGGCCCGGGCGCGCCGGCGCCGCTATCCCGGAGGCGGTGACCGCCCTGCTGGCTCTCGAAGGGATGCTCGGCCCCGTGCTGCTCGAGCTGTCGGTGCTGTTCGCGCTGTGCGTTGGCGTCGCGATCCTGTTCCACCGGCTGCGACTGCCGCCGATCGTCGCCTTCCTCACGACCGGCGCCGTGGTCGGGCCGCACAGCCTGGGCCTCGTGCAGCACGAGGAGGTGGTGATCGAGCTGGCGGAAGTGGGCATCGTCGTCCTGCTGTTCACCGTCGGCATCGAGATCAGCATGTCGCAGCTGGTGCGGCTGCGCCGGGTGCTGGCGCTGGGCGGCAGCATGCAGGTGGGCCTGACGGTGCTGCTGGGCGCCGGCGCCGCCCTGGTGCTGGGGTTGCCGTGGAACGAGGCGCTGTTCCTCGGCTTCCTGCTGAGCCTGTCCAGCACGGCGGCGGTGACCAAGATCCTCGGCGACCACGGCGAGTTCAGCGCGCCGCATGGCCGGGTGGCGCTGGGCATCTGCCTCGCCCAGGACCTGGCGGTGGTGCCGATGATCCTCGCGATCCCGCTGCTGGCCGGGGTGGGCGACGCGGGAACGGCGGGCGAGGTCAGCGGCGGCGGGCTGCTGTGGACGATGGCGCGGTCGTTCGTGCTGCTGCTGGCGGCGACGGCGGTGGCGCGGTTGCTGGTGCCGAGGCTGCTCGACCTGGTGGCGCGCACGCGGAGCCGCGAGCTGTTCGTGCTGACATTGTCGACGCTGTGCCTCAGCATGGCGGTGATCACCTACCAGCTCGGCATGTCGCTGGCGCTGGGGGCGTTCCTGGCGGGTATCCTGCTGGCGGACTCGGACTACCACCACCAGGCGGTGGCCGAGGTCGAACCGTTCCGCGACGCGCTGTCGAGCCTGTTCTTCGTGTCGATCGGCATGCTGTTCGATCCGGGGACCATCGCCGACAGCCCGTGGACCGTGCTGGCGGCGCTGCTGGCGGTGCTGGTCGGCAAGGCCGTGGTGGTGATGCTGGCGGCCCGGGCGCTGGGGCTGCCGTTCTGGTTCCGGCTGCGCACGGCGCTGACCCTGGCGCAGGTGGGCGAGTTCTCGTTCGTATTGGTGCAGGTGGGCAGCGGCAATGCGCTGCTGCCGCCCGACCTGAAGAAGGTCTTCCTGGTGGCGTCGGTGCTGTCGATCGCGGCGACGCCGCTGCTGTACGCGTTGGGCAAGTGGCTGGTGAGCCGGGCGCGCCGTTCGGCCGGGGACGGCGAGGCCGAGGTCGACGGCGAGCTGCGCGACCACGCGGTGATCGTCGGCTTCGGGCCCACCGGGCAGGCCACCGGGCGGGCGATGCAGGCGCTGGAACTGCCGTTCGCGGCCATCGAGATGAACGCCGGCACGGTGAAGGCCTTCCGCGAGCGCGGGGTGCGCATGGTGCTGGGCGACAGCACGCGGCAGGTGGTGCTGCACGCGGCCGGCATCGACGCGGCGCGGCTGCTGATCGTCGCGGTGAACGATCCCGAGGCGGCGCGGCGGACGGTGCAGCTGGCGCAGCGGCTCAATCCGTCGATCCACTGCATCGCCCGAGCGACGTACCTGGCCGAGGTGCCGCTGCTGCACAAGATCGGCGCCCACGAGGTCGTGCCGCAGGAGCTGGAGACCTCGGTGGAGATCCTGGTGCGGGCGCTGCGGCGCTTCCTGGTGCCCGACGACGCGATCGGCCGGCAGGTGAAGATCGCGCGGGACGCGGCGGGCGGCAGCGAGAAGCTGGCCGGCGCCACGCCACCGGGCGCGGCGCAGGTGGCGGAGTTCGTGCCCGGGCTGGCGATCCACTTCTTCCGCGTCGCCGGCGACTCGGCGGTGTGCGGCAAGACGCTGCTGCAGAGCGCCGTGCGGCGGCGCACGGGCTGCGCGGTGGTGGCGGTGCGACGGGGCGATGCGAACCTGCCGGCGGTGACGCCGGAGACGGTGCTGGAGGAAGATGACGTGGTGGTGGTGATCGGGCCGGAGAAGTGCATCCCGGACGCCGAGGCGATGTTCCATGGCGTGGCGCCGGTGGCGCCGGTGGCGGCGGTGGCGGCGGAGGCGGAGAAGGCATGAGGCTCTCCCGCAACGTCTGGTCGGCGATCTTCCTGGTCGCCAGCGTGCCCTTCATCGCCTACATCCTGCTGTTCCCGCACGAGCGGCCGATGGCGGTCCGGTTCGCCAGCTTCAACGCGGCGCTGAACCGCGACCAGCCCGGCGCGCTGCTGGCGGAGCTGCGCGGCGGGGGGAGCGAGCAGGCGCGGCGGATCGCCGAGATCGTGCAGCGGCAGGCGATCGACGTGTTGCTGGTGTGCGAGCTGGATCGGGACGAGGCGGCGGCGGCGGCCGATGTGTTCGCCGACGAGTACCTGGCGGTGTCGCAGAACGGCCAGCCGGCGCTGGTCTTCCCGTACCGTTGCGCGCTGCCGGTGAACACTGGCGTGCCGTCGGGCCTGGACCTGGACGGCGACGGCCGCAGCGACGGGCCCGGCGATGCGTTCGGCTTCGGGCGCTTCCCGGGGCAGTACGGCATGGCGCTGTACTCGCGCTATCCGATCCTGACCGACCGGATCCGGACGTTCCAGACGCTGCGCTGGCGCGACATGCCCGAGAACCTGCTGCCCGCCGACTTCCATCCCGAGGCCGCCCGCGCGGTGCTGCGGCTGTCGTCGAAGAGCCATTGGGACGTGCCGATCCAGCTCACCGAGCAGGGCCTCGTGGTGCACGCGCTGTGCAGCCACCCGACGCCGCCGGTGTTCGATGGGCCGGAGGATCGCAACGGCCGGCGCAATCACGACGAGATCCGGTTCTGGGTCGACTATCTGACGCCGGAACGCGCCGGCTGGATCGTCGACGACGCCGGCGGCAGGGGCGGGCTTCCGGCGGACGCCCACTTCGTGGTGATGGGCGACCTCAACTGCGATCCGGCGGACGGCGATGCGCGGCGCGAGGCGATCGCGGCGCTGCTGGGCCATCCGCGGGTGCAGGATCCGCAGCCGAAGGGGCGCGGCGGGCTGGAGGCGCGGGACCACGATTTCGGCGTGAACGGCGCCCATCGTGGCGATCCGGCCCTGGACACCGGCGACTTCGAGGACGCGCCGGGGAAGGGGCCGGGCAACCTGCGGCTCGACTACGTGCTGCCATCGCGCACGCTGCAGGTGTTGAACGGCGGCGTGTTCTGGCCGCCGCGGCGCGAGCCGCTGCACGGGCTGGTCGGGGCGTCGGACCACCGCCTGGTGTGGGTCGACCTGCGGGTGGACGCGCTGCGGTCAGCGCGCTGAACGGATCCGCGGCGTCACCGTGATGGTGCTGCCGCAGTCGCAGTCGGCGGCGAGGAAGCGCGGGCGGCGCAGTTCGATGCGGTCGGGCGGCGCGCCTTCGCGCACGAGCTGGTCGCGCAGGGCCTCCAGGCGGCGTTCGGCCGCGGCCAGCGCGGCGCGGCGGGCGCGGGCGTCGGCGCGGCGGGCGGCGTCCGGTCGCAGCAGCTCGAGGGCCTCGTCGAGGGCCTGCTCGATGCGCCCGAGCTCGCGATCGATGGTGCGCATGCCCTCGCGCAGGCGCGGGTGATCGAAGCCCTCGATGCCGATCTGCACGCGCAGCTCGCGCAGGGCCCGCTCGCGCTGCTGCAGGAGCTGCGCGCGGCGGTGGCGCAGGTCGGCCAGCAGGGTCAGGGTGTCGGCGGTGGGCGGGGTGGCGAGCTGGCGGGCGATCTTGACGTCGGCGCCGCCCAGTTCGTGCTGCAGCACGAGCAGGGCGCCGTCCTGGGCCTCGGCGACGAGGTCTTGCAGGGCGGCGGTGGCGGCCAGGGGCGGCGTGACGCTGCCCGGGGCGAAGGTCACCGTGCGGGCGCGTTCGGCGGCGCTCATGCCGACGCCGCCGGTGAGCCCGGCGAAGTCGGTGATGCCGCCGAGCACGCGCAGGGGCGAGGTGGCGATCGCCTTGGTGATGAGCGTGGACAGCGTCGTGACCGCCATGCCGACGATCCGGTCGGTGGACATGCCCTGCTGGCCGACGCGGAAGCGGAGCGGGATGCGCTGCTCGTTCTGGTCGTTGCGCAGCACGAACAGCACCGTGTCGAGGGGGGCTGGCAGCCGCAGGTAGCGGCTGATCGGGCCGCCCGCGGGCTCGCTGAGGGACAGGTCGCGGAAGACGATCTCGGCGTCGGTCTGCAGGCCCGGGCCGACGGCGTAGGCGAGGTCGATGGTGGCGTCGACGGTGCCGTCGCCGATGGCGACGCCGCCCTGGTTGGCGACGCCGCGCAGGCCGGTGAGTTCGAAGGTGCTGATGTCGGCGGTGAGTTCCCAGCGCAGCGAGGGGGCGAGCGCGAGCTTGCCGCGGATGGCGAGTTCTTCCAGCAGCGGTCGCTGGACGGTCTCGGTGGGGCGCTGGATGCCGGCGGCCTGGCCGGCGGCGTTCACCAGGCTGCCCAGCAGACCCGAACGGTAGCGCCTGGGCAGTTCGACCCTGCCGAGGCCCATGCTGGCGCGGAACAGGATCGTCTCGGGCTCGGTGAAGGCGCGGGTGGTGAAGCCGGTGACCTCCGCGTCGAGCATGTCGAACGGCACCTCCAACGGCGGCGTCACCGTCTCGTCGCGCCAGTGCAGGTCGATGCCCTGGACCAGGATCGCGTCGATGCGGACTTCGCCGGCGTCGGGGCGGGGGGCGGGGGCCGGCGCGCCGGCGGGCAGCGCGCCGGCGTCGGGTTCGGCGGTCAGCGTCGCCTCGACGGCGGGCTCGGCCGCCGCCGGGGCAGGCGGCAGCAGCAGGCCCATCACGTGCACGCCCTCGGCGGACTGGCGGGCGTGCAGGCGCGGCCGGGTCACCTCCAGGCTGGACACGTGGACCGCGCCGGTGGCCGGCGTGATCCGCGGGGCGGTGAGCCGGACCGCGTCGACCCCGGCCAGCACCGGCCCGTCGGCGGCGGCGCGGAAGTGCAGGTCGATGAGCTCGGCGTCGAGGGCGAACTCGCGACTCCAGTCGAAGGGGCCCTGGGTGGCCTGGCGCGGTTGCGCGTGCACGTGGAACTCCGCCCCGAGACTGCCTTCGGCGAGGCCGTCGGAACGGACGCGGTCGGCCAGGGCGGGGAAGGCCCGCCGCAGCCCTTCGCCGTCGATGCCGTCGATGCCCAGCGTGAGGTCGAGGGAGGGCTCCGGCGCGAACGGCCGCGCCTCCAGGGTGGCGGTGATGTCGCGGCAGAGGGGCAGGACCGCGCCGGTGAACTGCAGGCGCACGGGCGGCAGCAGGTCGGGCTCGGGGCCGAGCAGGCGCAGCGGCTCGACGCTGGCGAGGCCGAGGCTGGCGACCAGCGGCTCGGCCGCCGGTGACGCGGCGTCGCGCAGCCGGAGTTCGATCCTGGCGATCTCGAGGGCGTCGACGACCACGTCGCGGAGGCCCGCGAGGGGCGGCGCGGGCGGGCCGTCGGCGCCGGCGGTGGGGGTGGCCGCGGCGGCGGGAGGCGGCGGCAGGCGCAGGCCAAGCGCCGACAGCGCGCCGTCGGCGTGCCGTTCGGCGGTCAGCGTCAGTCCGCCGGTCCGCACGGCGCCGACGTGGAGCACGCCGGCCGCGGGGTCGTGGCGATTCACCGTCAGGCGGGCCACGTCGAGGGACAGCAACTCCCGGCCGTCGGCGGTGCGCAGCTCGAGCGGACCGAGCGACAGGTCGGCGCGCTGGCCGCCGTCGGGATGCGGCGCCGCGCCGAGTGCGAAGTCGGCGCGGAACGCGGTGGCCGGCACGTCGGCGGTGGTGCCCGGCGGCAGCAGCGCGGCGAGTCCCGGTTGGTCGATGGCGGCGACCTGCAGGCTGCCCTGGACGCGCTGTTCCGGGTCGCCCAGCCCGGCGCTGGCCTGCAGCTCGGCGCCACGCAGCAGGCCGGGAACGTCGGCGCGCAGGGTGATGCGCGCCGGTTCGTCGCCGCCGGGACGCAGGTTCTCGACGCTGGCGCCGAGGCTGGCGGTCCACTGGCGCGGCGCGGCGCCGGCGGCGTCGCGGAAGGCGAGGGCCAGGTCCTGGATGGTCGCCTTGCCGAGCGCGAAGCCGCCGGCGGGCTGCGGCGCGGCCGGCGCCGGGGCGGCGGGCGCGGGCGTTCCGGCTGCTGCCGGCGCGGCTGGCAGCGTGCGCAGGCCGGCGAAGTGCAGCGTGCCATCGGCGTCGCGGCCGAGGCTGGCGCGCGGTCGCTGCAGCGACACCTCCGTCACGCTCAGGTCGGCCCCCAGCACCGCCTCGCGCACCACCAGTTCGTCGAAGCCGAGGTGTTCGGTCTCGCCGTCGCGCAGCGCGACGCGGCGGACGAACAGGTCGGCGCGCGGGCCGGCCTCGGTCGGCGTGATGCCGCCGCTGATGGCGAAGTCGAGCCTGCCGTCCTGCAGTTCGCTGGCGAGGCCCATGCGCGCCAGCCACGGCGACAGCGACTGCAGGGTGAGACCCTGGACCTGGCCGCGCAGGTCGGCCTGCAGGGAGCCGGGCTCGGCGCCGGGTCCGAACAGCGTGGTGACGGCGAACTCACGGCAGACGCCGCGGATCGGCGTGGCGAGGCTCAAGACGCCGGGCTCGGCGCCCGGCGCAAGGTCGATCCGCTCGGCCTGGAACCGGATCGGACCGACCATCAGGGTGACCGGCGGCGAGACGCTCTCGTCGCGCAGGTGCAGCACGCCGCCGTTCCAGGTGAGCAGGCCGAGCCCGACGCCGGGGCCGGCGGCGGGGGCCGGTGCGGGCGGCGGCCCGGGTGGCGCGGGCGCCGTGCTCGCGGGGTCCGGCGGTTCCACGACGAGGCCGAGGAAGGCGAGCCGGCCGTCGGCGCCGATCGTGGCCTGCACCTCGGGGCCTTCGACGGTGACCCGGTCGAGGACCCACGCGTCGCCGGCCGTGCCGTGGGCTTCCAGCAACGGCCAGCGCAGCAGTTCGATCTGGTCGAGCACGACCAGATCGCGAACGGCGGCGTGCAGCTTCGTCGTACCGTCGGGCTGCGGCGCCGCCTCGGCGACGATCTGGCAGCCGAGGCTGCCGTGGGTGAAGGTGGGACGCAGGCCGGCCGGGCGCAGCAGGTCGGCCAGCAGGGCGCCGTCGAACGGACCGGCGGTGAGGGCGAGGTCGGCGCTCCGCACCGGGCCGAACGGCCGCACGCTGCCCTCGAGCTGGATCTGCCCGGCGATGCCCGGGGCACCGAGGCGCACGCGCAGGCGCTGCGGCCCATCGCCGGCGGCCGCGGGCTGCAGCAGCAGCTCGTCGAGGCGCAGCGTGAGGTCGCGCGGCGGCGAGACACGGCCATCACGCAGGGTGAACGCCACTTCGCGCAGGTCGGCGGCGAGCGCCAGGGCCGGCCCGGGGCCGGCGGCTGCGTTGGGTGCCGCGGGCGGCGGGGAGGGCGTGGTCGCCGCCGACGGCAGCAGATCGAGGCCGGCGACCCGCAGCGCGCCGTCCGGCCGCTGCTCGGCCAGCGCACGCACGCCGGCCAGCTCGAGCCGCGCGTCCAGGGCGGCATGGGAGACCGCCGGCAGCGCCACGCGGAGCCGGTCCAGCGCCACGGCCTCGGCGTGATCGGCGGCAACCCGCAGGCCTTCCAGCAGGATCTCGCCGGCGGCGACGCGGCCGTCGGCGTCGCTCGGCGCGAGGCGCCCGCGCAGGCGCAGCGCGGCGTCGATGTCGTCGCTGGCCGGGGCGAGGCCTGCCCGGGCGAGCCAGGGCGTCAGCGCGCGCGGCCGCAGGCCGTCGAGGCCGAGCGTCAGGTCGAATTCGGCGCTGGCGCCGCGGGCGAAGCCCGTGCCGTCGAGGCGCAGGGCGGCGAGCGCGCCCGGCGCGGTGACCGCCACCTTCAGCCGGGCGGGCTGCGCGGGATCGCCGAAGTCCGACACGCGGGCGGTGAGGCGGACCTCCTGCGGGCGGCCGTTCCGGTCGAGCAGGGTCACCGCGACGTGCTGCAGGCGCGCCGCCATCACGTGCAGCGGCGGCGTGAGGTCGAGCGGGCGGTCCGGATCGGCCGCCGCCGGCTCGGGCTCCGCAACGGGCGCGGGCTCGCCGCCACCCAGCGCCAGCGGGCCCAGGTGCAGCACGCCGTCCGCGTCCTCGCGCAGGGTGGCCCGCAGGCCGTCCACCTCGGCGCGGCGCACCCGCACCTGGCCCTGCAGCAGGGCCAGCACGTCGAGGTCGGCTACCAGGTACTCCAGCGCCAGGTGCTCGGTGCCCGGCGCGCCGTCGGCGCCCGGCTCGGCGAGGCGGAGCTGCCACAGCTCGACGGCGCCCCCGAGCAGCGACACATCCAGGCGTTCCCAGCGCGCGGCGAAACCGAGATCGCGCAGGACCTTGTCGAGGACCATCGGCAGCGCGACCCAGATCGTCAGGCGCAGCAGCACCAGCAGGCCGAGGAGCCACCAGAGCAGCCGCCGCCAGCGCCGGCGACGGCGCGGCGTGGCGGCAGGCGCGGTCGTGTTGCTCACTTCGGCGCCTCCGGCGCGGGCGGCACGAACCGGCGGGCACGGACCAGGGCCGCGCGGCGTTCCTCGGGGGAGGCGAGCGGGTCGAAGCCCGCGGGCGCGCTGCCCTTCTGCTGCAGCCAGTCGAACGCGCGCACGCGATGCACCGGGTTGTGGTCGCGCAGCAGGCGCCGGTTCTCCGCCAGCAGGCTGGCGTCGAGGTCGGCCAGCGAGACGGCGTCGGCGGCGGCCTCGCGGAGCGGATCGGCGAAGCGGCCGAGCGCGCCGGTGCGGCGCAGCAGGATGGCGTCGAGCACCGGCGGCAGGGGCTCCGCGTCGATGCGCGCGGCGAACTGGTCGAGCGCCGCGCGTTCGAGCAGCAGCGCCAGGGTCTCGGCGTCGGGCCGTTCGCCGGCATCGGCGCGGGCGGCGGCGGCCACCGCCTCGATGAGCTGCTGGTCGCCGACGGTGGCCAGGTCCTCGGCCAGCACCGCGCCCACGGTCTGCGCCAGGGCGCGCAGGGCCGAACGGGCCTGGCTCGGCTCGGCGGTGGCGGCGAGCTGGGCGTGCAGGCGGGCGGCGGCGCGCACCGCCGGCGGGTCCTCCTGGGGCTGCGCCGTGGCGGCGGCGGCGAACCGGGCGATGGCGGCGCCCGCCGCCTCGCACGCCAGCGCGTGGGCGGCGAGCGCCTCGGCGGTGGCGGTGGCCGCGGTCGGCGCCGCCTCGACCTGCAGCCGCACCAGCAGCCCGTCGCGGTCGCCGCGGAAGGGCACCAGCACGTGGATGGTCGCGGGCGCCGCCGTCGGCGTGCGCAGGTGGGCCACGTCGCGGTCGTCGCTGCCGTCACCGGCGGCGGCGATCAGCCGGGCCTCGCCGTCGCCGCGCCGTTCGATGCGGAGCTCGAGGTCGCCGGCGGTGCGGGGCTCGGCGATGCGCCGCCAGCGGACCGCGAAGCCGAGCTGGGTGTCCGGAGGCAGCACGCCGGTGGCGGCCGCCGCGGGAGGTGCCGGCGGTTCGGCGGCGAACGCCTCGGCGGTGACGAGGCGCAGGGGACCGAGCAGGGCCGAGCTGGTCAGCAGCAGCCGTTCCACCGGCTCGGTGGTCAGCAGTTCGGCGTCGCCGAGCAGCGGGCGACCCCGCGGCGGGGCGTCGGCGGGGAATCGCACGTGGGTGCAGGTCACCGCGAGCCGCCAGGTCTGGGCCGGATCGACGACTTCCATCCGCGTGCCGAGCCAGGCGCCCGGCACCCAGCGCGGCCACGCCTCGACCTCGGGGGTCGGCAGGGGCTCCGGTGCGCCGGCGCAGGCGCCGAGCCCGATCGCGAGCGCGAGCGCCGAGCGACGCGCGATGCTGGGGCGGGCGAGGGACATGCGGGGCGACGAGTCTAGCGCATCGGCGCGCGCGGCTCGAACGCGCCGGCTGCGCCGTGGACTAGCGGCCTTCGATGCGGGCCAGCAGGTCGCGGGCTCTCTGCGCGGCGTCGGCGTGGGGCCAGCCGAACAGCGTGTCGGCGCCGGGCCAGACCCAGGTGCGCGGCTGCTTCGGTTCCGCGCCGATCGCCCGCCGCAGCCAGATCACGCCGCGCGCGCGATCCTCGGCCTCGGTCGAATCGCACAGCCGTCGGCCGAGCAGGTACCAGGTCTCGGCGGCGCGCGCGTCCAGATCGGCGGGGAACGGCTGCGCCGTCTCCAGGGCCTGCAGGCGGTCCGCCACCTGGCGGGCCTGGGCGAGGCTCGGCTCGCCGTTCTTCAGCAGGTCGGCGTCGGCGCGGATCACCTCCCACAGCTCGCCGGCCCGGGCCCGCTCGGTGCGGGCGCGCCGCCAGCCGGCGCCGGCCTCGTCGCCGAGCACCGCGGCGTAGCGCGTGGCCGTGCATAGGCCGGGCTCGGCGGGCACCTTCAGCCGGAAGCGGCCCTCTGCGCCCTCCAGCCACACGCGGTGGAAGGTCAGGTTGGCATCGCGGTCGGCGGCGCAGATCTGCACGGCCCACGGCTCGGCGGCACCGGCGCCGGCGGCGCGTCGCACCGTCACGTCCAGCCACAGGCCGCCGTCGCCCGGCGCGGCGGTCTGCCACGCCACGGCCAGTTCGGGCTGCGGCGGCGTGCCCTTCAGGAAGTCCACCACCGCCCGCTGGTACTCGCCGTCGTGGGTCAGCATGGCGTTCGGCGACGCCTCGGTGTCGGGCAGCAGCCACAACGCGGCGCGGGGCCCGGCCACCAGCGCCACCCGCAGGTTGGCCCGCCGGTCGAGCAGGCGTTCGCGTTCGCCGCAGAGCAGCAGCACCGGCGCCTCGCTGCGCAGCACCGCCTCCTCGGGCTCGGCGCCCGGCGGCATGCCCGAGGCCTCGACGAAGCCGGTCTGCATCGCCGCGCCCAGCCCGTCGCCGAACGCCGCGCGGATGTGCTCGCGCGGACTGATCAGGCTCTCCAGGACGATGCCGGCGATGCCGCGGGTGCGGCCGCTGGCGTAGAGCGCCGCCACGCCGCCCAGCCCGATGCCATGCACCGACACCTTCGCCGGATCGACCTCGGGCCGCCGCCGCACCCACTGCAGCACCGCCTCGGTGTCCTGGATCCAGGCCTGCAGACCGGGCTCGCCAGGGCTCTGGCCGAAGCCGCGCGGATCGAAGGTCAGCACGTGGAAGCCGGCGTCGTGCAGGAACGAGTACCACGGGAACGTCATGCTCGTGTTGAGGTGGTTGCCGTGGCACAGCACGACGACGCGACCGCCGGCGTCCCTGGCCGGCACGAACAACCCGTGCAGCTCGGCGCCGGGCACCGGGATCATCACCGGTTCGGCCTGCAGCCCGAGGTCTTTGGGCGCGGCGACGTGCTCGCGGGTTGCCTTGACGAAGTCGCGATCCACCTGCTGGCGCGCGGTGGAACAGGCGGGGACCAAGAGCAGCGGGACGAGCGCAAGGCCGCGGCGGAACATGGCGCGACGATACGCCGGGCGCCGGCGCCGGGCCACGCCGCGCCGGTCAGGCCAGGTCGATGGCGGCCGCCAGCAGGTCGGCGCAGCCGCCGCGGGAGGCCGGCACCTGGAAGGGCAGCAGGCAGACGTCCTTGCGGGTCACGGTCACCCGCAGATGCCCGTCGGTGCGCTGCACCGCCACGTGCTCGTCGCCGTGCCACAGCTCCAGCAGCTCCGGGGTCGGCCGTTCATCGGCCTCACCGCTCTGCAGCTCGACCGTCGCCTGCAGCCGTTCCTCCAGCCAGGTCGCCAGCAGGTGGCTGCAGGCCAGCGCCCCCGGGTTGAGCCCATGCCGCAGGACCACCCGCGTCGGCGTCGCCGGGTCGAACGGCACCAGCTCGAAGGCCTGCGCCAGGGCCCGCCGCCACGGCCGGGCCCGCAGCCAGCTCAGGTCGGTGATCCGCCTATGGCCGGTCCGCAGGAAGCGGATCCCGGCCAGATCGGTCTCCGGATCGAGGAAGCGCGCCGAGTCCACCACCGCGTGGTCGCACAGCGGCAGCAGCTGCTCCAGCCCATCGCCGTTCCGCGGCAGTGCGTCCTGCCAGAACAGGTGCGTCGGGATGTCGTTCACCAGCAGCGGCCGGATCACGCCGGGCACCGCTGCCAGCCCGTCCGGGCCCACCCGCAACTCGATCTGCTCCAGCACGATCTCGCGGGCCTTGCCGGCGCTGCGCGTGGCGCCCTGCACGTCGGCGCACAACTCGCGGCGCTCCGGGTCGAACAGCACCAGGAACGCGCGGCACGGCAGCCGCCGCAGCAGCTGCGTCACCGTGTCACGCAGCCCCGCGGCCTCGGCGAAGGGCGCCACCGCCAGCAGGTTCACGGTCAGCGCGCGGCTCAGCGTCTCGTCGGCCTGCGCCGGCCGGCACAGGTCCCACAGCGAGCGCAGGGCGTCGGGGATGCCGCGCAGGGGCACCTGCAGGCTCTGCGTGCGCACCGCGTTCACGGCTTCCGCCATTCCCGGCCCGCGCCGAGCAGCTCGGCGGCGGCGTCCGGTCCCCAGGTGCCCGCCGGATACGGCAGCGGCTCCATCTTGTGGTGCTGCCAGCCCGCCACGATCGAGTCGACGATGCGCCACGCCTCGGCCACCTCGTCGTGCCGCGCGAACAGCGTGCCGTCGCCGATCATCGCGTCCAGCAGCAGCCGTTCGTAGGCGTCAGCGTGCTCGCCGCCGAACGCGGCGCCGTAGCGGAAGTCCATCCGCACGTCGCGCACCCGCACGTCCGGCCCCGGCACCTTGGCGCCGAACCGCAGCGAGATGCCCTCGTCGGGCTGGATGCGCAGCAGCAGCACGTTGGAATGCAGGCCGCGGCCCTGGTCGAACAGCAGGTGGGGCGGTCGCTTGAAGTGGATCGCCACCTCGCTGACCCGCCGCGGCAGCCGCTTGCCCGACCGGAGCAGGAATGGCGTGCCGGCCCAGCGCCAGTTCTGGATGTCGATCCGCACCGCGGCATAGGTCTCGGTGTCGCTGTCCGCCGCCACGCCCTGCTCCTCGCGGTAGCCCTTCACCTGCTCGCCGCCGAACGAGCTCGCCGTGTAGCGGCCCCGCACCGTCCGGCGCGGCACCTCGTCGATCCCGTAGCTGCGGATCGCCTTCAGCACCTTCACCTTCTCGTCGCGCACCGCGTCCGCCGTCAGCGCCACCGGCGGTTCCATCGCCACCAGGGTCAGCACCTGCAGCAGGTGGTTCTGGATCATGTCGCGCACCACGCCGGCCTCCTCGAAGTAGCCGCCGCGCGAGCCGACGCCGATCGACTCCGCCACCGTGATCTGCACATGGTCGATGTACTTCTCGTTCCACAACGGCTCGTAGATGCCGTTGGCGAAGCGCACCGCCAGGATGTTCTGCACCGTCTCCTTGCCGAGGTAGTGATCGATGCGGAACACCTGCCGCTCGGCGAACGCCGCCGACACCTGCGCGTTCAGCGCCGCCGCCGTCGCCGCATCGTGGCCGAACGGCTTCTCGACGATCACCCGCGCGAAGCGCCCGCCCTCCTCCTGCGACAGCCCGCTGGCCCGCAGGTTCTCCAGGATGCCCGAATACGCGCTCGGCGGCGTCGCCAGGTAGAACAGCCGGTTGCCCTTGGTGCCGCGCTTCTGGTCGATCCGCTCCAGGTTCTCCTTCAGTCGCGCGTAGCCGTCGGCGTCGCCGAAGTCCGACTGGTGATAGGTGAACGCCTCCTGCAGCTCCTCGAAGCGCGCCACCGTCTCCGGCCGCCCGAACTGCCGCACGCCCTCCAGCAGCTCCTGCCGGAACCCGGCGTCGGTCTTCGGCCGCCGCGCGAAACCGACCACGGCGAACGCGCTGGGCAGCAGCCCGTCCTTGCACAGGCCCATCAGTGCGGGCACCAGCTTGCGCTGGGTCAGGTCGCCGGTGGCGCCGAAGATGACCAGCACGCAGGGCTGGGCGTGGCGCGCCGAGTTGAGTTCGTCAGCCAGCGGATTCACGACGGGCACGGTCGGGGCTTCAGCCATCGGTGGGTTCCCATGTTGCCCGCCGGGCCCGGCGGACGCACGCGGATGCCTTCGACCCTTGCCTGCCACCGACTCCAGCGGCGCTCCGCCACAACGTCGTTCCACCGTCGCCAACGGCCGTCTAGGCTGCCGGAATGGCCGATCCGCAGCCCGCGCCGGCGCGCCGCGCCGCCCGCTCCCTCGACCACGGCTTCCGCTGGCGCGGCACCGACGTCTCCCGCATGGAGGCCCTGGCCGACGCGGTGTTCGCCCTGGTGCTGGCGCTCCTGTTCCTGCAGGCGACGCCGCCGGCCAGCGTCGCCGACCTGGTGGCGACCCTGAAGGGCCTGGTGCCGTTCGCGATCACGTTCGCCCTGCTGGCCATGGTCTGGGTCGATCACCATCGCTTCTTCCGGCGGTATGGACTGCGCGACAAGTCGACGTTCTACGGCAACCTGCTGCTGCTCGGCCTGGTGCTGTTCTATGCGTACCCGCTGAAGTTCCTGTTCACCTTCCTCTGCGTCGGCATGTTCGGCCCGATCGGCGTGCTGGATGCCGAAGGGATGGCGCGGGGGCTCGACCAGGGCGGGCTCGTGATGATGCTCTTCTACAGCGGCGGTTTCGCCGCCATCTACGGCACCTTCGCCTGGCTCTACGGGCACGCGCTGCGGCGCGGCGACGAACTGGGCCTCGACGCGGTGGAGCGGTTCATGACCGTGACCAGCATCCAGCAGTGCCTGGTGATGGTGGGGTTCGGGTTGCTGTCGATGGCGCTGGCGTTGCTCGGCAACGCGCCGCTGTCGGGGATCATCTACTTCGGCATCGGCCCGGCGATGGGTCTGCACGGCTGGCGCCGCGGGGTGGGGCAGGAACGGCTGCTCAGGGCGCGGGGTGCCGCGGCGTGAGGGGGCTCAGCGGTAGACGCCGGCGGCGACGGCGTTGCTGAAGAGGATCTGGGCGGCCGGGGTGAGTTCGAGGGCCTGGAGCCCGAGGGTGGTGCCGAGCGGGACGCCGGGTGGGATGGGGAGCGTCGTGGTGACGAGGCCTGTGGGACCGGTGATCTGGAAGCCGAGGATGATGAGGCTGCTGGGCTGCAGGAGGATGGGGCCGCGCGGCGAGGTCCAGGGGGTGAACAGGAGGTCGCCGGCGGCGAGCAGCGTGGGGTTGCCGGGGTCGGCGTACTGGGTCAGCGACAGGGATGCGGGGGTCTGGGTGTCGAGTCGGAGACCGGCCACGCGTTGATTGTGGAGGGTGAGGTACCAAGTGGATATGCCGACGACGACGGTCGTGGAGGGATCCAGGAAGACAGTCGCCGGCTGCGATCCGGGAAGGAAGCATGTCGAGCTCGGATCCGCCCCAACAGCCGCGGCCCAGGGCGGCCCTTGGTAGAGATGCCCACCCTCCAGGTGCGAGTGGTCAGTGACATGAACAATGCTGTTGCACAGCATCAGTGCGGCCTTGACATCGAAAGGGTACATTGAACTCCCGTCGGAGCCTCGGAGATGACAGTGCGAGAAGTGGCCTATCGAGCGACGGAGGTGGAGGGTGTGCCCGGGGGAGAGCGGCCCACCAGTTCCCTCGGCGAAGTAGGTGTTGCTGGCCTGGAAGTGGGAATCCTCGAACCAGATCGTCCAGCCGCAGCTCGATATGAATGAGTTGTTGAATATGACCAGGGCGCAGCGGGTGAAGCGGGTAGGGGTCAAGAGATTCTGTTCGTGGGTGCCATACTCGCATCCGTCGAAGATGAGGGGACCAGCCACATCGGTGGCCAATAGACCTCGGTAGGGTGTCGGCCGAAGAGACCACACGGGAGCGAACTGCATCTCGATCGTGCCGAATTTGATGTTGGATAACACCATCTTCTGTGATGCACTGAGATTGCTGATCCCCCACTGCCCGTATACGATGGGCTTGTTGTTGATGTCGGCACCGGTGATCACCAACCCCTTGCCGTCGATGATCGGCGCGTTGTAGATGTCGGTTGGAGCAAGCAGGGGGGTGCCACGGACCAGCAGGATGTCACCATCAGCGGCGGCCGCGACAGCCGCTGGCAGATCCAGGAAGTCGGTGCCGGGACGGTTGCGCAGGTCGACGACCCAGGTGCGCTGGGCCAGGACCGGGCCGGCGAGGAGGACGCAGAGGAGAAGGAGGCGGGAATGCATGGCACGGGCTCAGCGGTACACGCCTGCGGCGACGGCGTTGCTGAAGAGGA
>CAZMGG010000055.1:0-33352 GCA_964565715.1 uncultured candidatus Brocadiaceae bacterium | reverse complement strand
GCGCCGACCTGGTGAGCCGGAAGCCCCTGGCCACGGTCGCGCGGCGGCTGGAACTCTGGAAGCTGCTGGAGGTCGGCAAGGGCCTGCGCGAGTCCGAGCGGCACAGCGAACGCATCCTCGCCGACCTCACCGAGGCGGTGCTGGGCGCGATCTACCTCGACGGCGGCGTGCGGGCGGCGCGGGCCTTCGTGCGGCGGCACCTGCTGGCGCAACGGCCGGAGGAACCGACCGCCGACGCCACCGTGGACAGCAAGACGCGGCTGCTGCACTGGTGCCAGCACCACAAGCTCGGCCAGCCGCGCTACGAACTGCTGGAGACGACGGGGCTGCAGCACCAGCAGGAGTTCCACGTCGCGGTGCGGGTCGGCGGCGGCCACGAAGCCGAGGGGCGCGGGCGCACCAAGCGCACCGCCGAGAAGCAGGCCGCGGCGTCCCTGCTGAGTCGCCTCAAGGACGCCGACGGCGGCGCGGGCAGCGCCGACTGACCTCCGGCGATCTCGGAGCCGCTACGCACCACCGCAACCGGTTTGAAGGCCCGGCGGGCGAGGGCCTTGGGATCGTGCTAGGGTGGCCAGCTCGATCCGGCGGCAACGGGCCGCCGGGCTCTTTTCCATCCCTGTCTCGGAGGCAATCCATGCGTTTCCTGCCCCATCTCGCCGTCGCGCTGCTCGCGGCGGCAACCCTCCCGGCCCAGGCGGCTTTCGTCCCGTTCGGCCACGGCTGCAACGGCGGCACCCAGTCCTTCTGCATCGCGCAGAACGACCAGAACCCGGTGCTGACCCAGCGCTCGCTGCCCAACGAGTACGCCTACGCGGTGCTCAACACCACCGCGGCGCCGCTCGAGGTCGTCGGTTTCGAGCTGTTCGTCGAGTCCGTGTCGCTGGCGCCGGCCACCATCCAGACCGGCCTCTACTTCGACGCGGCCGGTCCCACCGCCACCGCCCACACCAATCCGCTGACGAGCGCCAACTCGCTCGGCACGATGGACGTGGCTGGTCCGCCGGCGTGGTACCGGACCTACGTCAACCCGCCAGTGACCATCGCGCCGGGCGCCGCGTTCTGGATCTCGGCCGACACCAACGCGGTGCGGCCGCCGGACAGCAGCAACGGCTCCCCCGGCCCCGCCGCGTCCAAGTGGCGCCGGCCGCCGTTCGGCACCACCGCCTGGGCCACCACCGGCATCATCCAGAATCCGACGTTCCGGATCGTGTGCTACAGCGGCCAGGGCCCGGTGCCGTACCTGACCAACACCGGCCTGCCGGTGCTGGGCCAGAGCTACAGCCTGGACCTGAAGCGCGGCGTGCCCGGCACGTTCGCCTTCATGATCACCGGCCTGAACGACACCATGTGGGCGGCCTTCCCGCTGCCCTACGAGCTGTCGCCGTTCGGCGCGCCGGAGTGCTGGAACTTCACCAGCTCCGACGTGGCGGTGCTCGCCATCCTGGACGGCAACGGCGAGGGCAGCCACAGCCTCGCGGTGCCGAACAATCCGAACCTGAGCGGCCTGACCCTGTTCCACCAGGCGGCGCCGTTCACGTTCAACAACGTGCTGGGGCTCGCCCCCACCAACGCCGCCCGGGCCACCGCCGGCCTGTAGCGCAGGCGGACTTCCTCCGGGCCGGGTGCTAAGGTGCCCGGCCCGATGTCCCTGCCCGACGCGCCTGGCCGGCTGGTCCGCGGCTTCCTGGACCTGCCGCCGAGCCAGCTGCTCCTGCAGCACCTGCGGCCGGGCGTCCACCGCAAGGCCGGCGGCCTGTGGGGCGCCAGCGCCGCGGTGCTGCTGGCGGGCATCGCCGCCCGCGGCAACGGCCGGCTGCTGATCGTCACCGCCGACGACGTCGACAGCCTGCAGCTGCAGAACGACCTGCAGACCTTCGGCTGCCAGGGCCATGTGCTGGTACGGGCCGAGACCGACGCCGAAGGGGAGCCCTCGGCCCAGTCGCAGAGCGACCGCCAGCGGGCCCTGCAGCGCCTGCACGAGGCGCCCGCCCCGCTGCTGGCCAGCATCGAGGCGTTGCTGCAGCCGGCCCCGACCCCGAAGGCGCTCCGCCGCGGCCGGGTGCACCTGCGCGCCGGCGCCGCGCTGTCCCGGGACCAGTTCGTCGAACAGGCGCAGAAGGCCGGCCTGCGGCCGGTGCCGCTGGTGCTGGCGCCGGGCGAGATCAGCGCCCGCGGCGACGTCGTCGACCTGTTCCCGATGGCGGCGGAAGAGGCCGTGCGCCTCGAGTTCTTCGACGCCACCCTGGAGTCGATCCGCACGTTCGATCCCACCAGCCAGCGCGCCATCGCCGTGCTGCCCGAACTGGCGCTGGCGATGGGCGAGGCGACCGCCCCGGAGCAGGGCCCGGTGCTGCGTCACGTGCTGTCCCGCGACCTGCTGGTGGTGCACTACGAGCCGCTGCGCATCGACGAACGCACCGCGCTGCTCACCGGCTTCGACCAGGGGCTGGCCCGCGAGCTGGCGCTGCTGCACGACAGCCTGCGGCCGCTGGCGCGGCTCGACGTGTCGTCGCTGCCGAGCCAGGACATCGACTTCAAGGTGCTGTCGGCGGGCAGCGCCGCCGGGTCCGGCGAGGCCGATCCGATCGGCCGCCTGCGGGCGATCCGCGGCGTGCGCGGCGCCGTGCTGCTGTTCTGCCGCAGCGACGACGAACGGCAGCGGCTGCAGGAGATCTTCACCCGCAAGGGCGCCGACCTCGCCGCCGAGCAGGTGACGCTGCTGCCGGGCGTGGTCAGCCGCGGCTTCCGGGTGCCGGACCTCGGCACCACCGTGCTGTCCAACGTCGAGTTCGCCGGCGTGCAGCAGGTGGCGCGCGTGCGCGAGCGCGCCGTGGTGCCGAGCCGCGCCATCCAGAGCTTCTTCGAACTCGGCCCCGGCGATCCCGTGGTGCACGCGGTGCACGGCATCGCCCGCTTCGAGGGCATGGAGCTGGTCACCCGCGGCGAGGGCAGCGAGGACCACCTGCGCCTGCGCTTCCGCGACGACGTGCTGCTGCTGGTGCCGGCCAGCAAGATCCACCTGGTCCAGAAGTACGTCGGCGTCGGTTCCGGCGCGGTGCTGGACAAGCTCGGCGGCAAGGGCTTCCAGCGCCGCAAGGAGCTGGTGCAGGAGGCCGTCTACGACGTCGCCGCCGAGCTGCTCGAGGTGCAGGCCCAGCGCCAGCGCGTGCAGCGACCGCCGGCGGAGCCGCTGCCGATGGAGCCCGACTTCCTCGACGCGTTCCCGTTCCGCGACACGCCGGACCAGGCCACCGCCTGGGGCGAGATCCAGCAGGACCTCGCCGCGCCCTCGCCGATGGACCGGCTGCTGTGCGGCGACGTCGGCTTCGGCAAGACCGAGCTGGCCCTGCGCGCGGCGTTCCGCGTGGCCGCCGCCGGCCGCCAGGTGGCGGTGCTGGTGCCGACCACGCTGCTGGTGGACCAGCACCACCGGGTGTTCGCCTCACGCTGCGAGCCGTTCGGCCTGCGGGTCGAGTGGCTGTCGCGCTACCGGCCGGCCAAGGCGCGCCGGGAAGTGGAGCGCGACCTGCAGCTCGGCAAGGTCGACATCGTCGTGGGCACGCACCAGCTCCTGGGCGAAGGCATCGGCTGGCGCGACCTCGGGCTGGTGGTGATCGACGAGGAGCAGCGCTTCGGCGTCCGGCAGAAGGAGCGGCTGAAGCAGCTGCGCACGGCCATCGACGTGCTCACGCTCAGCGCCACGCCGATCCCGCGCACCCTGCACTCGGCCCTGCTCGGCATCCGCGGCATCTCGACGCTCGGCACGCCGCCGCCGGGCCGGCAGGACGTCGAGACCCGCGTCGTCTTCCGCGACGATCGCCTGCTGCAGGAGGCGGTGCAGCGCGAGCTGTCCCGTGGTGGCCAGGTGTTCGTGCTGCACAACGTCATCGCCGAGCTGCAGCCGCTCGCCACCCGGATCCGCGGCCTGGTGCCGGGCGCGCGCGTGGCGATCGGTCACGGCCAGATGCGCGAGGCCGAGGTCGAACGCACCGTGCGCGCCTTCGTCCGCGGCGACCACGACGTGCTGGTCTGCACCACCATCGTCGAGAACGGCCTCGACCTGCCGCGGGCCAACACCATCCTGATCGACCGCGCCGACCACTTCGGCCTGGCCGAGCTGCACCAGCTCCGCGGCCGCGTCGGCCGCAGCTCGGTGCCGGCGTTCTGCCTGCTGATGCTCGACCGCGACGCGCCGCCGGGCGAGGACGCCAAGAAGCGGCTGAAGGCCCTGGAGGAGCTGTCGCACCTCGGCGCCGGCTTCGCCATCGCCATGAAGGACCTGGAGATCCGCGGTGCCGGCAACCTGCTGGGCCCGCAGCAGTCCGGCCACATCGCCGCGGTCGGCTATGACATGTACTGCCAGCTCCTGAAGCAGGCGGTGACGGAGGCCCGCGATCAGGTGCGGCATGCGCACCAGGTGGTCGAGGTCGATGTCGACCTGCGCCTGCCGGCGCACCTGCCGCAGGACTTCGTCGCCGAGCCGCGGGCGCGGCTGGAGCTGCTGCGGGAGATGGACGAGGCGGTGGACGACGAGCACCTGGCGGCGCTGGAACTGGACCTGCGCGACCGCTTCGGGCGGCTGCCGCAGCCGGTGCGCAACCTGCTGCACGTGTTCCGGCTCAAGCACCACCTGCAGGCCTTGGCGGTGCATGGCGTGCAGTGGGTCGAGGACGACCGGCTGGTGGTGCGACACCCGCCGGCGCAGCCGCTGGGCGGCGCCTGGCTCGACTGCTTTCTCGACGTGCGGCCGGTGGAGGCGGGCAAGACGCACCTGATGCTGCCGCCGCTGCGGCGCGGGCAGGCGCGCAAGGGGGAACAGGTGCTGCAGTTCCTCCTCGACGCGCTGGCCGGCCGGGCGCCGGCGGCCCCACGCCAGCGGCGGGCGGGCCGCTGAGCCGGCTTGCATCGGCCGGCGGCACCGCGATCATGTCCGCCATGCCGCAGAGCCGTGCGCCCGGTGCGTTCCGCCGACTGTCGTGGCCGCTGGCCGCCCTGCTCACCGCACCCCTGGCCGCCCAGCAGCCGGGACCTGCCACGCCGCGCCCCGAGCTGACCGTGGTCGACCAGGTGATCGCCACGGTCAACGACGCGGCGATCCTCGACAGCACCCTGCGGCAGGCCAGCACCGGCGCCATCAACCGCCGCGAGGCCGAGCTCGGCCGGCCGTTGCGCGACGCCGAGGCCGCCGCCGAGCGCGGCATGGAGCTGCAGGCGCTGATCGACCGGCACTGCCTCGCCCAAGCCGCCAAGACGCTCGGCATCATCCCGCCGGCCCGGGTCGAGGAGCTGTTCCAGGAGGAGCTGAAGCAGGCCGAACGGGAACAGGTGCGCAGCCTGGGCTCGGTGCAGAAGTTCAGCCAGGAACTCAAGGAAAGCGGCAAGACCTGGGAGACCTTCGAGCGCGAGCAGCGCCTGCAGAAGATGCAGGAGCTGACCGAGCAGATCGCGATCTACGGGCGGCTGCAGAACCAGCGCAACCTGTTCATCACGCCGCAGATGATGCGCGACTTCTACCGCGACAACCGCGACCTGTTCGTCTACGGCGAGCGGGCCTCGGTGGCGCGGGTGGCGTTCCTGGTGGAAGGCGACGAGCAGGCGGTGATGGACACCGCCCGGGCCCTGGCCGAGGCCTGGCGCAAGCAACCGGCGACCAGCGCCGTCATCGCCAAGGGGTTCCCCGGCGCCCGGGCCCTGGCCGACGAGACGGGCATCCACGCCGGCAGCACCAGGACCTTGCGGCCCTACCTGGTCGAGTTCGCCCTGCAGCACCCCCTGGACACCGTCTCCGAGCCGATCCGGGACGGCTCGGTGGTGGCCGTCCTGCGGGTGATCGAGCGGAGGGACGCCCGCAACGGGGCCTTCGAGGACGCCGACGTCCAGGCCCAGATCCGGCAGAGCCTGGAGCAGCAGGTCATCAAGGCGCTCCGGGCCAAGGCCATCGCCCGCAGCCGGCTGCGGACCTACATCTGGCCGCCGACCGTCCGGTAGCCCCAGGCAGGGGCTTGCGGGCCATTGCCCTGCCCCCCCGGAACCGCTCTACTGGCGCCCCCTCTGAACCAGGACCCGACCGGGTCCGTTGGGTGGGCCACGTGCCGACCGACCGGGTGCCGAATCCCGGCGTGAGCGTCACCAGCCTCGCCCCCAGGGAGCCGTCCCATGGCCCAAATCGACCCGACCAAGATCAAAGTCGAATCGCACACCGCGCCCTTCTACGAACAGGAGGAGACCTTCCAGGACATCATGGCCGAGCAGCTCCGCCACGCCCCGTGGCTGCTGCTCTCCATCGTGATCCACGGCATCGCGATCCTGATCCTGCTGCTGATCCCCGCCTCCACCAAGGTGAAGGAGGAGGTCAAGGTGGAGATCAAGCTGCAGGAGCAGAACCAGGTGGAGGAGCCGCCGCCGCCGCCCCCGCCGGAGCCGGAGAAGGAGAAGACCGAGGAGCCGATCCTGCAGGACGCCGAGGTCACCGAGGTCACGGAGAACGTCGAGAACTTCGAGACCATGGACGTCAACACCAAGGAGTCGGCGTTCAACAGCAACCAGTGGAACTCGGCGGTGGGCCTCGGCGGCGGCGCCGGCGGCCAGTACGGCGGCCGGGGTGGTGGTCGTGGCGGCGGCGCCGGCGGCAAGGCGACCGCGAAGGCCATCGAGCTGGGCCTCGAGTGGCTGGCCAAGCACCAGGACGAGGACGGCAAGTGGGACACCGACGGCTTCATGAAGCACGACAAGGACGGCGCGCCCTGCGACGGCCCGGGCAACCCGGTGCACGACGTCGGCAACACCGGCCTGGCGCTGCTGGCCTTCCTCGGTGACGGCAGCACGCTGCGGTCGGGCCCCTACCGCGACAACATCAAGAACGGCGTCAAGTGGCTGAAGGACCAGCAGCAGGACAACGGCCTGTTCGGCCAGAACGCGTCCCACGACTTCGTCTACGGCCACGCCATCGCCGCCTACGCCATGGTCGAGGCCTACGGCCTGTCGCAGTACACCACCCTGAAGCACGTGGCCCAGGGCGGCATCCACTACCTGGAGTCGCATCGCAACCCGTACGGGGTCTGGCGCTACCAGCCCCGCGACAACGACAACGACACGTCGGTCACCGGCTGGTGCATCATGGCCTACGAGTCGGCCAAGTTCTTCAAGCTGGACGTCAACGAGAACGCCCTCAAGCTGTCGGCGGTGTGGCTCGACCAGGTCGCCACCCCGGACGGCCGCCACGGCTACAGCAAGGCCGGCGAGCCCAGCTCGCGGCACCCCGGCGATCACGGCACCCGCTTCCCGGTGGAGAAGGGTGAGTCGATGACCGCGGTGGGCCTGTTCTGCCGCTTCTTCCTCGGCCAGAACCCGAAGGAGGTGCCGGTGATGAAGGCGTCGGCCGACCTGATCCTCAGCAAGCCGCCGATCTGGGACACCAAGGCCGGCACCATCGACCACTACTACTGGTACTACGCCACCTACGCCCTCTACCAGATGGGCGGCCGGCACTGGGACGAGTGGAGCAAGAAGCTGAACCCGGCGGTGGTGAAGAACCAGCGCCTGGACGGCAACTTCAAGGGCAGCTTCGACCCGGTGGGCGCGTGGGGTGAGGACGGCGGTCGCGTCTACTCGACGGCGATCCTGGTGCTGACCCTCGAGGCCTACTACCGCTACACCCGCCTGATCCGCTAGGCGAGACGACGAGACGGGCGCACCACCGGTGCGCCGGCCGCGGCCCGCGCAGTCCACGCTGCGCGGGCCGCGCTGCGTTCCGGGAACTCCCACGGCCATCGAACCGGCGCCGGCGCGGCCCGTTTCCAGTGGCTGACCGCAGCGCGCGCCGCGGGCACTCGACCCCGAACCGAAGGAGGTGCCCGAATGTCCGTCCGAACCCAGTACCGCTCCGTACCCGTGGCGAGCGCCGCCGAAGCCGACGACTTCCACGCCCTGATGGGCGAACAGCTCCGCCGCGCGCCCTGGCTGCTGCTGTCGGTGGCCGTGCACGGCATCGCCGTGCTGATCCTGCTGCTGCTGCCCGGCGAGCCGCAGCGTCGCGTGGTGGCCGCGTTCGGCTTCCAGCCGCCGCCGCCGCCCACCGTCGAACAGCCGCCGCCGCCGCCGCCGCTCCCCGACATCGTCGAGGACCAGCCCGTCGACGACCCGGTGGACGACCCGGTGACCCAGCCGTCCGAGCACCCGGATCCAGCGGCGACCTTCACCGAGAACCCAAAGCCGGCGCCGTCGGCCTTCGACCACGCCGGGTTCAACCCGACGATCGGCATCTCCGGCAGCTGCGGCGGCCCCGGTCCCTACGGCGACCGCGGCAGTCGCGGCAGCCGCGGCAGCCCCCGGGAGAAGTCGCTGCACGCCGCCCTGAAGTGGCTCGCCCGCCACCAGGACGAGGACGGCCGCTGGGACGCCGACGGCTTCATGAAGCACGACCGGGAGGGCACGCCCTGCGACGGCGCCGGCAACCCGGTGCACGACGTCGGCGTCACCGGGCTGGCCCTGCTGGCCTTCCTCGGCGACGGCAGCACGCTCCGCGGCGGCGAGTTCCGCGACCAGCTCCGCAGCGGCGTCCGCTGGCTGAAGGACCAGCAGCAGGACAACGGCCTGTTCGGCCAGAACGCGTCCCACGACTTCGTCTACGGCCACGCCATCGCCGCCTACGCCATGGTCGAGGCCTACGGCCTGTCGCAGTACACCACCCTGAAGCACGTGGCCCAGGGCGGCATCCACTACCTGGAGTCGCATCGCAACCCGTACGGGGTCTGGCGCTACCAGCCCCGCGACAACGACAACGACACGTCGGTCACCGGCTGGTGCATCATGGCCTACGAGTCGGCCAAGTTCTTCAAGCTGGACGTCAACGAGAACGCCCTCAAGCTGTCGGCGGTGTGGCTCGACCAGGTCGCCACCCCGGACGGCCGCCACGGCTACAGCAAGGCCGGCGAGCCCAGCTCGCGGCACCCCGGCGATCACGGCACCCGCTTCCCGGTGGAGAAGGGTGAGTCGATGACCGCGGTGGGCCTGTTCTGCCGCTTCTTCCTCGGCCAGAACCCGAAGGAGGTGCCGGTGATGAAGGCGTCGGCCGACCTGATCCTCAGCAAGCCGCCGATCTGGGACACCAAGGCCGGCACCATCGACCACTACTACTGGTACTACGCCACCTACGCCCTCTACCAGATGGGCGGCCGGCACTGGCAGGAGTGGTCCCGGCACCTGACCCCGGCGGTGCTGCGGACCCAGCGCCAGGACGGCAACTTCCATGGCTCCTGGGATCCCGCCGGCGCCTGGGGCCAGGACGGCGGCCGCGTCTACGCGACCGCGATCCTGGCGCTGACCCTCGAGGCCTACCACCGCTACACGCGCCTGATCCGCTGAGCGGCCCCGTGCAGCGGGGCCGGGCTGTGGCTACAACGGCGGGTCATGCCGAAGCCCGGGCCCGCCGCTCCGTTCGCCCCGCCGCTGCTGGTCCTGCTCGGCCTGCTGGCGGCCGCCTGCCAGGCGCCGGGCGCGCCGACCCTGCTGCCCGAGCACGCGGCGGTGCAGGACCCCGGCGCGCCGCCGGCGGCCGGCGCCGCCGAGGCCGCCGCCCCCAGCTACTGGGAGTGCCGCGTCCAGGACTTCCTCGACGTCATCCCGTTCAGCGTCGGCGTCGGCCCCGGCCTGCACGTCGGCACGCGGCTGCCCTTCCTCGGGCCGGCGTTGGGCGCGACCTGGGAGACCGACCGCTTCGGCTGGGGCATGAGCCCCGGCGCCTGGCCGCGGGCCGGCCAGTGGCACGAGCACGGCGAACTCGGCCTGCTGGTGTCGTCGTCCCGCTCCACCGACGGCCGCGGCTACGACATCGCCTACGTGCCGTTCGGCCCCTGGTCCAACCAGGACGGCGAGGGCGGCTTCGAGTGGCCGCTGTCGCTCGACGTCGAGGCCTCGGTCCACCTCGGCTACCTGGGCGTCCGTGCCGGGGTCAGCCCCCTGCAGCTGGTCGACTTCGTCCTGGGCTGGTTCGGCGCCGACCTGGGCGGCGACGACGGCCCCGCCCACGCCCGCCCGATCAACCGGGCCTGGCAGTCCCGGCCCTACAACCAGCGCCCCGACCGCTGGTAGCCCGCCCATCCCGGCCCCCGGCCGGCGTGGCGTTTCCCACTTTCTGCCGGAATCCGCGACATCCCGATCCGAGCCCGCCAGGGCCGTCCAATCGGCCCTTTCCGAGCCGCCCATGCCATCGGCGGCACCCCCCTGGCCTGTCCCGTTGCAGGAATTCCTGAAGTAGGACTCAAGCGGCTGCCGATGGGTCCCGCAACGCGGACCAGATCCCTGGTCCGGCTTGCAGAGGTTTCAGGAGGACTGAGATGGGCCTTCGGGTCAACTCGAACATCGCTTCGATGAACGCGCAACGGTCGTTGTCCACGACGACCGAGCGGTTGCAGGCCAACTACCGGCGGCTGTCCACCGGTCTGCGGATCTCGACCGCGGCCGACGACGCCGCCGGCCTCGCGATCTCGGAGCGTTTCCGCGCCCAGATCCGATCGACCAACCAGGCGATCCGGAACGCGCAGGACGGCATCTCGCTGACGCAGACCGGCGAAGGCGCGCTGAACGAGGTCAGCTCGATCCTGATCCGCATGCGCGAACTGGCCATGCAGGCCGCCAACGGCACCGTCAGCGCCGCCGACCGCAACACCCTCAACCAGGAGTTCGCCGACCTGCTCAACGAGATCGACCGCATCGCGCGGTCGACCACGTTCAACGGCGTCAACCTGCTGGACGGCACCGGCTCGACGATCACCTTCCAGGTCGGCACCGGCCTCGCCGCCGGCATCGACACCATCCAGCTCAGCACCTCGGACACCCTGTCCTCGACGCTCGGCATGGCGACCCTGGACATCGGCAGCGGCGGCAACACCTCGCTGGCGATCTCGCGGGTGGACAACGCGATCAACGCCGTGAGCCGCGTCCGCGGCCAGTTCGGCGCCGTGCAGAACCGGCTGACCGCCACCATCCAGAACCTGCAGATCCAGGCGGAGAACCTCAGCGCCGCCGAGAGCCGCATCCGCGACGTGGACGTGGCCGTCGAGACCTCGGCGCTGACCCGCAACTCGATCCTGCAGCAGGCCGCGATCTCGATCCTGTCGCAGGCCAACGTGCAGCCGCAGGCGGCCCTGCAGCTCCTGCAGGGCTAGCCGACGGAGCAGGCGGCGGCGGCGCCCCGCCGCCCGGCGCTCACTTCATCCCGTTGAGCGCCCGCATCACCTGGCTCTTGTGCCGGGCGGCGGCGTTCTTGTGGATCGTGTTGCCCTTGGCGGCCTTGTCGATCTTCGAGCAGGCCGCGTTGGCCAGCTCGGTGGCCTTCTGCTTGTCGCCGGCGGCGACCGCGGTCATCACCGACTTCATCGCGCCCTTCAGGGTCGACCGACGGGTCCGGTTGCGGATGCGGTTCTTCTCGTTCTGACGGATGCGCTTCTTCGCTTGCTTGCTGTGGGCCATGGGTTCTCTTCGGGGATGGAGTTCTATCAGGAAGCCTTGAGCCGCTCGACCATCTGGGCGACGTCCTTGAAGCCGATGTCCTGCTCGAGGATCCGGGAGAAGTGCTTCAGGGCCTCGTCGGCCCGGCCCTGCTCCCGGCACAGGGTGCCCATCTCGTAGAGCACCTCCTTCTGCATGCTGCCCGACGCCGCCTGCAGGGCCTTCTCGAACTGGCCGAGCGCCAGGTCCGGCAGGCCCTTCTGGCGGAACGCCGAACCGAGCAGGAACAGGGCATCGGCCTTGCGGCGGGGATCCTTGACGGCCTGCTGCAGTTCGGCGATGGCGGCGTCGGTCCGGCCGAGCGTGAACAGGGCCTGGCCGAGCTGGTGGCGCAGCCCGAGGTCGGTCGGGTTGCGCTCGAGCCGGCGGCCGTACTCGGCGGCCTGGGCCTCGGCCAGCGCCTTCCGGGCCAGCCCGGCTGCGGTCTCGTCGCCGCCGCGCACGGCCTTCTGGACCATCTTCTCCTGCAGGCGCAGGCGCAGGTCGCCGGCCTGTTCCAGCAGTTCGGCGTCGGCCGGCGAGGCCTGCAGCAGCCGCTCGACGCAGTCGAGCGCGCCCTGCACGTCGCCGTCCATCTCGCGCAGGCGCGCCACGCGGCGCAGCAGCTTCTGGTCGTCGGGCGACTGCTGGAGCTGCTCCTCGAGCTGCTCCAGTTCGCTGCCGATCTCCTCCTTGCTGAGCTGGATCCGCTGGGCCCGCTCGATGTCCTGCTGGGCGCCCTTGTCCTTGATCAACTCGCGGCTGCTCTTCGCCTGCTCGATGCCGGTGTTGCGCAGGGCCCCCTCGGCGGCCAGGTCCTTGCGCGCCTTCAGCGACTCCTGGTCGCGCGGATCGATGCGCAGGGCCTGCTCGTAGAGCTCCAGGGCCGCCGGCAGCTCGCCCTGCTCGTAGGCCAGCGCGCCGGCAGAACGGGCCGCCTCCAGGCAGCGCGGCTGGGCGGTGGCCAGGGCCTGGTACACCGCCAGCGCCGAGCGCCGGTGCCCGGCGCGGCACAGGGCCCGGCCCAGGGCCAGGTTGACGCCCTCGTGCAGCGGGTCGAGCACGAGGTAGCGTTCGTAGGCCGAGGCCGCGGCGCCGTGGCGGCCGAGCAGGCGGCACAGGCCGGCGAACAGCAGGTGCACGCCGCCGCCGATCATCGCGCCGACCCGGGAGGCCGGCTTCTGCGCGACCTTCTTGAACAGCGCCTCGCGCAACCCCTGCCGGGCCTCCTTGTGGTCCGGCTGGATGGCCAGGAGCTGCCCGTAGACCTTGACCGCGAACGCGTAGTTGCGGCGCTTCACGGCTTCCGCCGCGTTCTCGAGGTGCTTGCTCAGGTCCATGGGTCTGCGGGATGGTCCCCGGGCGAGGCTTGACGCCACCCAGGGGGCGGAGGAGTGTATGGAGCCTGCCAGGGGCCTGCAACGGCCCCGCCCCCCTTCCGATGCAAGTCCTCATCTACCCCCACCCCATCCTGCGCCAGGGCGGCAAGGAGATCACCGCCTTCGACCAGGGCCTCCGGGACCTGGCCCAGCAGATGCTGGAGGCCATGTACGAGGAGGGCGGGGTGGGTCTCGCCGCCCCCCAGGTCGGGATCGAGCAGAAGCTCCTGGTCCTCAACCCGACCGGCGATCGGGCCGACCGCACCGGCGAACTGGTCCTCTGCAACCCGAAGATCACGCACCGGCGCAAGTACGCCTGGGGCGAGGAGGGCTGCCTGTCCTTCCCCGGCATCTACGGCGAGGTCGAACGGTCGGTCAGCATCACGATCAGCTACCAGGACCTGGACGGCAAGCCCGGCGAGCTGAAGGCCACCGACTGGCTGGCCCGCATCATCCAGCACGAGATGGACCACCTGGAAGGGGTGCTGTTCACCGACCGGCTGTCGCCGGCGGACAAGATCCGGGTGCGGCCCGCCCTCGAGGAACTGGAGCGCCGCCCGCCGGCGTCGGTCTAGCCCGTGCGCCTGATCGAGGGCCTCGACGCCCTGCGGGCGCTGGACCTGACGGCGCTGCACGGCGAGGCCCTGGAGAGCCGTTCGGTGGTGGCGGTCGGCGTCTTCGACGGCGTGCACCTCGGCCACCACCGGCTGCTGCACGAACTGCTGGAGATGAGCTCGGCGCTGCAGGGCGTGCCGACGGTGCTGACCTTCCGCAACCACCCGGACCAGGTGCTGCACGGCCGCGCGCCGCCGCTCCTGGTCAGCGTGCCGCACCGCCTGCGCCTCCTGCGCCGCGCCGGCGTGCAGCGGCTGGTGCTGCTCGACTTCGACGACCGGCTGCGCGGGATGACCGCGCGCGCCTTCGCCCAGGACCTGCTGGTGCAGGCCCTGCGCGCCCGCGGCCTGCTGCTGGGCTACGACTCGGCGCTGGGCCGCGACCGCGAGGGCACGCCGGCGCGTTTCCGCGAGCTCGGCGCCGAACTGGGCTTCACGGTGCGCGAGGGCGCGCCGTTCACCGTCGACGGCGCGCCGGTGTCGTCCACCGCGATCCGCGACGCGATCCGGCGCGGGGAACTGGCGGCGGCGCAGCGCCTGCTCGGCCGCTGGCCGTCGGTGTTCGGCGCGGTGGTGCGCGGCGAGGGCCGCGGCCGCGGGCTCGGCTTCCCCACCGCCAACGTGCGGCCGCAGACGCCGGTCCTGCCGCCGCCCGGGGTCTACGCCGTGGAGGTGATCCTCGACGGCAACGTGCGGCCGGCGGTGGCCAACCTGGGCACGCGGCCGACCTTCGCCGGCGCCGGCGGTCCCGCCGGCGACGCCGTGCTGGAGGTGCACCTGCTGGACTTCCAGGGCGAGTTGTATGGGCACGACCTGGAGGTCTGCTTCCTGCAGTTCCTGCGCCCGGAGCAGAAGTTCGGCGACGCGGCGGCTCTGCGCACGCAGATCGAACGCGACGTGCAGCGGGCGCGGGCGGTGCTGCGGGCCTGATTCAGGCCGCCGGCCGCTCGAAGCCCATCTGCACCACGCCCAGCCGCCCTTCGCGATAGCCGCCCTCGCAGTAGGCGAAGTAGTAGTCCCAGCACCGCAGCCGTCGCTCGGAGTGGCCGAGCGCCCGGATGCGGTCCGCGTTCCGGTGCAGGTTCTCGCGCCAGCAGGCCAGCGTGCGGGCGTAGTCGTCGCCGTGATCCCGCAGCGCCCGCAGCCGCAGGTCCGAGCTGGCGGTCGCCGCCGAGAGCAGCGCGGTGGTCGACGGGATGAAGCTGCCGGGGAAGACGTGGGCCTTGATGAAGTCCACGGTCCGCAGCGAGCGGGCGTAGTCCTGGTCGGCGATGGTGATGGCCTGCAGCGCCATGCGCCCGCCGGGTTCCAGCAGTTCGCCGCAGCGGCGGAAGAACAACGGCAGGTTGCGGGCGCCGACCGCCTCCACCATCTCCACCGACACCAGCTTGTCGTGGTGCCCCCGCAGATCGCGGTAGTCCCGCAGTTGCACCTCGATCCGATCCGCCAGCCCCGCCGCCGCCACCCGTTCAACGCACAGGCGATGCTGCGCCGGCGAGATCGTGGTCGTGGTGACGCGGGCGCCGTGCTCGCCGGCGGCGTGCAGGGCCAGCGCCCCCCAGCCGCTGCCGATCTCGAGCAGGCGGTCGCCGCGCTGCAGGTCGAGCAGGCGGCACAGGCGTTCCAGCTTCTCCTGCTGCGCCTCGGCCAGGGTCGTCTCGGGCCGCGGGAACACCGCGCTGCTGTAGGTCAGCGACGGATCGAGGAAGCAGGCGAAGAAGTCGTTGCCGAGGTCGTAGTGGGCGGCGATGTCGCTGCGGCTGCGGGCCCGGCCGTTCGGCCAGAGCGCCTGCCAGCGACCCCGCAGCCAGGCCAGCGCCGCGCCGGCCCCGCCGCCGCCGAGTCCCTGCAGCACGGCGCGGTCGCGCACCAGCAGGCGCACGAGACGCACCAGGTCGGTGGTCCGCCACTGGCCGTCGACGTAGGCCTCGCCGGCGCCCAGGGCGCCCCGGCGGGCCACCGCCCGCCAGAACCTCGGGTCGGCCACCTCGAGTTCGACGATGCCCAGCGGTCCGGTGGCGAGGCCCGGCGTCGTGCTGCATCCGGCCTCCCGGATCCGCACCGCCCCCGCGGTCAGATGGTCGAGGCGCTGCAGGACCGCCGCACGGCAGGCGCGATCCAGCCACGCAGATGCCGGGGCCGATGCCGCCGGTGACAGGGCGAGTTCGCTCATCACGCCTCCTGTTCGCCCAGGCGCTTCTGCGGATGCACGTGGAACAACGCGCCCTTCCACCACAGCCGCAGCGCCTGCCAGTAGATGGCCAGCAGCACACGCTGGGCCGGGAACGGATCGCGCAGGAAGGTCCGCCACAGGTTGGCCGTGGTCCAGGGCCGGCGCCGCAGGCGCAGGGTCGCGTCGAACACGCGCCGGCTTCCGGCCAGATCGGCCATCCGCACCACCAGCCGCTCGCCCGGCGCCGACAACCGCCAGCGGTAGCGGAGCCCCATCGGCAGGAACGGGCTGACGTGGAACCGCTTGGCGAAGCTCGCCGCGAGCCGGTGCGGCGCGTCGTCGCCGTCGGCGGTCACCGCGTAGCAGTGCCGTTGGCGCCACGGCGTGTTGGTGATCTCGGCCAGCACCGTCTGCAGCCTGCCATTGCGATCGTGGCAGTAGTAGAAGCTCACCGGGTGGAAGGCGCAGCCGAACGACCGCAACGCCGTGAGCACGCCGATCCGGCCGTCGGGCCGACGACCGGTGAGCCGCAGGGCCTCGGCCCGCACCGCCTGGTCCAGGGGCACGTCCGGCGGGCCGAGGTAGTCACTGCGGCAGAACCGCCGTGGGGACCACCACCGCTTCGACCAGAGCCAGCGCCCGGCGAACAGACGGTCGATCTCGTCCAGATCCAGGTAGACGAGACGCAGCCGCCGGCGGAAGCGATGTTCGGTGCCGAACCGGCGATGCTGCACGAAGCCCTCGTAGAGGGCGCTGCGCCGGCCGTCTGGCCGGGTCGCCTGCATCGAGCTGCTCATCCCGCCACCGCCAGGGCCCGCCGTTCGCCGGCCAGGTCGTCCAGCGACAGCCCGAAGCGTGCCGCCACCGCGAGCGCGCTGCGCACGCCGTCCTCGTGGAAGCCGTAGCCGCACCAGGCACCGCAGAAGAAGATGTCGCGCCGACCCTGGACCTCCGGCAGCCGCGCCTGGGCGGCGAGGCTGGCCGCGCCGAACTGCGGGTGGTGGTAGGTGAAGCGCCGCAGGATGCGGTCCGGATCGATGGCGGCGGTACGGTTCAACGTGACGCAGAACTCGACCGGCGCCCGCAGGCCCTGCAGCCGGTTCATGTGGTAGGTGACGGTCGCCGGGCCGTCGCCCCGGTCCAGGTGGTAGTTCCACGCCGCCCACGCCCGCCGCCGCCGGGGCAGCAGGCTGGCATCGGTGTGCAGGACCACGTCGTTGGCCTGGTAGGGGATCCCGCCGAGGACGGCCCGTTCGGCCGGATCGGCGTCGTCCAGCATCGCCAGGGCCTGGTCGCTGTGCACCGCGAGCACGACCTGGTCGAAGCGCTCGGTGCCGGCATCGGTCACCACCAGGGCGCCGCCGCCGGCCGGCCGGGTCACCGATCGCACCGGCGCGGACAGCCGGATCCGGTCCTGCAGGGGACCCGCCAGGGGCCCGAGGTAGCTGCGGGAGCCGCCGCGGACCACGCGCCACTGCGGCCGGCCTCGCACCGACAGCATGCCGTGGTGGTGGAAGAAGCGGACGAAGAACACGGCCGGCATGCGCAGCAGTTCCGCCGGCGGCGCCGACCAGATGGCCGCCCCCATCGGGACCAGGTAGTGCTCGATGAAGGCGGCGCCGTAGCCGCCGTCCGCCAGCAGTTCGCCCAGGCTGCGCCGGTCGTCCGGATCCTGCAGCAGCGCCGGCGCCGCGCGTCCGAACCGCAGGATGTCGCGCAGCATGCCGAGGAACGACGGGCGCAGCAGGTTGCGGCGCTGGGCGAACAGCCCGTTCCAGAGGCTTCGTTGCGAACCGCAGTACTCCAGGCCGGTGCGTTCGCAGCGCACACTGAAGCTCATCTCGGTGTCCTGCAGTTCCACACCGAGCAGATCGAACAGGCGCAGCAGGTTCGGATAGGTGCGGTCGTTGCAGACGATGAAGCCGGTGTCGATCGCGTAGTCGACGCCTTCGTGCCGCACGTCCACGGTGTGGGTGTGCCCGCCGATCCGGTCGGCCGCCTCGAAGACCGTGACGTCGTGTCGACCGGCCAGCAGCCGCGCCGCCACCAGGCCGGCGATGCCGGTGCCGACCACCGCGATCCGCTTCACGCCGCACCTCGCACCCTGGCCGCCCGCCGGGCCAGGACCGCCAACGCCGGCCGCCGCAGTTCGTGCACCAGGCCGAGCGCCGCCAGCAGCCGCAGCACGTACCAGGTGATGTCGACCTCCCACCAGCGGAAGCCCTGGGCCGTCGACCCCGGGTGGAAGTGGTGGTTGTTGTGCCAACCCTCACCGAACGTGAGCAGGGCCAGCCAGGCGTTGTTGCGGCTGTCGTCCCGGGTCGGATACGGCCGCGTGCCGAAGCGGTGGGCGACGCTGTTCACCATGCAGGTGACGTGCAGCAGCACCACCGTGGACACGCAGAAACCCCAGACCACGAGCTGCAGCCCCGACGTGCCGAGCTGCGGCTGCCAGCCGGCGAGCACTTCGCCCAGCACGAACAGCCCCCCGGCCAGCAGCAGGGGCGGCACGACGTCGAAGCGATCCAACCACCGCAGCTCCGGCAGCCGGGCGAGGTCCGGCACCGCGGCGTGGTCCGTGCGGTAGTTGCGCCGCGTCAGGAACCAGCCGACGTGTGACCACCAGAACCCGTGCTGCCGCGGGGAATGGGCGTCGGCGGGTCGATCGGTGTGTCGATGGTGCCGCCGGTGGTGCGCGGCCCACCACAGGGGCCCGCGCTGGGCCGCCATGGTGGCCAGCAGCGCGCCGCTGAACTGCAGCACCCGGCCGCAGCGGTAGCTGCGATGGGCCAGCAACCGATGGAACACGGCGGTGATCGCCAGCATCCGCAGGGCGTAGAGGCCCAGCGCGACCAGCACCGCCACCGGGCTCACGCCCACGACGAACACGAGGCCGCAGGCGAGGTGCACGAGCACGAAGGGCCAGATCCGTGGCCAGTCGATGCGATCCTCGCGATCGGCCGGGAAGGGCGCCGCGCTGCGCCGTCCGCTGTCGAACGGCGCCACGATCGCAGAGCCGATCCGGCGGAGCAGGTGAGGAGGACGCATGCAGAGGTGTTCGCTGCGGCCCGGTCCGCGGATGCAGTCGGGCGTGCATCCGCAGAGGCGCCGCGCACGAAGACCGCCGTATGGATCCGCATCCCCCGCTCGCCTGGCTGCTGTGGGCCTTCCTGCCGCTGGCAGGCGGGATGCTGCTCCTCTGGACGCGGATGCTGCGCACCGGCGACGCCACCTCCGTGGATGTCGCCTGGGCCACCGGGATCGGGCTGCTCGGCCTGCTCGCCGCCCTGCTCGGGTCGGGCGCTCTGCTGCCGCGCGCGCTGGCCGGCGGGCTGGCGCTGCTGTGGTCGGGCCGGCTGGCGCTGCACCTCCTGCGTGACCGGGTCTGGTCCGGCCGCGGCGAAGACGGCCGCTATCGGGCCCTGCGCACGTGGCTGGGCCACCGCTGGCGGTCGGGCTTCCTGGTCGTGTACCTGGTGCAGGCCCTGCTGGTGCTGCCGTTCGCCCTGCCCTTCCTGCTGCTGGCGCGGCAGCCCGGAACGCAGCTCCAGCCCGTGCAATGGACCGGCCTGCTCCTGTTCGCCGCCGGTCTCGTCGTCAACCTGATCGCCGATCGGCAGCTCGCCGCCCACCGCGCCGACCCGGCCCAGCGGGGCCGTACCTGCCGCACCGGTCTCTGGCGCTGGAGCCGTCACCCCAACTACTTCGGCGAGTGGGTGCTCTGGTGCGGTCTGGCGCTGCTGGCCCTGCCGGCGCCGCAGGGTTGGCTCGCGGTGGCCACGCCGGTCCTGCTGTTCGTGCTGCTGCACGCCGTCAGCGGCATCCCCTTCGTCGAACGGCAGGCCGTCAAGAGCCGCGGTGACGACTACCGCCGCTACCAGCGCACCACCAGCCGCTTCTTTCCCTGGCCGCCACGGGCAGAGGCACGACCATGAACTTCGTCCAAGCCGCGAACGCCCGCGGTCTCCTGCCCGACTGGCTGCTGCGCCAGGGCATCCGCAAGCTGCTCCGCGCACGGCTGCGCCGGCTCGAAGACGGCGATGCCGAGGCCCAGCAACGCCTGCTGACCGACTGGCTCCAGCAGTGCGACGCGGCGCCGGTGGCGGTGGCGCAGGACGCCGCCAATGCCCAGCACTACGAGGTGCCGCCGGAGTTCCATGCCGCGGTCCTCGGCCCCCATCGGAAGTACTCCTGCGGACTGTGGGCCGAGGCGGCGACGACGCTGGCCGACAGCGAGGCGGCCATGCTCGAGCTCTGCTGCCGGCGCGCCGCCATGGCCGACGGCATGCGGGTCCTCGATCTGGGCTGCGGCTGGGGCTCCCTGACCCTCTGGCTCGCCCGACACTTCCCGCAGGCGAGCATCCTGGCGGTGAGCAACAGCGCCTCGCAACGCCACCACATCGAGCAGGAATGCCGGCAACGCGGCCACCGCAACGTCGAGGTGGTGACCGCCGACGCCGCCACCTTCGCGCCGCCGGGCAGCTTCGATCGCGTGTTCTCGGTCGAGATGTTCGAGCACCTGCGCAACTGGCGGGTGATGTTCGCCCGGATCGCCGAGTGGCTGCGCCCCGACGGTCGCTTCTTCCTGCACGTGTTCACCCACCGCGCCGTCGGCTATCCCTTCGCCGACAAGGGGCGCGGCGACTGGATGGCGCGCAACTTCTTCACCGGCGGACAGATGCCCGCCGACAGCCAGCCCCTCTACCTGCAGGACGACCTCCGGGTGGAGCGGCACTGGCGCGTGAACGGCCGGCACTACGCCCGCACGGCGGCGGCCTGGCTCGCCAACCTCGATCGCAACCGCGCGGCGGCCGACGCCGCCCTGCGCCCGATCCACGGCGACGGCACCGCGGCAGCCCTGGCCGACTGGCGCCTGTTCCTGCTGGCCTGCGCTGAGTTGTGGGGCTTCCGGGGCGGCGAGGAGTGGTTCGTCAGCCACTACCTGCTCAGGCCGCAGGCGCGGGCCTAAGCCGGGCCCCGACGCGCCGGCACCAGCCGCTCCGCGGTCGCCACCGCGGTCGCTGCATCGGCGGCCCAATCGTCGGCGCCGATCTGGCGCGCCAGGTCCGGCACGATGCGAAACGGCGTGCCGCCCACCAGGATCGGCGGGCAGTCCTGGCCGAGCCGATGCCGCAGCCTGGCAATGGTCGCCTCGGCGTTGCCGAGGTGCAGCAGCAGCGACGCCGACAGGGCGATCAGGTCGAAGGTGCGATCCTGCAGCAGCCAGTCCAGGTCGCTGGCCGGCGTGTCGGCGCCCAGCAGCATCACGTCCCAACCGGCCAGCGTGAAGCGATCCGCCACCAGCCGCAACCCGATGTCGTGCAGGTTGCCGCCCACTGCGAAGGCCAGCACGCGGCGGGCGCCGGGCGCCGGCGCCCGCACCGGCAGCAGCCGCGCGATGGCCCGCTCGACGATGCGCGAACCGTGGTGCTCGTCCGCCACCGGCACCTCGCCCATCAGCCACATCCGGCCCATCTCGGCCTGCACCTTCGCCAGCACGTGGTCGTGCAGGTCGGCGATGGGCACGCCGCGGGCGGCGGCGGCCTCGACCAGGGCCAGGGCGTCGGCGGGGCGATTCTCCAGCACCGCCAGCAGGAACTGCCGCGCCTCGGTCAGCAGCGGTGCGTCGCCAGCCAGCAGCGACGGCAGTTCGGTGACGGCGCCATCGAGCTGCTGCCGCGCCGCCCGCAGGTGTCGCCCCACGACATCGTGGCACCGCTGCGGGAGTTCGGCCGTGAGCGCGGCCTCGGCGGCCCGCAGCCAGGCCGGCAGGTAGGCGGCCGGCACCTCCCGGTGCGCGAAGGCGATGCGGTACCACCCCACCTCGTGGCCGAACAGTTCCGGGCGATCGACCGCCATGGCGGCCGCCAACACCAGCAGTCGGGCCGCGGAGTCCTCGGCGGGATCGGCGAAGGTCGCCGGCATCCGCGCCAGCACGTCCGCGGCATCCGCCCGCAGGCGATCCAGCACGGCGGCGGCGAAACCCCAGGTGGAGCGCTGCAGCAATCCGGCGGCGAAACGGCCCTCGGCGGACATGGGCCGTTGGTGTAACGCCCGCCGGGGCGGGCCTCAAGCGCGGCGCCGCAGCAATCCTGCATGCGGCTGCATCCACGGCGGCGGTGAGGGCGAAGACCCTGGCGTGCCGGGCAGCAACTGTCCGGGCTGTGACCCTCAAGACCCATCCAGACCATGAACAAGCTCTTCCTCGCTCCTCTCTCCCTCGCCTCCCTCGCCCTGTGCCTGCCGGCCCAAGGCGAGTGCCCGGTGACCGGCGCCGACAAGCCCCAGGACCCCGCCAAGACCATCGTCGCGGTGGCGTCCGAGGCCGGCTCGTTCCAGACCCTGGTGGCCGCCGTCAAGGCAGCCGGCCTGGTCGACACCCTCAACGGCAAGGGGCCGTTCACCGTGTTCGCCCCCACCGATGCGGCCTTCGCCAAGCTTGGCAAGGACGCCATCGCCAACCTGCTCAAGCCCGAGAACAAGGGCAAGCTGCAGGCGATCCTGACCTACCACGTGGTCGCGGGCAACATGCCGGCGGCCAAGGTCGTGACGCAGAAGCAGCTCACCTCGGTGCAGGGCGCGACCCTGCCGCTGCAGGTGAACGACGATGGCGTGCAGATCGCCGGCGCCAGGGTGTCGGCCACCGATGTGCACGCCAGCAACGGCGTGATCCACGTCATCGACAGCGTGATGCTGCCGCCGAGCATCGTCGACGTGGCGGCCAATGCCGGCTCGTTCCAGACCCTGCTGGCCGCCGCCAAGGCCGCCGGCCTAGCCGAGACCCTCGCCAATGACGGCCCGTTCACCGTGTTCGCGCCCACCGACGCGGCCTTCGCCAGGCTCGGCAAGGACGCCATCGCCGACCTGCTGAAGCCCGAGAACAAGGGCAGGCTGCAGGCGATCCTGAAGCTGCACGTGGTCGCCGGCAAGGTGACCGCGGCCGACGTGATCAAGCTGAAGTCGGCGAAGACGCTCGGCGGCACCGAGCTGCCCATCGCGGTCACCGACGGCAAGGTCACCGTCGGCGGCGTCAACGTGGTCGCCACCGACGTCATCGCCGGCAACGGCGTGGTCCACGTCATCGACGCGGTCATCCTGCCCCGCTGATCCATGCTGGCGATCCGGGAACGGACGGGCGAGCGGGCCGCGGCTCCGGTAATGTCACCGGCGTCGCGGCCCGCCCCCGTCATGACCGAATCGCTCCTCAGCCGCGTCGCCGCCGGTGACCTGCCGGCGGTCGACGAGTTCCTCCGCCGTCACACGGGCCTCGTGTGGCGGCTGGCGCGGCAGCACTGCCGCACGCCGGAGGACGCCGAGGACGCCGTGCAGGAGGTGTTCCTCGAGGTGTGGCGCTGCGCCGACCGCTTCGACCCGACCCAGGGCAGCGAGACCACGTTCCTCGCCACCATCGCCCGCCGCCGCCTGATCGATCGGCTGCGCCGGCAGGGCCGCCGCCCGGTCACCGAGGGCCTCGAGGAGCCCGAGCGGATCGCCGACGAGCCGCGGGCCAGCGCGCCGGAGCTCGCCGAGCGCAATGACGAGGTCGAGGCCGCCCGCGCCGCCATGGCCGAACTGCGCCCCGAGCAGCGCCAGGTGCTCGAACTGGCGCTCGGCCAGGGCCAGACCCATCAGCAGATCGCCGCCGCCATCGGCATGCCACTGGGCACGGTGAAGAGCCACGCCCGACGCGGCCTGCTGCGTCTGCGCGAGATGATGGGATTGCCGCCCGACGGCGGCAGCGGAGGACCACGATGACCACCGCCGAACGTCCCCTGAGCCACACCGACGAACTGCTGCTCGACGCCGCCCTGGGTTGGCTCGAACCGCGGACCGAGGCGGACCTGCAGGAGGCCCTGCGGACCGAACCGGAGCTGCGGCTGCGCGCCCAGGCTCTCCGCCGCACCGCCGCCCTGGCCACCGCCGCGTGCTCGAAGCCCACGGCAGACCTGGCCCGCTGTCTGCAGGCCTCGGCGCTGCACCACTTCGCGAGCACCGGGCGCGTCACGCTGACCGACCTCGCCGCGCGGCGGCCGCGCCGCCTGCCCGGCCGGCTGGTGCTGGCCCTGGCCGCCGGCCTGCTGCTCGGGCTCGCGCCGGCGCTCTGGAACGCGTTCCGGCCCACCCCCTCGCCCGCCGCCGAACGCGCGGCGCTGCTGGCCCGCGCCGGCGACGCCGCGCGCTGGGAATGGCAGCCCGGACCAAGTCCTCTGCGCGGCAGAGTGCAGGGCGACGTGGTGTGGCACGGCGCCGAGCAACGCGGCTACCTGCGCCTGCAGGGCCTGCCGCCGCTCGACCCGGCGCGGCAGTTCCAGCTCTGGATCGTCGACGGGGCGCGGCCAGGCAGCGCGCCGGTGGACGGCGGCTTGTTCGACCTGCCGCCCACCGCCGCCGCCGGCGCGGAGATCGTGGTGCCGATCCGGGCGACGCTGCCGGTACGGCAGGCCGCGGCCTTCGTCGTCACCGTCGAGGAACGGGGCGGCGTGGTGGTCTCCGCCCAGGAACACGTGGTGGCGTTGGCGAAGCCCTGACGGCCGCGGCTACGCTGCCGGCATGCGCGCCCTCCCGTTCCTCGCCCTCCTCCTGCCGTCCGCCTGCGTCTTCTCCTCCACCGTCGTCGTCGGCTGCACGCCGCAGGAGCCCACCGCGACGGCGGCGCCCGCCTTCACGGTGAGCCAGGCGGACCAGGACCAGGGCTGGATCGCGCTGTTCGACGGCCAGGACACCGGCGCGTTCCGCGGCTACCGGCAGAAGGACTTCCCGGCCAAGGGTTGGACGGTGCAGGATTCCGTGCTCACCTGCGGCCCCGGCGGCGGTGATCTCATCACCCGCCGGCAGTTCGGCGACTTCGAACTCGAACTGCAGTTCCGCACCGCGCCGAAGGCCAACAGCGGCATCCTCTACCGGGTCACCGAGGACGAGGACGCCTCCTACTGGACCGGCCCCGAGTTCCAGGTACTCGACGACCAGGGCCACGGCCTCGCCGCCGACCACCCGACCTCGGCCGGCGCGCTCTACGGCCTGTATCCGCCCACCGGCAAGACCCTGAAGCCCGCCGGCCAGTGGAACGACGTCCGCATCGTCCTGCGCGGCGGCCAGGTCGAGCACTGGCTCAACGGCACCCGCGTCGTGTCGGCGCAGCTCGGCTCCGACGACTGGAACCAGAAGGTCGGCAAGAGCAAGTTCGGCAGGTGGAAGCGCTTCGGGCAGGCCGCCCGCGGCCACCTCTGTCTGCAGGAGCACGGCGACGTGGTGTCGTTCCGCCACATCCGCGTCCGCGAGCTGCCGCCGGCCGAGTCGCGGCTCGGCGACGAGGTCGTGCTGTTCGACGGCACCAACCTGGACGCCTGGCAGGCGCACCTCAACGACGGCGGCCGGCTCGAGGACGTCTGGTCGATCCAGGAGGGCGTGCTGGTCTGCAAGGGCAAGCCCACCGGCTATCTGTACACCAAGGCGCCGTTCACCAGCTACGTGCTGGACGTCGAGTGGCGCTTCGACCCGACGAAGGGCGCGGGCAACAGCGGCGTGCTCCTGCGCCTGAACGGCGAGCACAAGGTGTGGCCGCGCAGCATCGAGGCGCAGCTCCACTCGACCCACGCCGGCGACTTCTGGAACATCGGCGAGATGGGCATGCAGACCACCGACGCCCGGCGCAAGGGCCGCAACACGAAGCACACGCATCCGAACGAGAAGCCGCTCGGCGAATGGAACCACTACCGCATCGTGGTGGACGGGCCATGGGTGCAGCTCACCGTCAACGGCCAGGTGCTCAACGAGGCCTGGGACTGCGAGGTGCTGGCCGGCCCGATCGCGCTGCAGTCGGAAGGCGCCGAGATCCACTTCCGCCGGGTGGCCCTGCGGCCGCTGCGCTGAGCTCCGGGCCTGGCAAGCGAGACGCAACCCACTGCGACGAAACGCCTTGTGATCGCCCCGGCTGCAGGGGGGTGGGCATCGCCAGTGATTCTGCCGTGAGTCGGCGGGCGATCTGACGCCATCTGGTTGGCCCGGAATCGGCCGGGCCCACGCCAGAAAGGCTCCGACCCATGGACGCTCGCCTCCTCGCCTGCCTGTTCGCCATACCACTTCCCGCCCTCGCGCAGACCCTTCCCACCTCGCCCGCCGGCATGCTGCCGGTCCCCGGTGAGGCCGCCGTTCCGTTCGGCGAGCTGTTCATCACCGGCTTCCCGATCCCCACCGGCGCCTTCCACAAGGTGACCCAGATCGACGCCAGCCAGCCCGCCACGCCGCGCACGATCCACGCCCTGTCGCTGCGACGTCCCACCGCTGGCCTCGGCGGCAGCGGTGGCACGGGCTTCGTCACGATCCGCATGGCCCATGCGAACTGGGCCCTCGTGCCATCCGGCGCCTCCGTCGACGTGGAGACACTCCGCACCAGCCCATGGGTGGACGTCTTCCTCAGGAAGGCGGTGACGCTGCCAGATTGGAGCCAAGCCGCCGCCACGCCACCCGCCCCGTTCGACGTGCGCTTCCCCCTGGACACGCCGTTCGCCTTCAACGGCCAGGACGCCCTGGTCTTCCAGCTGCTCATGGAGGGCGTCGCCATGTCCGTCGATGGCACCGACCGCAGCTCTGTCGTCACCCCGGTGCAGAACTACGGCATCGGCCTGGGCTGCACCGTCCGCAACGCGGAGATGAGCGTGTTCGCGAACTGGCGCGTCTACACCGACCCGTCCCTCGGCATGGACTTCTCCGTCGGCAGCAACCCGGGATCAGGGGTCATCGGCCAGCAGGCGATCGCGGCGCTGGGCTTCGCCGCCGTCAACCTGCCCATCCCCGGCGTGTGTGCGCCGCAGCTCAGTTCTGGCGAGGGTTACGTGCTCCTGCGCAGCAGCGGACTCGGGACGTTCCGGACCGCCCGCATCACCCTGCCCCACAACCCGGTCCTGGTCGGTCAGTACGATCTCCATGTCCAGGCATGGGCTCAACTGAGCGGCCAGCCGCAGCCTTTCGTGGGCTCCTTCGGCACGCGCACCGGTCCGATCCCTGCCCCACGCAACGACGGCTTTTCCGCCGCCCTTGCCGCCAGCACCGAGAACGGAGCCTCGTTCCAGACCTGGGTCAGCCTGAGCAAGCACCAGGCGATCTTCATCGGCATCGAGTAGGATCCCGCCCGCCCAGGGTGAACGGACCTGGCGCGCCGCCCCATGGGCAGCGCGCCCACAGCGTGGAGTTGCCATGCACGACGACTCGCAGCCTCCCGATCCGATCCGCTCGGCGCGCGACGAAGTGGTCTCGCCATCGGTGCGCCCTGCCGACACGAGGACGCCCGGCGAACGGCCGGGCGACGTGATCGACCGCTACAAGCTCCTGCAGGAGATCGGCGAGGGCGGCATGGGCAGCGTGTGGATGGCCGAGCAGAAGGTGCCGGTGAGCCGCAAGGTCGCACTGAAGATCATCAAGCTCGGCATGGACACGAAGGAGGTCGTGGCGCGGTTCGAGGCCGAGCGCCAGGCGCTGGCGCTGATGGACCATCCGGGCATCGCCAAGGTCCTCGACGGCGGCTCGACGGCGACCGGGCGGCCGTTCTTCGTGATGGAGCTGGTCAAGGGCATCCCGATCACGCAGTACTGCGACGAGCAGAAGCTGCCCTTGCGTGAGCGGCTCGAGTTGTTCGCGAAGGTGTGCGAGGCGATCCAGCACGCGCACCACAAGGGCATCATCCACCGCGACGTCAAGCCGTCGAACGTGCTGGTGACGCTGCACGACGGCACACCGCTGCCGAAGGTGATCGACTTCGGCATCGCCAAGGCGACGTCGGCCGAGTTGACGCAGCGCACGATGTTCACGCAGTTCGCGCAGATGATCGGCACGCCGGAGTACATGGCGCCCGAGCAGGCCGCGCACAGCGCGCTCGACGTCGACACCAGGGCCGACGTGTATTCCCTGGGTGTACTGCTCTACGAGCTGCTCACCGGCACGAAGCCCTTCGAGATCACCAAGGTGCTCGAGAAGGGCTACCAGGAACTGCTTCGCACGATCCGCGAGGACGACCCCGCCAAGCCATCGACGCGGGTCTCCACGCTGGGCGAGGAAGGTACCACAGTCGCGGGGCGCCGGCATCTCGCACTGGACAAGCTGCGATCCAAGCTGCGCGGCGACCTCGACTGGATCGTCATGAAGGCGCTCGAGAAGGACCGCACGCGCCGCTACGAGACCGCGAACGGCTTGGCGATGGACGTGCACCGGTATCTGCGCGGCGACGCCGTGCTCGCCGCCCCGCCGACTGCCTCTTACCGATTCCGCAAGTTCGTACGGCGCAACCGCGGAACCGTCGCTGCCGTCTGCCTGGTCGCCGCCGCACTCGTGCTCGGCGTGATCGGCACCGCCTGGCAGGCCACGATCGCCTCCGACCGCGCCGAAGCCGCGCTCTCGGCCGAAGGCGAAGCCCGGCTCGCCCGCGACGCCGCGCAGGCCCGCGCCGCCGAGCTCGAACAGGTCAGTGACTTCCAGGCCAGGATGCTGGCGCAGATCGATCAGATGACGCTGGGGTCGCAGTTGAGCGCGGCCGTGAACCGACGGTTCGTCGTCGCCTTGCAGAAGGCAGACGTGTCGGAAGACCAGCGGAAGCAGCGGATCGATGCCTTTCGCCAGGATTGGCTGCTGGTGAACGCCACGGATGTCGCCCTCGCCTTCATCGACGAAGCAATCCTGCAGCCGGCCCTGCAGGCCATCAGCGAGGAGTTCCAGACCCAACCCCGGGTCGAGGCCCGGCTTCAGGATTCGCTGGCAAGGTCGTACCACTTGTTCGGCCTGTTCGAGCAGGCGCGGCCGGTGCAGGAGGCGGCACTGGCCACACGGCGTCGGGTGCTTGGTGTGGAGCATCCGGAGACGATCGCCTCGCTGAACAACACCGCTCGCCTCCTGACCGACGCGGGTGATTACGTGGCGGCGGAGCCGCTGATCCGTGATGTGATGGAGAAGGCCCGACGCGTCCTGGGCCAGGACCATCCGGACACGATCATCTGCATCAGCAACATGGCCTTGCTGCTGCAACTGCAGGGCCGACTCGTCGAGGCCGAGCCGTACTTCCACGAGGCGCTGGAGAGGAGCCGTCGCGTCCTCGGTAACGATCATCCGACCACGATGCACGCCCTCAACAACGTTGCACTCTTCCTGCAGGCCAGTGGTCGGTACGCCGAGGCCGAGCAGCCCTATCGCGAAACCCTGGAAAGACGTCGGCGCATCCTCGGCGAGGAACACCCCGACACCCTGATCTCCATGAGCAACCTCGGGACGCTCCTGCAACAGATGGGCGTGTTCGATGGAGCCGAGACATACTTCCGTGAGGCGCTCGAGAAGTACCGGAGGGTGCGAGGGGAGGATCACCCCTCGACGGCGTCGGCCATCCTGCACCTGGCTGGCGCCCTGCGCAGCGCCGGCAAGCTCGGGGCAGCCGTGGCCTTCTGCCGCGAAGGGGTCGAGAAGCGACGCCGAGCGCTTGGTGAGGAACACCCGCACACGATCGCATCGCTGAACAACCTGGGCGCCATGCTCGAGGCCCAGGGCAACGCCGCCGCCGCCGAGCCCCTCTTCCGCGAGACCCTCGAGAAGAGCCGGCGCGTGCTCGGCGAGGATCATCCTGAAACGATCAACGCCGGCAACAACCTCGGCTACGTGCTGCACCGATTGGGCGACCACGCCAACGCGGAGAGGCACCTCGTTGCTGCGCTGGCGACGAGTCGACGCGTGCTCGGACCGGATCACCCCGAAACCGTCCGGATCGTCAACAACCTCGGTGGCGTCTACATCTTCCTCGGCCGGTTGGATGCGGCCGAACCGCTCCTGCGGGAAGCGGCCGGCAAGAACGGGCGTATCCTCGGCGAGCAACACCCCACCACGCTCCGCACGATCAACAACCTCGCGAGCGTGTACCTGTCCCGGCAACGCTTCACCGAGGCGGAGGCGATGCTGCGCGAGGTCGTGGAGTTGAGCCGCGTCCTCCGCGGAGGCGAGCACCCGGAGACCCTCATGTCGACCAACAACCTCGGCCGGGCGCTCCAGGCTCAGGGCAAGCTGGTCGAGGCCGAGTCCCTCTTCGCCGGGACGGTGACCAGCAGCCTGCGAGCTCTCGGCGAGCCACATCCGATCACCGCGATGCTCCTCCATCACCACGCCGAGATCCTCCACAAGCTCGGCCGTCACGAGGAGGCCATTCCCGCCGCCAGGCGTGCCCACGATCTGTACGGCCAGCATCTGGACTGGCCGCCCGGCGAGGCCGACCACGCCGCTACGGTCCTCGCCACGGTGCTGCGGGACGTGGGCAGACTCGAGGAGGCGTTGGCCACGCAGCGGCAGCATCTCGCGGCCGTGCGCAAGGCCACACCTCGAGCCAACGAACGACTGAGCAACCACCTGGCCACGCATGGGATTTCCCTGGTTCAGCATGGCACGCTCGAAGCGTTGCTGGAAGCCGAGGCGACCCTCCGTGAATGCCTCCAGATCCGGCTCGAGGTGCTGCCAGACGACTGGCGTGTTCCGAACACGCGCTCCATGCTCGGCGCCGCATTGACCCTCATTGCGCAGCGGGACACGTCCCTGACTGCCGAACGGCGCGCCAGCCACCTCCGCGAGGCCGAGCGACTCGTTCTCGACGGCTTCGAGGGTCTGAAGAACAACGAAGCCGTGCCGGCACCTGCACCAGGAAGGGACCGGCGACGCGAGGCTCTGGAGCGGGTCCTACTGCTCTACGAGACCTGGGACCGGATCGAGCCTGGCGCAGGGTACGACGCCAAGGCCACCGAATGGCGCCGCCAACTGGATGTTCCTGCTGCCGACGCACCGGCCCGGGTCAAGAGGGATGGCGAGTGACCTCACCGCCCTCGCCCACGCATCGCGGACGGGCCGGATTCTCGCAGACGTCGTCGGCCACCGCGCGTTCAGCCTCGCATCAGTTCGTGGAGACGGTCACGCGCACGCGCACGCAGCATGTGAACGGCGCCCTCACTGCGACCCAGGCTCCGGGCCACTTCCGCGACGCTCTGTTCGGCGAGATCGACATGCTCGATCACAGCGCGGTAGCTGGCAGGCAGCGCGGCGATGGCGCGATGCAGGCGCTCGATCTCCTCCGCCAACGACGCGCGGCCACCGGCCGTGACCGAGCCATCGGCAACGGCAAGCAGCAGCGTGCGCGCCGACTCGCCAGCCGCACCGTGCGTGATCCGGTGACGGGCGTCGCTCCGCTTCTGGCGATCGAGCTGACGTACGGCGTCGGCCAGGTTGTGCTCGGCAATGCGACGCAGCCAGGACCAGAACCCGGCCTCGGTTCGCTGCTCGAGGCTGCGGATCCGCAGGAACGCCTCCAGGAACGTGACCTGCAGCACGTCATCGACATCAATGCTCCGTCGGAACCGCGGATCGATGGTCAGCAGCGCGCGCAACCTCGGTGTGGCAGCCCGCAGCAGGGCCTCGATCTGGTCGGGGTCACCCGCTGCCGCCAGCGCCACGCGCTCCTCGGCCTGATCCATGGGAAGGTGATGGTATTGAGCCGGAACCCGTCTTGCAGGCAATCAGTTGCCCTTCGCCGCCCGGAACGCCTCGATCGCCCGCAGCCGCGCCCCGCCGTGGTCGACGATCGGCGCCGGATAGCCGCACGCCTCCCGCTGCGCGGGCGACGGATCCTGCCGGTCCTTCGCCGGCAGCGCCGCCAGCTCCGGCACCCACTGCGAGACGAACGCGCCGTCCGGATCGAACCGCTCGCCCTGCCGGGTCGGGTGGAACACGCGGAAGTACGGCGCCGCATCGTTGCCCACCGACGCGCTCCACTGCCAGCCGCCGTTGTTGCTGGCCAGATCGCCGTCCACCAGGTGCTGCATGAAGAACGCCTCGCCCCGGCGCCAGTCCACCAGCAGATCCTTGGTCAGGAACGACGCGGCTACCATGCGCAGCCGGTTGTGCAGGAACCCCGTGGCGACGAGGCAGCGCATCGCCGCATCGACGATCGGGTAGCCGGTGCGGCCCTCCTGCCAGGCCCGCAGCCCCGCCGGATCGTCGCGCCACGCCACCGCGTCGGTCCACTCCTGGAACGGATGGCCCATGCCGAGCCGCGGGAAGTTCACCAGCACGTGGCGGTAGAACTCGCGCCACAGCAGCTCACGGATCCAGGTGTCGGCGCCGTCGCCGCCGCCCTCGAGCCGGCCGCGGTTCTGCAGGCGCGCCGCCTCCAGGCAGCGGCGGAGCGCGACAGTGCCGGCAGCGAGGTGCGGCGACAGGCCGCTGGTGCCCGGCCGCGCCGGGAAGTCGCGGGCGGCGGCGTAGTCCCCGAGCCGGTCCTCGGTGAACTCCGCGAGCCGCTGCAGCGCCGCGCGTTCGCCGGCCGGGTGCAGGTCGGCTGCCGCCGGCGGCGCCGGGAACCCCTCGATCGCGTCGGGCACCGGATCGGCGGGGACCTTGTTCCTCGGCACGGCCGGCGGCTCGCCATGCAGCCGCGGCAGGCCGTGGGCCGACAGGTGGCCGAGGCCGGCCTTCCGGAACGGCGTGTAGACCGTGTAGGGCCGGTCCTGGCCGGTGCGGATCTGGTCGGGCGGCAGCAGGAGCTGGTCGGTGAACGCGTGACAGGGGATGCCGTCGCGCGCGCAGGCCTGCTGCACCGAATGATCGCGCCGCAGTTCGTTCGGCTGGTGCTCGCGGTTGAAGCAGAGGGCGTCGCAGCCGTGCTCGGCCAGGACCCGGCGCAGAGCGGCGGTAGCCGAGGCGAAGCGGCCGGCGACGACGATGCGCAGGGGGATGCCGCGGGCCAGCAGGTCGGCGCGGAGTTCCACGAGGCTGCGGCGCAGGAAGTCGACCTTCCACGGCGAGTCGCCATGCTCCCGCCACTGGCGGTCGGCGATCAGGAAGACCGCGGTCACCGCAGCATCGCTGGCGCCGTTCCGGGCCGCCTCGGCGGCGGCGGTGCAGGCGGCGTGCAGGGCGGGGTTGTCGCGGACCCGCAGATCGGTGCGGAACCAGACCAGCGGGCGGCGGATCGGCTTGGGGTCGTTCCCGGCAGGCATCGGCAGGTGGTTCGCCCGCGGGAGCCGGCCGGATGCAGGAGGGACGGGACTTCGCCGAGCGCCGTGGTCCACCCTTGACCGGCGTCGGCGCCTCCGTAACCTTCCCGCCCTCGCGTCCAGGCCCTGCGGCCCGGACGCGGGTGGGTAGGTAGCTCAGTTGGTAGAGCACAGCACTGAAAATGCTGGGGTCGCCGGTTCAACTCCGGCCCTGCCCACCACTTCGACCGTCGTTGCCGCGATCGGGCGCCCGGGGACGGTGCTCTCATCGCACCCGGTGCAGCCATTGCGGTGATGACTGGCGGGCGTCCTGCGCCCCCAGGGGACCATGCCTGCCTCCCGACGGCGGGCCTGGATCAGCCGCATGGAATGCGCTCGCCCGCATCACACGCATCCATCATGCTCTCGGCAACGTGCGAGAGGTCATCATCTACGCTGACGAGTCCGTTTCGAAGGGAGCGAAGTTCTCGAACTTCTTCGGCGGCTCACTCATTCAGTCGCACGACCTGCACGGCGTCGCCAACAGGCTCAACGCCATCAAGGATGAGTTGATGGTAGGAAGCGAGATGAAGTGGCAGAAGGTCACCGCCCAGTACCTGGATCGCTACGTGAAGATGATTGGAGCCTTCTTCGACGAGGTGCAAGGCGGGCGCGTGAAGTTCCGCGTGATGTTCACGCAGAACCGGCACCAAGCGA
>CAZMGG010000054.1:17080-33853 GCA_964565715.1 uncultured candidatus Brocadiaceae bacterium | reverse complement strand
GTCGCCGACGTTGTCGGCGATCACCGCCGGGTTGCGCGGGTCGTCCTCGGGGATGTTCGCCTCGACCTTGCCCACCAGGTCGGCGCCGACGTCGGCGGCCTTGGTGTAGATGCCGCCGCCGACGCGGGCGAACAGGGCGATCGAGCTGGCGCCGAACGAGAAGCCCAGCACGTAGTTGAGGAAGTTGTAGTTGTCGTCGTGGTAGATCAGCATCAGGCCGGCGACGCCGATCAGGCCGAGGCCCACCACGGTCATGCCCATCACTGTGCCGGACTTGAAGGCCACGTCGAGGGCGCCGGCGAGGCTGGTCTTGGCGGCCTGGGTGGTGCGCACCGCCGCGCGCGTGGCGCAATGCATGCCGAAGTAGCCGGCGATCGCCGACGCCGACGAGCCGAGCACGAAGGCGATGGCGGTCTTGATGCCCAGGCCCTGCTCAGGCTTGCCAAGGCACAGCAGCCCGAAGGCCACCACCACGAACACCGCCAGCCAGCGGTACTCGGCGTTCAGGAAGGCCTTGCCGCCCTCCTGGATGGCCTTGGCGATCTTCTGCATCGCCTCGTCCCCCGCGTCCTTCTGCATGATCTGCTTGAACAGCGTGACGGCGAAGAACACTGCGGCGACGGCGGCGAGCAGCGCGAGAACGGTCCAGAGAGTGAACGACATGGCCTTGGGATCTCCCGCGGGCGGGGATGGGAAGGGGGGTGCCCGCGTGAAAGGGCGGGCACCATAGCGGCGCCCTCCCGGGGGGACAAGGAAACGCGACCCGCCGGCGGCGGTCAGGCGCCGGGGGCGGGCGGGTCCGACGGCGGGGCCCCGTTCTCCGGCGGCCGCGGCGGCTGGCTCGGCTCGATGAAGGTCTCGGTGGGACCGGCCGGTCGGGCCCGGGCGAGCCGCCGCCGGCGCAGCCAGAACCAGCCCAGCAGGACGACCGCGCCGCCCGCCGTCGTCCAGAGGATGCCCCGTTCGACCCGGCCGACCCAGTCGATCACCGAGTTGATCACGTCGGCGCCGGACCAGCCCAGGTAGACCAGGGTCGGCACGATCAGGCAGATGCCGAGCCCGTCCAGCAGCAGGAAGCGCCGCCAAGGCATCTTCATGGTGCCGGCGGTGAAGAACGCCACCACCCGGATGCCGGCCAGGAACCGCGCCACGAAGATCACCAGGTCGCCCCGCCGGCGGAACCAGCGGTCGAACTTGGCCAGCCGCTGCCGGGTGACGAACATGCGCAGCCAGCGGATGCGCAGCAGCCGGGTGCCGAACACGCGCCCCAGCACGTAGGGGATCAGGTCGCCGGCCAGGATGGCGCCCGCACACCAGGCCATCATCACCGGCACGCTGGCCTTCTCCGGGAATGCGTGGCAGACGTAGCCGCCGGCGATCAGCACCAGCTCCTCCGGCAGCGGCAGGCCGAGCCCGCACAGCAGGAAGACGATCGCCACCCCGACGTAGGGGTAGTCGGCGATGGCATCCAGGATGGCGTCGAACATCGGCGGTCAGCGAAGGAGGGGGATCAGGGCTTCCAGGCGCGGGTCGGCCGCCAGCTCCGCCAGGGGGATGTCTCGGTCGCCGAGCAGGCGCAACCGTAGCCTCTGCAGGCTCCGCGCCCAGCCCGCGGCGAGTTCCCGGTCGCGGACCTCGGGCACCCGGGCCAGCGCCGCGTCGAGGACCGTGACCGCCCGGTCCCGCTCGCCGGCCCGCAGCAGGCCGGCGAGAACCGCCGGCACGCCGAACACCCGCAGCTCGGTCGCCGACGCGCCGGCGCCGAGCCGTTCGGCCTCGGCCAGGAAGGAATCGGCATACTCGGCCGGCACGATGGGCCGGCCGGGCGCCAGGTGCGCGCCCAGGTCGGGATGGCGGCGGCCGGCCAGTTCGACCAGGAACGCCGTGCCGATCAGCAGGTCGATGGCCGCGCCGGGCTTGCGGGCGCGGCCTTCGGCCAGCAGCGCCAGCGCCGCCTGCAGTCGCAGCGCGGCGTCGGCGGCCGCCGCCGCCGGATCCCTGCCGGCCACCTGGTCGCCGTCGAGCGTGAAGCGATAGGCGAACGCCAGGTGGCCGTCGCTCCACTGCGGCAGGAACGCCAGCACGGCGCGGGCGGCGGCGAAGGCTTCGCCCGCCGAGCCGTGCTGCTGGGCTTCGGCCACGGCCCGCCAGAGGAAGGGCAGCACCGCCGGGCGCACCGCGGCCGCGCCCAGTTCGCCCAGGGCCTCGGCGCGTGGCGGGGCGAGCCACAGGGCGGTGCCCCACAGCACCGCGCCCCCGACCAGCAGCAGCGGATGGGCCCTCAAGCCTGCCTCCCGCGGTGGGCCAGCAGGGCCGCACCGAACAGCCCGGCGGTGACCAGCAGGGCGCGGCCGACGGCGGGCCACAGGCGCGGCCATTCCGCCGGCAGCCAACGGCCGCGCAGCATGGCGTCGGCCACCGCCGACGTCGGCAGGGCGCCGCCGAGGGTGGCCAGCAGCAGCACGCCCAGCGCGGTGGCCAGCGCCACCGGCAGCGACAGGAAGGGCGCGGCGAACGTCGCCAGCCCCAGCAGGAGCCCGGCGGGCAGGGCGTACGCGGCGCCGGCCAGCAGCGCGTTGGCCAGCCGGCCGTGCTCGTGGCTGCCGACCGCCACCACCGATCCCGGCGGGAACACGGCGGACACCGTGCCGCCGGCATGGACCAGTTCCAGGCTGTGGACCAGGCGGTCGTGAAGCGGTACCCGCAGCAGCTGCGCGCCCGCCAGCACCAGGGGCGGCCCCACCGCCGCGCCATCCACGCGCACCTCGACCAGCGCCGCTTCGGCGGGGCCCTGGGCCGGCAGGATCACCAGGGGCCGCAGGTGCAGTTCGTGGCACGGGAAGGCCGGGCCGGCGAGACGGAACGGGGCCGAGCCGGGCCGCAGGCCGCCCAGCTGGCCCTGGCCGAGGTCGCGGTGGGCCCGCGGCGCGGGCATCGCCTCGGGCAGCACCGCCGGCACCACCGCGATCGCCAGCAACCCCGGCAACAGCACCAGCAGGGCGCCGAGCGAGCAGAGGCCGCAGCCCCGCAGGGGCCCGGCCCGCCAGCGCAGCAGCCAGCCGGCGCCGGCGCGGGCCCGGCTGAACGCCGGCCAGGCCTCGATCACCGCGACGCACACGGCGGCCACCAGCAGGAACCAGGGCACGTGCAGCCAGGGCCCGGCGGCGGAGCCATCGCCGTCGGGCAGCCGCGGCGCGGCGAACGTGCAGCCCAGCCAGGCGGTCGCCACCAGGACCGGCACCAGCCACGCGCTGGTGCGGCCGCCGGCCCGCAGTGCCTGGGTCAGTTCCTTCACGGCCCGTTTCCGTCCGCCAGCCGGCGGAACAGGGCGAACAGGTGCTCGCGGGTGGCGCCGCGGTGCACCACCGCGCCGCCCGCCTGCCGCACCGTCGCGTCCACCGCCGCCAGTCCCTCGCCGTCGAGTCCGCGCACCACCAGGGTCTGCTCGCCGGTGCCCAGCAGTTCGTCCAGGGTGCCGCGCGCCCGCACGCGGCCGCCCTGCAGCACCACGACCTCCCGGCAGATCTGCTCCACCTCCTGCAGGTGGTGCGAGGCGAGGATCACCGTCACGCCCGCGCCCGCCAGTTCGGTCAGGATCTCCATCACCGTCGCCGAGCCCACCGGATCCAGCCCCGCGGTCGGCTCATCGAGCAGCAGCACCTGCGGCCCGGTCAGCAGCGCCGCCGCGAGCGCCAGCCGCTGGCGCATGCCGGTGCTGAAGGTCCGCACCGGCCGCCTGCCGGCGTGCACCAGGTCCAGCCGTTCGAGCCAGCGGGCGGCGGCGGCCCGCACCAGGGCGCCTGGCATGCGGGCCAGGTGGCCGATCCAGGCCAGGAACTCCGGCGCGCCCAGCTGCGGCATCGGCAGCGGCCCCTCGGGCTGGAACGACACCAGGGCCAGCAGTTCGGCGTCGTCCGCCGGCCGGCCCAGGATCGCCGCCGTGCCGGCGGTGGGGCGCTGCAGCCCGGCCAGCACCCGCAGCAGGGTCGACTTGCCCGAGCCGTTCGGCCCGAGGATGCCGAGGATGGTGCCCGGGGCCACCTGCAGGTCGACCGCCTGCAGCGCCGTGACCGTGGCGCGCCGGAACGGGCGCCGGTAGCTCACGGTCAGGTGCCGCACTTCGACCGCCGCATCCATGGCGGGGCGATGCTATCCTCCGCCCGCGGCTTTCCTGCACCGGACGATGGACGGATTCCTCAGGCTCCACAACGGCGATCGCGTGCCCGTGCGCGACGGTCTGATCCTCGGCCGCGTGGCCGGCTGCGACGTGGTCATCGACGACGGCAAGGCCTCCCGCCGGCACGCGCGGCTGGTCGTGCAGGGCGGCGTGGTCGAGATCGAGGACCTGCAGAGCAGCAACGGCACGCTGCTCAACGGCAAGCCGGTGACGCGCCGGATGCTGCGGGTGGGCGACGAGATCCAGATCGGCACCACGGTGATCCGCTTCGAGGCGGCGGAAGGGCCGGGGGCCGCGGCGGCGGCGGCCGGGCACGACGAGGTGGACCTGTTCGCCGACGACGAGGAGGAGAACGACGGCGTGACCGCCGCGCCCCCGCCCCCGACCCGGCCGGCGCCGCCACCCGCGCCGCCGCCGGCGCCGAAGCCCGCGGCCGGGCAGCTCGTCGAGTTCGAGGACGAGGTGGGGGTGGTGAATATGGGGGTGGCCCACGGGGTTGCCGCCGCAGCCGGCGGCGGCACGACCGAGCCGGTGGTCCAGGCCCGCGGCCGCCTGCTGCAGTACGCCAAGAAGGAGGATCGCGGTGGCCTGCTCGGCGACGACCTGCGGCAGATGAACCCGCTGGTGCGGGGCATCCTGATCGTGCTGGTGCTCGCCGCCGCTGTGGGCCTGTTCTGGCTGGTGCAGGGCCTGGTCTGATCTGTGATCGTAACTACTTATCAATAAGCAAGTTACGACGATACTCCGACCCCACCGCCCGCCACTGTCCGCCACAGGTCCAGCAGCGCCGCCGCCGGCCCTGCCCACGGCTGCTCCAGCCGAGGCGCGGGCGGCCGGCGCGGCGGCGGCGCCGCCATCGCCAGCGCCCACCGGGCCGGATCGTCGCCGGGCAGCACGCGGCCGCGGTCGCCGGTGATCTCGGTCAGGGCCCCGCGGTCGGCCACCAGCAGCGGCGCGCCGGCGGCGATCGCCTCGGCGGCGCACAGCCCGAAGCCTTCGTGCAGCGAGGGCACGCAGACCGCCGCCGCGCCGGCGTACAGCGGCGGCAGGGCGGCATCGGGCAGTTCGCCGAGGAAGGCCACGCGGTCGGCGATGCCGAGCGCCGCGGCCGCCTCGCGCAGTCGCCTGCCCGCGCCGGCGTCGGCACCCACCAAGCGCAGTTCCCGCCGTTCCCGCAGGTCCGCGGGGAGCGCGGCGAAGGCGCGGAGCAGCAGGTGCAGGTTCTTGCGCGGCTCCAGGTGGCCGACGTGCAGGAAGAACGTGCCGGCGTCGGCGGCCGGTGCCGCCGGGGCGAGGTCCACCGCGTTGGCGATCACCGCCAGACGGCGCGGGTTGCCGCCGAGCTGGGCGATCCGGTCGGCCGTGAAGCGGCTCGGCACCACCACCGCGTCGGCGCGCCGGATCGCCCGGCGCAATACCGCGCGATGCAGCCAGCGCGGCCCGCGCGCACCAGCGTCGCCGTCGGCGTGGCGCGTGTCGTGCACGGTGAGCACCAGCCGGCAGGGCAGCCGGGGCGCCGGCAGGAAGCCGTGGTCGAGCAGGTCGGCGCCGAGTCCGGCGAGCAGCCGCGGCAGGCGGCGGTGTTCGGCGGCGAAGCGGGCGCCGCGGGGGCCCGCCGGGATGGGCGTCGGCAGGAACGTGATGCGCGGATGCGCCCAGGGCGGCGTCCAGGCGGCCGGGTGCAGCACGGTGACGCGCTCGCCGGCGGCCAGGAGTCCGCGCAGGGCGCCGAACAGGCCGAGCAGGCGGCGGTTGGCGCCGGACGGCGGGCCCAGCAGCCAGCCCGACACCGCCGCGTGCAGGCTCATCGCCGGGGCCTCACCGCAGCAGCTTCCGGTGCAGGCGCAGCCATTCGCGGGCCGGCCGTTCCGGCGGGAACTCGATGGCGCGCAGCAGGCCGGCGGTGCGGAGCTGCTGGCGCAGTTCGTCGACGCGGTGCACGTGGACCAGCAGTTCGGCGAGGCCTGGGACGTCGTCGGGATCGACGTAGGCCGCGCCGGGACCCGCCACCTCCGGCAGGCTGGTGGCCATCGAGCAGATCACCGGCACGCCGTGGGCCATGGCCTCCAGCACCGGCAGGCCGAAGCCTTCGAAGCGCGACACGTGCACCAGGGCGCGGCTGGAGCGGAGGATGGCGAGCTTCTCGGCTTCGGGCACGAAGGCGTCCGGCGGGCCGACGAAGCGCAGGTCCGGCAGGTCGGGGCACAGGCTGCGGGCGAGCGCATGGGCTTTGCGCAGCAGCCGGCGGTTCTTGCGGGGTCGGTCGTCGCCGAGCGCCAGGAACGGCCCGGTGAGCGCCGCCAGCGGTGCGGGCGCGTCGGGCAGCGGGACGCCGTGCGGCACGATGTGGGCCCTGGCGATGCCGGCGTCGCCGAGGAAGGCCCGCAGCCCGCGCAGCGTGCTGCGGGAGGGCACCAGCACCGCGTCGGCGCGCGTCACCGCGGCGCGGGTGGCGGCGCGGGCGCGGCTCGGCCCCTTCTCGATGGCCTCGGCGCCCGCCCACGGCAGGTCGTGGACGGTGCTGATCCGCGGGCAGGGCCCGCGCAGCGGGATCGACGCCACCGAACTGTGCAGCAGCCGCGCGCCCAGCTTCTGCAGCAGCTTCGGCAGGCCGGTCTGGCGGGCGAGCGCACCGGTGGGGGCCGGCACGACCTCGACGCCGGCGGGCAGTTCGCCGCCGTCGGCGCCCTTGGGCAGCAGCACCGCGAGCGGCCGTTCGGCCAGGGGCACGTAGGCCTGCAGCGTGGTCAGGAAGGCGCGGGCGACGCCGGTGGGCGGCCCGTCGCCCAGCGTCACCGCGTCGAAGACGATCACGCCGTCGGTCACGCGGCCACCTCGCGGTAGAGCGCCGCGTGGGCGCGGGCGCAGGTCTCCCAGCGGAACGCGGCGGCGCGGCGCGGACCCTGCTGGCGCAGGCGGGCACGCAGGTCGGCGTCGCCGAGGAGGCGGTCGAGGGCTTGCACCAGGGCGTCGGGCTCGGCGCCGGGGGCGAACAGGGCGGCGTCGTCGGCCAGTTCGCGCAGCGCCGCGCAGTCGCCGGCCAGCACCGGCACGCCCATGGCCATGGCCTCCAGCACCGGGAAGCCGAAGCCTTCCCAGGCCGAGGGGTAGACCAGCGCGGTGGCGTCGCGGAGCAGCGCGAAGGTCGTGCGGTCGTCGGCGTCGTGCAACCACTGGCACCAGCCCTCGCGGTGGGCCTGCTGCAGATCGGCGACGATGTCGTCGCACCGCCAGCCGCGGCCGCCGACCACGACGAGGCGCGGGCGCTGTGCGGGCAGCCGGCGGAACGCGGCCAGCAGGGCCCGATGGTTCTTGCGCGGCTCGATGGTGCCGAGCGCCAGCACGTAGGGTGCGGCCGCGGCAGCGGGGCGCGGCAGCGCCGCCAGCAGGTCGGCGATGTGATCGGCGCCGAACGGGATCACCCGGATCCGCCGGCCTTCCGGCAGGAGGCGGGCGACGTCGTCGGCGGTGGCCCGGGACGGCACCGCGAGCGCGCTGGCCTGGGCCGCGGCGGTGCGGGTGCGCGCCAGCAGCCGTTCGGCCTCGGCCTGGCCGTGGAAGGCCGGGTCGCGGGCGAAGGCGAGGTCGTGGATGGTCAGCACGACGCGGGCCGACCGCACCGGCGGATGCACGTAGTCGGTCCAGTGGAAGACCTGCGGGCGGCCGGCAAGGTCGTCGGCGCCGATGCCGCAGCGGTGCAGCCAGGGCAGGCCGCGGCCGGGCAGCGGGGCCCGGTGCAGCCGCGCGCCCGCCGGCACCGTCACCGGCAGCCGCGCCCGCGCCAGGGCGTGGCCGAACAGGTGGACCTCGACCTCGCCGAGCGCGGCGAGCGCGCGGGCCAGTTCGCGCGCGGCGCGGCCGATGCCGGTCGGGCTGAGCAACGCGGGACGGTAGTCGAGGGCGACGGCGAGGGTCACGGGGCGCGGGGGACGGTGCTGGGTAGACTTCCTTCCCATCGTTCCCCGCATGCGCGGTCCCGTCACCATCCTGTTGGCCGTTGTCCTGCTCGCGGTGGCAGGCTGGCTGCTGCTGTCGCGGGAGGAGCCGGGGCCCGGTGCGGACGGGGGCACGGCACTCCCCGGTGCGGGTGCGGTGGGGGACGGCGGCACGGCGGGGGCCACGGCGCCCGTGGAACTGCCGCCCGACCCGGTGACCGTGGTGCTCGAACTGCGCACCGTGGCGCGGCTGCTGCCGCCCCCCGACCGGCCCATGGTACGCGCCTCGCGCGCGGGCACCGACGCCCGGCTGCCGGTGGAGCTGGTGGCGGGGCTGGGGGCCGGGCGGTCGGGCTTCCGCGGCGCGGGCCAGGCGCTGGGCCGCGTCGATCTCGGCTCTGGCCGGAGCGTGTGCCGGGCGGTGCGGGTGCAGGCCGATGCCGAGGGCGAGATCGAACTGGGCCCCGACGCGCTGCTGCGCGGCCGGGTGGTGGGCCCCGACGGCGCGCCGGTGGCGCAGGCCCGCGTCTGGACCGGCGAGCTGCAGGACGGCCGGCCGGTGGAGGCGGTCACCGACGCCGACGGCCGGTTCGAGGTCGTGGTGCCGGCGGGCCCCGGCGTGCCGGTGGCGGTGCGAGCCGCGGGACTGGCGACGGCGGGCCGGGTGGTGGTGGCGCGGCTGCAGCAGCCGGCCGAGGAACTGTTCGCGCTGCTGCCCGAGGCCGTGCTGACCGTGCGCTGCATCGGCGTCGCCGACGCCCTGGACCTGGGCCGCGTGATCGTGCTGCCCGGCGACGAGCTGAGCACGGAGGTGTTGCAGCACCCGTTCTTCCTGCAGGCGATCGAGGGCCTCGCCGCGGTGGGCCCCGACGGCGTGGCGACGATCCGCGGGCTGCCGGCAGGCGCGGCGCTGCGGGTTGCGGTGTGGCATCCGTTCGCGGCGGCGGCGCCGGCGACCGCGGTGACGCTCGGCCGCGGTGGCTCGGTGGTCGACGTGCCGTTGGCGATGCGGTCGGTGCTGCACGGTCGGCTGGTCGATGCGGCCGGCGCGGGCCTGCCCGGTGTGGCGGTGCTGGCGCGGCCGGCGGGCCGGGAGATCGTGCCCGACGGCGAGGGCCGCTGGCTGCTGCCGCCGGACCGGGCGCCGGCGGGCTGTGCGCTGGCGTTCACCGACGCCGACGGGCGCTTCGCGGTGGGCGTGCCCGGCGACGACGGCCGGGCGGTGCTCACGGCGCAGGGCGAGAGCGGCGGTGCTTCGTGGGAACTGCCGGCCGGCCCCGGCGAGCCGGTGACGCTGGTGCTGCCGCCGTGGCGGAGCGAGGCGCCGGTGTTGCGGATCCTGCCGCCGGGCGCGGATCCGTGGCTGGTCGAGGTGCGGCCGATGCCGGCGGTGCCGGTGGCGGCGGGCGTGGCCCACGAGCACGTTCTGTCCGCGCCCGGCGTGCTCGACGTGACGGTGCGGGTGCGGCAGAAGGGCGTCCTGTCGCCGCCGCAGCTGGTGCCGGCGCTGATCGTCGCCGGCCCCACCGACCTCGCCACCGCCGGAGTCCCGCGCTGAGAAGCGCGCAGCCGCCGATGTCGCCGGCGGGAACGCGCCGCCGCCGCGGCGCGCCGACGCTGCGGTCCGTCACCGCGCGGAATCGGGGGTAGAGTGGGCCGCCGGTCGGGGGTTGCCCCGCGCCGGCCCCGGCCGGAGAGGCCGCCGAGGGCGTGAGCCGCGCGCGGTGTGCCGGTGGAGCGGAGAGCTGTCGGAGACCCGCGCTCGGGGGAGCGCGTCCTCCTCTTCTTGTTGTGTGGTGGGGACCGGGCGGCGTGGTGCCGTCCGGTCCTTCTTTTTTGCCTCGCCTGGGGCCGCGGCTACCCTGCCGCGGTGACCGTCCTGCGCGAGCCCGTCCACGGCGACATCGAACTCTCCCGGGAGGAGATGCGCCTGATCGACACGCCGGAGTTCCAGCGTCTGCGGGGGATCCGGCAGCTGTGCACGGCGCACCTGGTGTTCCCCGGCGCCACCCACACCCGGTTCGAGCATTCGATCGGCACGCTGCATCTTGCCGGGCAGCTGCTGGCGGCGTGCAACAAGAACGCCGGCCGCGATCCGGCGGGCTGCCACCGGGTCGACGACGACGAACTGCGGGTGCTGCGCATCGCCGCCCTGCTGCACGACGTGACCCACATCCCGGCGGGTCACATGATCGAGGACCAGACCCAGCTGCTGCCGCGACACGACGTGCCCGAGCGGTTTGAGGCCGTCCTGGGCGACACCGAGCTGGGCGCGGTGCTGGACTCCCTGGGCCTGCGCGCCGAGGTGCTGTCGGTGCTGACCGGCCGGCCGCGGACCGTGCCGCCGTTCTGGCGCCAGGTGGTCAGCGACACCATCGATGCCGACCTGCTCGACTACCTGCGCCGTGACGCCCACTACACCGGGCTGGAGCTGCGCTACGACCGGCGGGTGATCGACTACTTCCGCGTCGACCGGGCCGGCCAGCGCATGTTCGTCGACTGCGAGAAGCACGGCATGCTGCGGGAGGACGTGGTCAGCGAGCTGCTGCGGCTGCTGGAGATCCGCTACCACTTCTCCGAGCGCGTCTACTACCACCACGCCAAGATCGCCGCCGGCGCCCTGATGTCGCGGATGGTGGAGATGGCCCTGCGGCAGGGCGCGCTGTCCGCCGCCGACCTGATGGCCAGCACCGACGAGAGCCTGCTGCTGCGGCTGCAGGCCCTCGATCTGGGCGACGCGGCGGCCACCGAACGGCTGCATCGGTTCGTGCAGCGCCTGCGACGCCGGGAACTGCCCAAGCGGGTGCTGGTGCTGCCGGTCTACCTCAACCGCGAGACGCAGCAGGTGCTGCTCGACACCTACTTCCCGAAGGGCCGGCCGGAGCCGCGCTTCGAGTGGGAGGCGGCGATGGAACGGGAGGCGCGGGCGGCGTTCGGCCGCGACATCGACATCGTGCTCTACTGCCCGGCGCGCAGGATGCAGCTCAAGGAGGCGCGGACGCTGGTGCGTTTCCCCGGCAGCGGCGAGCGGATCCTGCCCATGGAGCAGTTCGCCGAGGACATCCCGCGGCTGCGCGACCTGCGCGACAGCTATCCACGGCTGTGGAAGCTCTACGTGTTCGCGTCGGAGCAGGACGTCGGCGTGCGCCGCCGGCTGCAGGAGATGTGCCTGCGGGCCCTGCCGCCGGGCTGCCAGAACGCCCTGCGGCTGTGAGCCGGCCGGGTCACTGGTTCCAGTCGCCGCGGTAGCGCAGCACGAGATCGCGGGCCTTGCGGTAGACGGCGCAGGTGGCGCGCACGTCGTGGGCGTTGTAGAGCGCGATCTCCTGGTACTCGCCGCGGGCGTAGGCCGGCGCCACCATCGAGCCGTCCATCTGCTCCTTCGGGCTCTCGATGCCGAGCGCCCAGCAGATCACGTCGAGCTTGGACGGGCCGCGGTCGCGGCCCAGCAGGTCCCACAGGTCCAGGTGCGGGTGCAGGGCGTAGCGCTGCGACAGCAGGTCGCGACGGGCGGGGATGCCGTGCACCATGCTGCGCGTCACCAGGAACGGCACGTCGAACAGGCGGCCGTTGAAGGTGACGATGGTCTGCGCCTTGCTGCACAGGGCCCAGAACGCCCGCAGCAGGTCGGGCTCGGTCATCGGCCGCAGCCAGGACGGCGGCTCCGGGATGGTCACGCCGTCCGGCGGCACGAACAGCACCGTGACGTCCTCCTGGCCGACCTCGGCGTCGCCGTCGGCCACCGCCAGCGACACCACGCGGGAGAAGAACGGCGACAGGCCCATGGTCTTGTCGGGATCCTGTTCGCGCCGCTCGGAGTACTGCGTCAGCGCCTCCTGCACCGTCGGCGGCAGTTCGCGGCGCTCGAACGCCGGCACGGTCTCGATGTCGAACACCAGGGTCCGGCAGGCCAGGTCCTCGACCAGCTCGAGGGCCGGGTCGAAGAGCTGGGTCGGGTCGTACTCGGCGGGCAGTTCCGCCGGGTCCAGGGCGCGCAGCTTGCGGATGACCAGCGAGGGCCGGCCGTTGTACTCGTCGACCTTGCCGAGGATCTTGACCACGGCGTCGGGCGGCAGGTCCTGGGCTGCGTCCATCGCCTCGCGGGAGTCGTCCCAGATCTTGCCCTCCCAGGTGCAGTGGGCGTCGGTCAGCTCGAGCAGCAGGAACGGGCGGTTCTGCTTGGTGGTCAGCTCCTTGCGGGAGACGACGCGGGCGAACACGGTCCAGAAGTGATCGGCCACCGCCAGTTCGGCGAGGTTGACGGCGTGCCGCGACGAGGGTTGGCCGGAACCGGCGGTGCTCACCTGCCACCTCCGGCGAAGGCGCGCAGCCGGCGCACGGCTTCTTCGAGCTGCGGCATCGCCGCGGCGTAGCTGAAGCGCAGGAAGCCCGGGATGCCGAACGCCGAGCCCGGCACGCACGCCAGCAGCTGCTCCTCGAGCAGCTGCAGGGCCAGCGCCTGGTCGTCGCATCCGCGCATGCGGCACAGCTCGCGCGCATCGACCAGGGCGTAGAACGCGCCCTGTGGCGGCGCCAGCCGCAGGCCGGGGATGCGGCCGATCTGCGCCACCAGGAACCGGCGCCGCTGGTCGTAGGCGGCGATGCGCTCCAGCAGGCCGGCCGGATCCGGCGTCCGGCACGCCTGCAGGGCCGCCGCCTGGCTGATCGTGCTGGGATTGCCGAGGAGCTGGCTCTGGATGCGGGCCGCGGCCTCGATCACCGGCTCCGGGCCGGCCAGGAAGCCGATGCGCCAGCCGGTCAGGGAGTGGCTCTTGGTGCCGCCGTTCACCACCATGGTGCGTTCGCGGCCGCCGGCCACCGCCGCCGGCGAAACGTGCTCGTGGCCGTCGTAGCGAAGCTGGCCGTAGATCTCGTCGGACAGGATCCACAGGTCGTGGGCGCGGCAGGCGTCCACCAGCGCCTGCACCTGGGCGCGGGTCGGGATCGCGCCGGACGGGTTGTTGGGGAAGTTGCAGATCACGCCGCGGGCGCCGTGTGCCGTCGCCGCCGCGGCAAGCTGCTCGCCGGTGTGCACGAAGCCCTGGTCGGGCACCGGCGGGACGATCACCGGCACGCCGTCGGCCATCCGCACCAGCGCCGGATACGACACCCAGAAGGGCGCCAGGATCAGCACCCGGTCGCCTTTCTCGACCACCGTCGACAGGGCCATGTGCAGGGCGGGCTTGGCGCCGGCGGTGGCGATCACCTGTTCCGGCGCGAAATCGAGGCCGTAGGTGGCGTCGAACCACTTCGCGGCGGCCTGCCGCAGTTCGGCGGTGCCCGCCGCCGGCGTGTAGCGGGTGTTGCCGGCGGCGATCGCCGCCCGGCCCGCCTCGGCGATGGCTTCGGGCGTCGGGAAGTCCGGCTCGCCGGCCCCCAGGGCGACGACGTCCCTGCCCTCGGCCCGCAGCCGCGCCGCCGTGGCGATGATCGCCAGGGTCGGCGAGGCCTCGATCGTGCGCGAGCGGGCGTTGGGAACGGGTCCGGCCATCGGACCGATTGGAGCCCTGCCGCCGGCGGAAGGCAAACCGCAGGCGGTCGCGGGAAGAACGTCGCCGGGAGCGCGGTCCGAGGCTCGGGCCGCGAGGCCCGGTCCGCTACGCTCCCTCCCCCGATGAGTCCGTCGAAGCGCAAGCTGCTCAAGAAGCTCGGCATCGTGCTGGGCATCCTGGCGATCCTGCTCAGCCTGTTCGTGATCGCGTTCGTGCACAACCCGATGGAGGGGCGGCTGGTGGACGTGCGCGACATCGTGCCGCGCGAGGTCCACTTCTTCGTGCGCAAGCTGGACGCCGCCGCCGACTTCGCCGCGTTCCCCGAGCCGGTGTTCTGGGCCGACTTCGCCGACAGCCAGACCTGGCGGGATCTGCAGCAGGGGCCGCTGGTGCGCGGCCTGCGCGCCGACGGCGCCGAACGGCTGCTGCAGCAGGTGGCCGACGGCGTGCGGCAGGCGCGCGAGCAGAGCGGCGGCTGGATCGACCCGGTGCGCGACATCCTCGGCACCGAGGTGGTGCTGACCGGCTACTTCGACGATCGCACGGGAGCCTCGCCGCAGCCGCTGGCGGAGCCCTGGTGGGGCATGTTCGCCCGGGTGTCGTGGCGGGCGCGGGCGGCCTGGAACGTGGCCCGCTGGGGCCTCGTGCAGTCCCGCGTCGCCGATCAGGGCGTGCAGCTGCAGAACGACGGACCGGTGATGATCATCACGCCGCAGGGCGGTCAGCCGATCTACGCGGCCCGGCACCTGGACTGCCTGATGGTGGCCAACAACCGCCATCTGGTGGACCAGGCCCTGCGGCTGGCGGAGGGCTTCACCGGCGAGCAGCCGTTCGGCCAGTCGGCCAAGTACGTGGACGGCGTGCAGCATCGGCTGGACCGCTGGGTCGAGGTGACGGCGCCGGAGGAGATCGACGCCCTCGAGTTCAGCGTCGACCCCAACCTCACCGACGGCTTCCGGCGTTTCGCCGCCGGCTGGCCCGACCCCAACAACCAGGACAGCATGGAACAGCGGGTGCTGGCCAGCTTCCTCAACCTGAAGGGGTGGAACTCGATCTCCGGGGCCCTGATGTTCGAGCCCGAGCGGCTGTCCTTCACCGGCGAGGTGGTGATGAACAGCCACATGCACACGGCCTTCCAGAGCCAGTTCTTCCGCTCCGAGGCCCAGGCCCGCGAGAAGTGGCTGGATCCGTTCCTGCGCATGGTGCCGGAGAACGCCTGCGCCGCCGCGGCGCTGCGCATGCCCGCCGGCGAGTTCATGCACGCGATGTACGACGCGCTGACCCGCGACGAGAAGGACCTGCTCAACGACATGCTGCGACGGGTGTCGCTGCAGGGCCAGCAGGTCAACGACTGCCGCGACCTCATCGACCGGATCAAGATCGCGCTGCTGCCGCGCACCGGCTTCGTGTTCCGCAAGAACGTGCCCGACACCAGCCGCGACAAGCAGACCGGCGAGCTGCTGTTCCCGGTGGCGGCGTTGTCGGCGACGCCGCAGATCGCCTGGGTGTTCTGGATCCGCGAGGGCAGCTCCAACGTGCTCGACGACCTGGTGCGGATGCTGCAGACCTACTCGCAGAGCGTGTTCGGCTTCCGCCGGGTGTTCAACCTGAACATGAGCCTGGACGGCGGCGGCGGGTCGGGCCAGGACGTGGTCTGGGAGTTCGCCAATCCGCAGATCCCCGGCACCGGCCAGATCGCCGCCCTGGTGTTCCGCGACTTCTTCGTGCTGTCGAACTCGGGGCCGCTGATCAAGGACATGTTCCGGGCCCGCTACGGCACCAACGGCGCCCGTTCGATCATGGAGACCGACGAGGCCCGCGTGTTCGCGCGGGAACTGCCGCAGGCCCTCAACGGCTGCATCCTCGTGCGCGGACCCGAGCTGGCCGCCGTGTTCGACGACTACCGCGCCATGCTGGAGCAGGTCGGGCGCGATCCGGATCCGGGCTGGATGGCCGCCACCCGGCCGCAGATCGAGGACCTGGTGCGCAAGGACAAGTACGCCCAGTACTCGTCGGTGGCCGGCATCCCGGGCACCCTGCGGCCGCAGTTCGACGCCGAGGTGGACCGGCGGCTGCGCGAGCAGTGGACCCGGCTCGGCTCGGGCTACGGTCAGGCCGATCTGGCCAAGGTGGTGCAGTTCCGGACGATCTTCCGGGCGATGGCCGGGGCCTACGTCCAGGTCGAACTGGAGAACAACTACATCCGCTTCCAGGGCAAGGCGCTTCTCGACTACCGGTAGGGCCGGCCCGCCGGCAGCCCGGTGTTGCAACCGGGCGGGTCCTGGGTAGATTCCCTCGCCCTTGCCTCCTGCCGAGGTGGCGAAACTGGCAGACGCACCAGCTTGAGGGGCTGGTACCCCTCACGGGGTGTGCAGGTTCAAGTCCTGTCCTCGGCACCACTTTTTTCTTGCGACCCGGCGGGAAGCGCGCGCCGCAGCTTCGCCGGTGGCATCGCTGCTCCGACGTCGCGCGCCGGGCGGGGGCGTGCCGGTAGCGCCGCAAGCACTATCGCGCGCCCGGCCGGCGTACGTATGCTCCCCGCACACTCAGGACGGAGCCGACCCAGATGTCACAGCGCACGACGCCCCCGGAGGAGCATCACCCGCCCACCGCCAAGGCCCTGGCCGCGGCGGTGCGCCTGCTCGCCGACGGCGACCCGGAGGTGGCGGGTGCGGCCCGCGAATGGCTGCAGCGCTGCGGCGAGGCCGCCGGCGAGGCGCTGGCGGCGGGCGCCGAGGATGCCGATCCGCGCCTGCGTTCGCGGGCCCGTGGCCTCCTCCGTCTGCTGGAGGTCCGTGCCATCCTGGGCCGCCTCGGCGACCTGGACCTGGGCCCGGGCAACGCCCGGCGGGCGATGCCCCTGCTGCAGGGCGCCGTGCTGGTGGGACAGATGGTGCGGCCCTTCGCGCCTGCCGCCGGCGAGCTGAAGGCCTGGCTGCGGGGCGAGGCCGAACTGCTGCGCCGCCGCTTCGAGGGCCGCAGCCTGGCGGCGCGGGCGCGGCTGCTGGCGGAGCGGCTGCACGATCAGCTGGGCTTCCGCGGCGAGGCGATGCGCCAGGGCGGCCCGCTGCCCCTGGACCACGTCCTGCTGCACCGCGTGCTGGCGGGCAGCGAGGGCGCGGCGGTGACCCTGTGCCTGATCTACCTGATGGCGGGGCGTCGCGCCGGA
>CAZMGG010000054.1:0-16980 GCA_964565715.1 uncultured candidatus Brocadiaceae bacterium | reverse complement strand
CACGCCCTGGCGGCGCTCGAGAGCCGCTGATGGCCGGCACCGGCGCTGCCGGGCATCGGTGGCCGGCGCTGCGCGCGCTGGCCCTGGCGCTGGTCGCCCTGGGGGCGACGGCCTGCGCCGGCATCATGCAGCGGTCGATGCCGGCGGAACCGGCGACCTTCCACCGGCTGGCCCGGGGCGAGGTGCTGCGGGTCGGCGCGGCCGAGCGCGACATCACGCCGGACGGCCCGGTCTACGTCGCCGGCTTCGACCTGGCCCGGACCAGCACCGGGGTGGCGGCGCCGCTGAAGGTGCGGGCCATGGTGCTGGAGCTGGGCGACCAGCGCTTCGCCCTGGTCGGCATCGACTCGCTCGGGCTGATGCGGGAGGACGTCGACTGGATCAAGGGCGGGCTGTCGGGCTTCGCCAACGGCAACGTGTTCGTCGGCGCCAGCCACACCCATGCGGCGCCGGACCTGATCGGGCTGTGGGGCTACTACCTGCTGTCGTCGGGCCGCGACCGCGGCTACCTGGTGAAGGTGGCGTCGGCGGTGCGGGAAGCGGTGGCCGAGGCGCTGGCCCAGGCGGCGCCGGCCAGCCTCCACCGCGGCGAGTCCCTGCTGCCGGCGGTCGGGCTGGTCAAGAACACCAACCGTCCCTTCGTGTTCGATCGGCGGGTGACCGTGCTGCACGCCAAGGCTCGCGACGACGGCCGCCCGCTCGGCACGCTGCTGCACCTGGCCTGCCATCCGGAGGTGCTGCCGCGTCGCAACACGATGCTGTCGGCGGACTTCGTCGGCGAACTGTGCGATGCGTGGCGTCGGGCCGGTCACGGCCAGGCGGTGTTCTTCAACGGCGCGCTGGGCGCCCTGGTGTCCCCCGACGTGCAGCCCAGGGACCAGACCGGTGCCCACGCCATGGGCCAGCGACTGTGCTGGCTGGCGGAGGCGGCGCTGGCGGCGGCGCGGCCGTTGCCCGTCACCGAGATCGAGGTGCGCCGGCGTGACGTGTTCCTGCCGCTGAAGACCATGGGGCTGAGCCTGGCGCGCCTGACCACGGCGGTGGAGCGCGATCTGCACGACGGCTACCTGCGCAGCACCGTCGGCTGGCTGCGGATCGGCGACTTCGTCGCGGCGGCGGCGCCCGGCGAGGTGGAGCCGGCGCTGGCGCAGCGCCTGCGCGACCGGACCGGCCTGCCCGACCTGGTGCTGTTCGGGCTCTGCGACGACGAGGTGGGCTACCTGATGCGGCTGCAGGAGGCCCGTCATCCGGAGTTCGCCTACGAGCGGTCGATGAGCCCCTGCCTCGACGCCGGCGAGCGCGTCGAGGCGGCGCTGCTGCGCTAGCGCAGGTCCCGCAGCCAGCCCAGGACCGTGCCGAACACCGGCCACAGCACGTAGTCCATCGCCTTGATCACCAGCAGCAGGCCGATCAGGCCGAACACCGGCTGGCTCCGCAGCCAATCGAAGAGTGCGCGGGTGCGGGGCAGCAGGCCCTCGACGACGCTGGCGCCGTCCAGCGGCGGCAGCGGGAACAGGTTGAACAGGAACAGCAGGACGTTGAGCAGCAGGAAGGCCAGGGCGATCCGTTCGACCGCCTGGGTCGCCGACGAGTCCGGCCGGCCGATGCCCCACAGCACGGCGAACGCGATGGCCGCCAGCAGCAGGTTGGCGAGCGGGCCCGCCGCCGACATCAGCGCCGCCTTGCGCGGATGGCGGTGCGCCCAGTTCGGATCGATCGGCGTGCTGGCGTAGCCGAAGCACCACGCGCCGCCGGACAGGAGCAGCATGCCCAGCGGCAGGATCACCGTGCCGAACGGCTCCCGCTGGATGTGCGGCAGCGGATTGAGCGTCACCTGGCCGCCGAGGTAGGCGGTCGGATCGCCGCCCTTCCAGGCCAGGAAGGCGTGCGCCGCCTCGTGCACCGTCAGGCTGATCAGCAGCGCGACGTAGAAGACCGCGATCTGGGTGAGGTCCATCAGGCGTCCCAGAGGCCCTTGTCGGCGGGTGCGTCGGCCTCGCCCGCGTCGGCCGCCGGCTCCTGCTGCAGCGCGTCCACCACCTTCTTCACCTTCAGCTCCGTGCTGCCGAGCTTGTCGCGGCAGAGCTGGATCAGCTCGGCGGCGCGGCCCACCTTCTCGTGCAGCGCGTCCAGGTCGATCTCGCCGGATTCGATCGCCTGCAGGATCTGCTCCAGTTCGGCGCTGGCCTCGCTCCAGGTCGGTTCGTTCTTCTTCTTGCTGGTCATGGGGTGGGCTCGGTCGGGTGGATGGCGGTGGTGCGCGCGCCGGCGGTGCCGTCGCGCAGCACGAGCGTGAGATCCTGGTCGGGACGCAGGCCGGCGATGCCGGTGATCAGGCGGCCCTCGGGATCCCGCAGCAGCGCGAAGCCGCGGCGCAGCACGGCCCGCGGGTCGAGCAGGCGGACGCGGTCGGCGCGGCGGTCGAGCGTCGCCCGGGCCCGCTCGAGAACCAGCCCGGCGCTGCGGGCCAGCTGGACGCGGCTGCTCTGCAGGCCGGCGCGTTCGCGCTGCAGATGGAGCAGCGCGTGGCGGCCGAGGCCCTCGGTGCAGCGGACCAGCAGGCGGCGGCCGTGCAGCAGGGCGCCGCGGGTCTCGCGCAGCAGCCGCGCGGCGCCGTTCTCCAGGCGGCCGCGGGCGGCGGTCAGCCGCAGGCCGGTGGCGGTGCGCAGCCGCCAGGCGTCGTCGCGCAGCCGCGTGCGGGCGGCGGCCAGCACACCGTCGGCCCCGTCCCGCAGCCGCCGTGCGTCGGTGTCGAGCTGCTGGCGGGCGTCGCCGACGCACTCCACCAGGAACGTCGCCACCGCCGTGGGCGTCTTCTCCGAGTGGGCGATCTCGTCGAGCACCGAGCGATCCCGCTGATGGCCGATGCCGACCAGGATCTTCAGCGGGTGCTGCGCCACCGCCACCGCCACGTCGAGGTCGTCGAACCAGGCCAGGTCCGTGCGCGAGCCGCCGCCGCGGACGACGCACAGGACGTCGAAGTCGGCCGCACGCCCGGCGAACCAGCGGAGGCCCGCCAGCAGGTCGCGCTTCAGCCCCTGCCCCTGCACGGCGATCGGCAGCAGGGTGAGCTGGAAGCCGATCGCCGACTCCTCCAGGTGCCGGCGGAAGTCGTTCCAGCCGTCCGACGACTCGCTGGTCAGCACGCCGATCCGCAGGGCCGGCACCGGCAGCGGCAGCCGCAGGTTGCGCTGGTCGAGCCCGCGCCGGCGCAGCTCGCGCAGGATCCGTTCGCGATCGAGGGCGAGCTTGCCCAGGGTGAAGGTCGGATCGATGTCGTCGACGATCAGCCGGTACTGGCCGGTGTCGGGATACAGGTCGACGCGGACCAGGGCGCGGATCTCGATGCCGTCGCGCAGCACCAGCGGCTCCGGCGCCGCCGCCAGTCGCCGCAGCAGCGCCTCGGCGGTGTCGGCGAACAGCACGGCCTCCACCGACGCCCGCGGCTTCGGCTCGCCCTCGTGCTTCTCGACCAGGCGGAAGAAGCGCATGCGCCGGCCCTCGCCCTTGTCGAAGTCGAGCATCTCGCCGGTGACCCAGAGCCCCTGCGGGAACGCCTGCCGCAGGGTGTCGCGCACGCGGGCGTTCAGGCCTGACAGGCTGAGCGCCTCCACCGGCGGCGTCCGTGGCCCGGCCTCGTCGTCCTCGGCCACCGGGGCGGCGGTGCCCAGGGTTCCCGCCACCAGGCTCATCACCTCCGGCGCGAACTCGAAGAGGTGGCGGGCGAACTTCTGGTAGATCTGCTCGGCGAGTTCGACGGGCACGATCCAGGTCTTGTTGCCCTTGTCCCAGCGCCGCCGGGCCAGGGACTTCACCTCGTCCACCAGGTCCGGCCGGTACGGGAACCGCACCAGCAGGTTCTGGCGGTCGGGAGCGAGTTCCACCGTGCCCGTCATGGGGTTGCGGTTCTAGCCGGCGGCAGCGGGTCGGTGAGAACGAAAACCCGGTCGCGGACGGCGGCGCGGGCCTCGGCGAGGCCGATCGGCCGTCCGGCGGCCCGCGACATGTCGGTCATGATCTCCGGCGCCAGCCCGCAGGGCCGCACCGCGTGCCAGGGCTCGAGGTCCATGGCCACGTTGATGGCGATGCCGTGCAGGTTGACCCAGCGCTTCACCGCCACGCCGATCGAGGCGACCTTGCGGCCGTGGACGAACACGCCGGTGCCGTCCACCGAGGGTTCCGCCGGCAGCCCGAAGGCCGCGCACACCGCCACGCCGAAGGCCTCCAGCCGGTGCAGCCAGTCGCGGAGGTCCCGCCGCGGCAGGGGCAGGATCGGATAGATGACGAGCTGGCCGGGGCCGTGGTAGGTGATCCGGCCGCCGCGTTCGATCGGCACCGCTGCCGCGGCGGCGATGTCGCCGGCCGGCGTCGCCCGGCCGGCGGTGTAGACCGGCTCGTGCTCCACCAGCAGCACGCGTCCCGGGGTCACGCCGGCGGCGACGTCGGTGTGCAGCGCCAGCATGCGGGCGTGGACCGCCGCGAAGGGCGCCCGACCGAGATCCTCGATTTCGCAGGGCAACCCCGGGAGACTAGCAGCCGCGGCGCCGCCGCACCCACCGGCATCATGGGCAATCTGGCCGCAACCCTCCTCCTGCTGCAGCAGCTCTCGGTGACGCCGTTCCCGGCCGAGGTGGGGCAGCAGGTCACGATCCGCGTCACCGAACGGGCCGGGCCTGCGGTCGGTGTCGCCGTCGAGGTGGAACTGCCCGACGGCGGACGTCGTGCGCTCGGCGCGAGCGGCGCCGATGGACGGCTCGGCTTCGCGCCGACCGCGCCGGGCGCCTACGTCTTCCGGGCCGAACTGGATGGCGTGGCCCTGGTGGCGCCCCATCGCGTGGTGGCGGAGCGCCGGCGCTGGCTGTACGGGCTCTGCTGCGTGCCGGTGGGCCTCTGGCTGCTCTGGCGGCACCTGCGCCGGCGGTAGGCGGCCGCGCCGCCGTTCTTCCGAGGCGGCTTCCCCGCCTACTTCAGCACCTTCTCGACCATGTCCTTCACGGCCCGCAGGTCGCGGTTGCCGGTGAAGCGGTCCACTTCCTTGCCGCCCTTGAAGAAGATGCAGGTCGGCACGCTGTTGATGCCGAAGCTCGCCGCCGTCTCCGGCGCGTTGTCGATGTCCACCTTGTAGACGTTGAGCTTGCCGGTGTACTGATCGGCGACCGCGTCGATGGTCGGCGCCAGCGCCTTGCAGGGCTGACACCAGGTGGCGGCGAAATCCACCAGGACCGGCTGCCGGGCGCCGTCGAGGGTGGTCTTGAAGGTGGCGTCGGAGAGTTCGGGGACTTTCGCCATGGGCTGTGGGAGTTGGGTGCGGGGGGGTGGCCCCGATCGCGGGGCGGGGGGCCATTCTTGGCCTCCTGGGGGAGCAAGGCAAGGGTGCAGGAGATAGGGATCAAGTCCCGGCCGCCGGCTGTCGATCCACGCAGCAGTCGTGCGAGTCCCCCGATGAAACTCGTCTCCCTCAGCATGATCCGCGACGAGGAGTACTGGATCTGGTACGCCCTCACGTCGGTCCACCCGCACGTCGACGAGATCCTGGTCTTCGACAACGGCAGCCAGGATCGCACCGTCGAGATCGTCGCCGGCATGCGGCACATCGCCGACAAGCTGGTGCTGCACACCGGTTTCGGCGGCGACAGCGAGGAGGCGAACCGGGCGGCGACGCTGGCGGTGGCCCGGGAGCGGGGCGCCACCCATGTACTCACGCTGGATGGCGACGAGGTCTATCCGGACGAGACCCTGGCATTCAGCCGGCGGCTGCTGGAGGTGCACGAGCACTTCCCGGCGCTGGAAGATCCGCCGCGCAACCCGCACCGGCCCGGCGATCCGACGCCGACCGATGGCATCCTGGTCAAGAACCTGGCGTTCCGGCCGATCTGCCCGGGCTTCGCCGGGCCGGGCACCTGCCGGCCGCAGGACTACCTGGAGCCGGACACCAACCACGGCGCCTACAACTACCTGACCCGCGTCACCTCGCTGCACAACCTGCGGGGCAACGGCCGCGAGTGGGGCCAGCACGGCTTCGTCGAGACCGACGGCGTGCACATCCAGTCGTCACCGCGCACCCTGTGGCTGCCCGGGCTGTGGTTCCTGCACTTCCAGTTCCATCCGCGCTCGAGCCGGCGGAAGCCCGGCTCCGGGGCGTGGACGCGGCCGGTGCGCGACCTCGGCAGCGTGCCGATCCACGCCCACGTGCACTGGCCGGCGGCGCTGCTGCGCCCCGATGGGCCGGGCAACCCGACCCTGGAGGCGTGGGGCGTGTGCGATCCGCCGGCGGGGCGGGCGCGGCTGCGGCTGCGCGACCTGGCGTCGGTCCAGGGCGCGGTCTAGGCGCCGGCGCCCTGGTTCATCGCCGCCAGCAGGCGCTCGGTGGGGATGCCGTTCTGCTGCGCCACCTGCTCGATGGAGTCGTGCGGATTGAAGCCGCAGTTGCGGCAGCCGCCCAGGTGGAAGTCGCGCATCAGGACCATGCCCAGCCGCGGATCGGCGGTGAGCACCTCCAGCATGGTGGACTTCACGGTGAAGCGGGCGTCGGACTTCGTGGTCTTGTCGGTGGGGTTCATGATGTCGTTCTCGTGGGGGATCACTCGGCGTTGAGGGTGCTGACGCGGGCGGCGACCCGGCCGGCGAGTTCGGCGAAGGCCTGCGCGGTGACGTCGTCGACGGCGGCGGCGGGTCGACCGGTGTCGCCGCCCTCGCGCACCGCCAGCGCGATCGGGATCTGCGCCAGCAGCGGCACGCCGAACTCGCGTTCGATCTTGGCGCCGCCGCCCTGGCCGAAGATGTGGTAGCGCTCGCTGTGGCCCGGCGGCGTGAACCAGGCCATGTTCTCGACGACGCCGAGGATCGGCACGTTGACCGTCTGGAACATGCGGATCGCGCGGCGCACGTCGAGCACCGACACGTCCTGCGGCGTGGTGACGATGACCGCGCCCATCAGGTGCGCCTGCTGGCAGAGGGAGAGCTGGGCGTCGCCGGTGCCCGGCGGCAGGTCCACCACCAGGTAGTCGAGTTCGCCCCAGGCGACCTCGAACAGGAACTGCCGCACCGCCGAGTGCAGCATCGGCCCGCGCCAGATGACCGGTTGGTCCTCGGCCACCAGCAGGCCCATGCTCATCACCCGCAGGCCATGGGCCTCGAAGGGCACGATCTGCTTGTCGCGGACCTGCGGCTGGCCGCGCACGCCCAGCATGAGGGGGACGTTGGGGCCGTAGACGTCGGCGTCCAGGATGCCGGTGGCGGCGCCGGTGCGGCTGAGCGCATGGGCCAGGTTGACCGCCACGGTGGACTTGCCGACGCCGCCCTTGCCCGACGACACGGCGATCACGTTCTTGACGCCGGGGATGGCGCCCTTGCCGCCGAGGATCGGGCGGCTGGCGGTCACCCGGGCGGTCATCTCGATCGCCACCTGGGCGACGCCGGGGATCGCCCGCACCGCTGCCTCGGCCTGGGCCTTGAGCTGGTCCTTCACCGGGCAGGCCGGGGTGGTCAGTTCGATCTTGAAGGCGACGTTGCCACCGCAGATCCGCAGTTCCTTGACGAAGTCGAGGGCGACGATGTCGCGGTGGAGGTCGGGGTCGTGCACCGCGCGCAGGGCTGCGAGCACCTGGGCCTCGGTCGGTGCGGTGGGAGAGTGCGGCTGGCTGGCCATCGATGGGGGGGCGGAAACTAGCCTCGAAACGGGGCCCTTTCAAGCCGCGGGGCTCATCGCGGGGCGATCCGGCGGCGAATGGGGAGGAAACGCCGTTCCGTGCGTCGAAGGCGCCGTCGTCCCCCGCACGGTAGGATTCCCGCCCCATGTTGCTGCTCCGCGCCCTGTCGCTCGCCTGCCTGATCGCCCTCCCCGCCATCGCCCAGGAGAAGAATCCCGGCGCCCGCACCGGCAAGCAGGAGCCGGTCCGCATGGACGAGAGCGGCGGCGTCAACGAGAAGGGCGAGGAGAGCGCCGATGGGACCGGTGACGCGAAGGGTGAGGAGAAGCCGGCGGCGCCGGCGATCCGCAGTCCTCGCGGCTTCGCCCACTTCGTCACCACCAGCCAGCCCAAGCGGATCCCGCCTGGCGGCTCGGGCAACCTGGTCATCATCATGGTGCTGGAAGGCGACGCCGTGCTGACGTCGCCGGCGCCGGTGACCTTCGATTTCCTGCCGGAGCAGGGGCCGTTCCGCCTGGGCCAGCCGGTCCTCCGTCCCGCGAGCCTGGCGGCCCTGGCGCCGGGCTTCCAGGGCAGGGAGGTCTACGACAACACCGCCACCATCGACGTGCCGATCACGGTGATGCAGAACCAGATCCTCGGCAAGCACCACGTGAGCATCGGCCTCACCTTCGAACTGCATCAAGGCCGCACCGCGACCTCGCTCGGGCAGTTCCAGGATCGCGTCGGGCAGGAACTCGAGATCGGCATCCCGGAGGCGCCGGTGGGCGGGCAGGCTGGCGGGGCGGTGGGCGCGGCGGTGCCGGCCAACGGGCAGGCGGCGGTGGCCGGGGCGCCGGTGGCGGCGCCGGCGGCTGGGCAGGGCACCGGCGGCCCAGGCGCCGGAACGGCGGTTCCGGGCGGCGCGGTCGTCGCGCCGGCCGGCCCGACGACGGCGGGCGCCGCGGCTCCTGGTTCCTCCGGTGACGCCGGATCGGACATGCCGCCGGTGGCCCAGGACGATGGCATGCTCTGGCTCGCGGCCGCCGGCGGCTTCGTCGTGCTGGCCCTGATCGTGCTTCTCGCCAGCCGCAAGCGCGGCTGAGCCCTGCGCACCGATTCCGGAAAGGTCCATGCCTTCGCGCGCATCCCGTACGCGGGCGCGCACGAACCCGGAGGCGGTACGGAAGTTGACCGTTGGCGGCTCGTCACGTCCCACCCGGCGTGGCGTCAACCCGGCGACATCCGCCGAGGTCGCGCGTAGCACGCGGCCCACTGGAGCCCACATGAACCGCAGGCAGAAGCAGATTCCCAAGACCCCGGCGAAGGCCCGGCAGCCCCGTTCCAGGGTGTTGTCGGTGCCGGAGCTGGATCAGCTCCTCGATGTGCCGGCAGACCGCTTTCCCGCGACGGTGAAGAAGTTGGCCCTCCGGTTCCAGCGGGAGGACCTCGACCTGGACGTCAGCGGCTATCGGGACAGTCTGGCAGTTTCTGCCAATTTGGCAGGAGATGACTACCGGGATGGCATGGGCGGGTTCTATCGCGCCGATATCCGCCGCCTGCCGCCCATGGACCGGGCGGAGGAGTTCCGGATGGCCCGCCGGTACGAGTTCCTGCGCGGGATGGCCGCCACCGAACTGGAGCGGCTGGGCCTCGCGCCCAAGGACGCCCTGGTCTGGGCCGGCCGGCCGCGCACCCAGGTCGCCCGTCTCCTGGAGCGGTGGCTGCGGCGCGTGCCTGCCCGGTGCGTGCCCGACGCCGCCGGGCGGCGCCGCCTGGACCGCCTGTTCGACCGGCTCGGCGAACTGCGCAACCTCTACGTCGAAGGCGCCCTGCACATCGTGCTGGGGGCCGTGCACCGCTACCGCGGTCTCGGCGTCGACGTGGCGGACCTGATCCAGGACGGCAACGCCTCGCTGTTCCAGGCCATCGAGGGCTTCGACTGGCGCCGCGACGTGCGCTTCCGGACCTACGCCCAGTACTGGGTGCAGCAGGCGATCCTCAAGCTGCTCTACAACAGCGCGCGGACCGTGCGCATCCCGATCTGGGTGCAGAAGCTGCTGGGCAAGATCCGGCGGGCGCAGAACACCCTGCGACGCGAGGGCCGCGAGGCGACCATCGAGGAGGTGGCCGAGCACCTGGCGCTGCCGGCCGAGCGCGTCGAGTGGATCCTCTCCACCCGGCGGTATGCGGCCAGTCTCGATGCGACGCTGCCCGGTGACGCCGGCGGCACCCTGGCGGCGCTGCTGCCCGATGATCGCGCCGAGTCGGTGCCGGACACCGTCAGCGAGGGCGACCTCGGCGCGAGCCTCGCCACCGCCATGGCCGACCTGCCGGACCGCGAGCGCATGATCCTGCGCCGGCGCTACGGCCTGGATGGCCGCGAGCCGGAGACCCTGGGCGCGATCGCGGCGGACCTCGGCATCACCGCCGAGCGCGTGCGGCAGCTGCAGAACGCGGCCATGGGCCGGATGCAGAAGCCGGCGGCGAAGGCGCGGCTGCAGCGCTTCGCCCCGTCGGCCTGACCGGCGACCCTGAACGGCGGCGTCGGCCCGGTCAGCGCTTGCGCAGCGACCGGGCGGCGCGCGCCATGTCGGGCCAGGCCGCGTCCCACAGCTTGCGGTAGACCTCGGGGCGCTGGTCCCTGGCCACCGGCAGGATCCGGCGGATGGTGCGCGCCTTGCGCACCTCCAGTTCGGCGGTGATCACGCCCTGTTCGCCGCTGCCCGAGGCCAGGATCTCGCCGGTCGGATCGATGATGCGGCTGTCGCCGGGGAAGACCAGCGCATCGGTGTTGTTCTTCAGCGACAGCTCCTGGCCCAGGCGATTGCAGCCCACCACGTACATCTCGTTCTCGATGGCCCGGGCCCGCAGCAGGGCGCGCCAGTGCACCGAACGCGCCTCCGGCCACTGTCCGGGCACCACCAGGATCTGGGCATTGCGATGGAAGTAGTGGCGGGCCAGCTCCGGGAAGCGCAGGTCGTAGCAGATCAGCACGCCGATGCGGCCGACGCTGGTGTCGACCACCAGGGCGTCGTCGCCGGCGCAGAAGTGCCGGTCCTCGGCGATCGGCGAGAACAGGTGGATCTTGCGGTAGGCGCCGATCTGCTGGCCGCGGTCGTAGACCCGGGCGGTGTTGTGCATCCGGCCGTCGGCGGCCTCGATGCTGCTGCCGATGATCACCAGGCCGAGGCTGCCGGACAGGGCCAGGACCTCGGCCTCGGCGGCCTGGGCCGCCGCCAGCGTGGCGGCCGGGAAGTCGGCCAGGAACGACGTCGACCACAGCTCCGGCAGCACCGCCAGGCGGGCGCCGGCCTGCGCCGCCTGGCGCAGCCCGTCGGTGACGGTGGTCAGGTTGGCGGCGACGTCGCCGCGGCGGACGTCCCACTGGACGCAGGCCGCGGTCAGCGTGTCATCGGGTTCTTGTTCGGGGCTGGTCACCGTCCGCCAGGATACTGGGCCAGCCCGCCCGGGGCACCATCGGTGCCCGCGACGATCAGCCCTTGAACAGGATGTCGTCGGTGGGGCTGCCCTGCGGCTTCCGCGCCTTCGGCGTGGCCGAGGTGCGCGTGTCGTGGATCATCTGGTCGCTCGGCTTGAAGATGATCGTCTCCTTGTTGGCGACGTCGATGCTCTCGCCGGTCAGCGGGTGCTTGTAGGCACGGCCCTTGCGGATGCGGCGCTCGAAGGTGCCGAAGCCCTTCACCGCGACCTTGCCGCGGGCCCGCAGCAACTCGCGCATCGCGTCCAGCACGGCGTCGAGGACGCGTGCGGCCGCCCGGCGCGGCACGTTCAGCTCCTCGGCGACCGCGTCGGCGACGATGCCCTTGTTGGCCTGACGGCCGAAGTCGTCGCCGCCGTCGTCGATCACGTTGTTGGCGCGGTTCGCCTGATCCATGCGGCCGTCGTTGGCGGACGCATCCTGCTTGGTCACTCGCGTCATCCCAGTCCCTCTTGTTCCCTGAATGGCGTTCCCCGCGGGCCGGCGGCCCGCGTTCCTCTCCACCCGCCCCTTCAGCGTCCCGCGCCGGGCGCCGCCGTCTTCGGCTTCGAGGCGACGAATCGCTCGAGTGCCGTGACCAGCTTCGCCAGGTACCTGGTGGCCACGCTGTTGGGGAAGGCCTCGCAGAAGGGCAACCGCTTCAACACAGCGCCCTCCACGGAGTTATCTTCCGGCAGCAGCCCGAGCCAGTTGAGGTCGAAACCCAGAAACCGCTCCGTGCAGCCCTTCAGCTTCAGGTAGACCTGCTCGGCCTCTTCCGGCGACCGCACGCGGTTGACGATGCAGTGCATTGCCGACTTGTAGCCCTCCTGCACCATCACCTTGATGATGCCGTAGGCGTCGGCGATCGCCGCGAAGTTGCTGGTCGTCACGACGATCGTGTGATCGCTGACCGACACGAAGTCGGTCACGCCCTTCGACACGCCGGCGCCGGTGTCGAGGATGATCAGATCGCAGTGCGGTCGCAGCTCGCCGATCGCCTGCAGGATCTTGGCGCGTCCGCCGTCGTCCAGGTTGGCCATCTCCTTCACGCCGCTGCCGCCGGAGATGAACTTCACCTTGTGCGGGCCGGTCTCGATGATCTCCGCCAGCGCGGCCTTGCCCTCGACGTAGTCCGACAGCGTCTTGGCGGGCTTGATGCCCGCCAGGATGTGCGCGTTGGCGAGGCCGAGGTCGGCGTCCAGCACGATCGTGCGGTAGCCGCGACGGCTGAACTCGGTGGCGAGATTGACCGACACCGAGGTCTTGCCGACGCCGCCCTTGCCGGACGTGATGGCGAAGATCGTGGCCTGGTTGGGCGAAGGACCCTTCTGATTGGTGGCTGTTTGCACCTTCTGCTCCCGATCCGGCACCTGCGCCGGACCGCGGGCTTCATCGGCAGGGCGGGGCTCCGGTCTTGTGCTTTCCATCTTGAGACGTCCGGCGGCGGGCCGGCTCAACGCCTGCCGCCCGACCGCCGATCCACGCCCCACGCGTCGGGGTGACGCGAAATCCGACACCGGTGGTGGCGGCGGGACAGGGCCAGGGTGATGCGACGACGGGCAGCGGACAGGGGTTGGAAGCAGCGGCGGCAATGGCAGCTCGGCCCCCAGGGCGGGGAACTGCTGCGGCTCGGCGTCGCCGTGCCCGTGCTGCTGCTGCTGGCGGCGATGGTGGGCCTCACCGTCTGCGCCGGCCACCTGCTGGGCGCCGTCGAACGCGGCGGCGCGGCTTGGCTCGACGACGGCATGCTGGCGGTGGTCGGCGGCGGCTTCCTGCTGGTCAGCCTGGCGGTGGTCGTCGTGCAGGCCATGCGGGTGGCGCACCGCGTGGCCGGCCCGGAGTACCGGCTGATCCAGACCTTGCGGCGGATCCGCACCGGGGACCTCACGGTGCGCGCGCATCTGCGCCACGGCGACCTCCTGCGCGGTCTCGCCACGGAGGTCAACGAACTGGTCGAGTGGCTCAACCGGAATCCGCCAGACGGCGCCACCACCGGCGGCGACGTGGTCGAACTGGAAGGCCTGCCGCCGCCGCCGGCGCCCGTGGGCGCCGTCAGCGAGGTGGCGCCATGACCCAGGTGCGTGGCCCGGCGCTCGAGCGGTTGTGCGCCGGCCTGGTCGTGGGCATGGCCCTGTTCTGCAGCGGTGCGCTGCGGCTCGGGGCCGAGCGGCTGGAAGCCCGCACCGAGGAACGCCGCCAACGACTGGCGGCGCTCCACGCCGCCGATGGGCCGGGCACGCCGGGGCTCGTGCTCGACGCCGACGGGCTGTTCCCCGGCTTCGCCGTCGAGCGCAGCGGCACCGAACCGGCGCTGCGCCTCGTGCCCGCGGAGGGGCCGTGATGCGCGGCCGGCCCCGGGCGCCGTTCCACTGGCGCTGGCTGGTGGACTCGCCGCTGCTGCTGGCGTCCTGGGCGAGCTTCGTGCTCGTCGTGCTGGCCCTGCGACCGGTGGCGGCGGCCCTGCGCGCCGCCGAGGCGGTGCAGGCCGAGACGGACCAGGCGCAGGCCAGGCTCTGCGCCGAACAGGTCGCCGCCGACCTGCTGCGGGCCGGGGAGGTGGACCTCGGCCGGAGCGATGCGGTGGTGGTGCGGCTCGGGAGCCTGGTCTGCACGGCCACGCCGGCGGGCGATGGCGGGCTGCGGGTCGCCGTGCAGGGGCGCGCCGGCCGGGCGCACGAGTTCTGGTGCGAAGCGCTGCCCGGCGGCGCGCCTGCTGCCCTGCGCGAGCCGCTGACCGTGTTCGGCGCAGCACCCCTGCCGCCGGACCTGGCCGCGGCGCCGCGACCGCCGGCCGCTGCCCGGCCCCGGCTGCTGGTTCCCGAACGGCACGTCGAGGCCCTGTCGACCCTGGGCTTCGCCCGCGATCCCGCGGTGGGGCTGCTGCACCTGGCGGCGGGGACCGATGCCGAGGACCTGACCTGGGGGGCCGGCCGGGCGGAACTGGCCCTGGAGCCCGCCACCGGAGTCGTGGTGGTGCCCGGCAACCTGTGGCTGTGCGGCACCGGGCCCCTGACCCTGCGGCTGGCGCGGGACCTGACCGTGGTGGTGCGGGGGAATCTCTACCTCGGGCGGTCGGTGACGGTGGTGGGGCCGGGCCGGTTGCTGCTGGCCACCGATGCTGCCGCCGGCCGGCCGTTCGCCGACCGGGATGGGAATGGGCGCTGGTCCGCGGGTGATGGGCTGCTCGGGCCCGAGCCGTTCCGCGGGCCGATCGAGGGGGCCGGCGGCGTCTGGCTCGGCCTGCCCGGCGAGCCCGGCCCCGTTCTGGAGGTCGGGGCAGGCCTGCTGGTGGACGGCGAACTCCACCTCAACGCCGACACCACGGTGCACGGACCCGTGGTGCTCGGCCACGGCGTGACCCGGCTCGCCGATGGCGTCGCCCTGCGCCCCACCGGCCGGCGGCTGCCCGACGTCGAGCGCGGCCGAGTGCCCGGTCTGCGGCCCGAGGGGGCGCCGCGGCCGGGCCGCCTGCTGGCGGCCCCGCCTCGCTGAGTCGGATCGCAGCCGCCGATCTCCTCTTTTCCCCGAGGCGCCGGGTCGCTATGGTGCCGCGCCCCTCGTGGGTCGCCGGGCCCCCTGCCCGGCGATCGCTGCGGGGTCGTAGCTCAGTTGGTAGAGCGCTACGTTCGCAACGTAGAGGTCAGGGGTTCGAATCCCCTCGGCTCCACCAGAAGACGCCCGCGGAGGACCACGGTCCTCCGCGGGAAGTCGCTCCCCTCATGCGTCGCCTCTACACCCCCGACCTGGCCAATCGGAGCCTGCCGCTGGTGCGGCGCATCGTCGACGACGTGCAGCAGGTGGCCCGCGAGATCCAGCGGCTGTGGCCGCCGGACCAGGACCGCGGCGGCGCGCCGCCGACCGCGGTCGAGGACCGCCTGCACGACCTGCGGGAGCGCTTCGAATCGCTGGTGAGCGAACTCGACGCGCTGGGCGTCGAACTGAAGGACCCGCTGACCGGCCTGATCGACTTCCGCGCCCGCCGCGGCGACGAGGAGGTCTACCTGTGCTGGCGGCTCGGCGAGGATCGCGTCGGCCACTGGCACGCCCTCGACGGCGGCTTCGCCGGCCGCCAGCCGCTGTCCGAGTACTGAGGGGCGTGCGGCTAGCCGCATGGCAACGGGTCCGAAGACCGTAGGTCTCCGCGCTGGGCTCCCCCGGCGGCGCGGCATAGAATGCCGGCCCTTTTTCCCCCGCATCCCCGAGCGCCCATGGGTCGTCCCGTCATCGTCTCCGCCTGCCGCACCCCGATCGGCAAGTTCCAGGGAGCCCTGCAGGGCTTCACCGCGCCGCAGCTGGGCGGCCTCGCCGTGAAGGCCGCCCTGGCCCGGGCGAAGGTGGCGCCGGACGCCGTCGAGGAGGTGCTGATGGGCTGCGTGCTGCAGGCGGGGCTGGGCCAGAACCCGGCGCGGCAGAGCCTTCGGCTGGCCGGCATCCCCGACGCGGTGGCCGCCGTCACCATCAACAAGGTGTGCGGCTCCGGCCTGAAGACCGTGATGCTCGCCGCCCAGGCCATCAAGGCCGGCGACCTGAAGGTGGCGGTGGCCGGCGGCATGGAGTCGATGAGCAACACCCCCTACTACCTGCCGACGGCCCGCGCCGGCACGCGTCTCGGCCACGCCCAGGCGCTCGACGGCATCGTCTGGGACGGTCTGTGGGACCACTACAACGACTTCCACATGGGCAACACCGGCGAGCTGGTGGCCCAGAAGTACAAGGTCACCCGCCAGGAGCAGGACGCCTACGCCGCCGACAGCCACCGGAAGGCGGTGGCGGCCCAGCAGGCCGGCCACTTCCAGCAGGAGCTGGTGCCGGTCGAGGTGAAGGGCCGGAAGGGCGACGTCACCACGGTGGCCGCCGACGAGGGCCCCCGCGCCGACAGCACCGTCGAGGCGCTGGCGAAGCTGCGGCCGGCCTTCCAGAAGGAGGGCGGCACGGTCACCGCCGGCAACGCCAGTTCGATCAACGACGGCGCCGCGGCCCTGGTGGTGTGCGACGAGGACTGGGCCAGGGCCCAGGGCCTGCAGCCGCTGGCCCGGGTGCTCGGCTACGCCACCGGCGGGCTGGCGCCGGAGTGGGTCATGATGGCGCCGGAGGTCGCCACCCGGAAGCTGTGCGCGCTGCTGCAGTGCGGCATCGGCGACTTCGACCTGATCGAGATGAACGAGGCCTTCTCGGTGCAGATGGTGGCGCTGCAGCGCCAGCTCGAGGCCGATCCGTCCCGCTGGAACGTGCACGGCGGCGCCGTCGCGCTCGGCCACCCGATCGGCTGCAGCGGCGCCCGCGTGCTGACCACGCTGATCCACGCGCTGCGCACGCGCCGGAAGGCGCGCGGCCTGGCCGGGCTGTGCCTCGGCGGCGGCAACGCCGTGGTGATGGCGGTCGAGGCCCTGTAGGAAGGAGACCCTTGCATGAGCACCTCAGCCAACCTCCCCAGGGCCGTCGCCGTGATCGGTGCCGGCACCATGGGCAACGGCATCGCCCAGACCTTCGCCAGCTGCGGCGTCCCGACCTTCATGGTCGACATCAAGCAGGAGTTCGTCGATCGCGGCGTCGCCGCCATCGACAAGAGCCTGCAGCGCTTCGCCCAGAAGGGCACCCTCACCGAGGCGCAGGTCGGCGAGATCCGCGGCCGCCTCACCGGCACCACCGACATGGACGTGCTCGGCAAGGTCGAACTGGTGGTGGAGGCGGTGACCGAGAACCTCGAGGTCAAGCGCAAGGTGTTCGCCGCCGCCGATGCGAAGGCGCCGGCGGACGCCATCCTGGCCAGCAACACCTCGTCGATCTCGATCACCGTGCTGGCCGCCGGCACCAAGCGCCCGGCCCAGGTCATCGGCATGCACTTCATGAATCCGGTGCCGCTGATGA
>CAZMGG010000053.1:0-33953 GCA_964565715.1 uncultured candidatus Brocadiaceae bacterium | reverse complement strand
TGCCCAGGAATCGGCCCCGGTTACGTGCCGCCCACAATTCTCGGGTCAGTTCCCTAGTCGTTCCTTGAGGCGGTCGACGACGCGCACGTGGATCTGGCAGATCCGCGAGGCCGACAGCCGCAGGCGCCGGGCGATGTCCTTGCCGCTCAGCCCCTCCAGGTAGTGCAGCTGCAGGACCTGCCACTCGATCGGCTGCAGGCAGTCCTGGATCTTCTGCAGCAGGTCGCGGCGGTCGAGCGCCTCGAGCGGCGACTCGAGGGACCCGTCGGGCAGCCGGTCGAGGGCGTCGCTGTCGCCGTCGCCGGCGTCCCAGCCCTCGGCCCACGGCTGCGACCGGGTCTCGATGCTGGCGGTCTGCAGGGCCTGCAGGCTGATGCCGAGGGCCGCCGCCAGTTCGCCATCGGACGGCTCCCGGGCCAGTTCCTGGCGGAGCTGCTCCATGGCGCGCTCCCGCTCGCGCAGCCGCCGCCGGTGCTGCCGCGGCAGGAAGTCCATCCCGCGCAGTTCGTCGAGCATGGCCCCCCGGGCGCGGATGCGCAGGAAGGGCAGGAACTGGTCGCAGCGGCTGGGCTCGTACTTCTCGATGGCCCGCATCAGTCCGCACATGCCGGCGTGGATCAGGTCCTGCACGTCGACGCAGCGCGGCAGGCGCAGGCACAGGCTTCGCGCCATGCCCTCCACCACCGGCCGGCACCGCTCGACGATCTGGTCGCGCACGGCCAGGGTCCGCCGGCGTCCGTAGCGCCGCAGCAGCTGCTCGAGCGGTTCGTCGGCGACGCGCCCCGGCGTCGCCTCGGCGGCGACGGAACGTCGCTTCGCACGGGTCGTCAGGTTCGGCAACGTGATCTGCATGGTGGTCACCCTCGGGCACCCTCGCGTCCGGCCGGCACGGCCACGTGATGCATCCGGCGGGTCCCGCCGTCGCGCCTCACGCACTCGCGTCCGCTCGCCGTCGCGCGCGGGTCGCGCATCGTTCCCCGCGTGTCGCGCGATGTTCCGCGCAGCGAGCCGCAGCGACGCGAAGAGCGTCGCACATCCGTGGCACAGGTCTGGCAGACGTCGAGGTGCACCATCGACACGCGGAAGTGTATCGGCTGTACGCCGGACTGCAATGCAGTGTCGTCGATGGAATCGCAGCACGATCGGCGCGCGCGTCGGCGATCAGGGATCGACCGGCGCGACCGCGTGACCGAGCGTGCGCAGCACCGCGCGTTCCGCCGCGCGCATGCGCGCACGCGCGCGCGCCGTCGTGTCGTCGAAGCCGCACGCGTGCAACACGCCGTGCACGACGTAGAGCACGATCTCGGCCCGCGCATCGTGACCGTGCTCGCGGGCGACGCGACGGGCGGTCTCGACGCTCACCGCGATCTCGGCGGTGCCGTCCAGCTCGAACGTGATCACGTCGGTGGGCGTCGGATCGCCGAGGAAGTCGGCGTGCAGCCGCGCGATGCCGGCGTCGTCGGTGAGCAGCAGGCTCACCGGCATCCCCGGCCGGCCGGCGTGGTCCAGGGCGGCCCGCACGGCCCGCCGGAGCAGGGTCAGCGGAGTCCGCGGCCGGGCCTGGTCGACCACCTGCAAGTCGGCCTCCGACACGGACTTGGGAGGACGGCGGCCCCCGCCCATCTAGGAACCCGGGCGCCGGGCCGGCCGCTCGCCGCCGTAGGCGTCGACGATCCGCTTCACCACCGGGTGGCGGACCACATCGGTGGAGTCGAAGTGGACGATGCCGACGCCGGGCACGTCGGTCAGCCGGCGGGTCGCGTCGCCGAGACCCGAGGTCACGTTCAACGGCAGGTCGACCTGCGAGGGATCGCCGGTCACCACCATCCGCGCTGCCTCCCCCAGCCGGGTGAGGAACATCAGCATCTGCGGCACGGTGGTGTTCTGCGCCTCGTCCAGGATGACGAACGCGCGGTTCAGGGTGCGGCCGCGCATGTAGGCCAGCGGGCTGACCTCGATCACGTCGCCTTCCAGGTAGCGGGTGCGGGTCCGCGGGTCGAGCAGGTCCTGCAGGGCGTCGTACATCGGCCGCAGGTAGGGATCGACCTTCGCCTGGAAGTCGCCCGGCAGGAAGCCGAGCTTCTCGCCGGCCTCCACCGCCGGCCGCACCAGGACGATGCGACGGACCTCGCCGGTCCGCACCGCCTCGATGGCGGCGGCCACCGCCAGGTAGGTCTTGCCGGTGCCCGCCGGGCCGACGCCGAACGTGACGTCGTTCTGCGCCATCGCCTCCAGGTAGCGCTGCTGGCCCGGGGTGCGGGCCTTGACGATGTGACCGCGGGCCCGGGGGGCCAAGGCCAGGTCGCCGCCGGGCGGGACCTCGGCGCCGGCGCCGTTGCCGTTGCGCAGGCGTTCGGCGATGTCGGCCGTGGAGATGCGGCGGCCGGAACGCAGGTCCTGCAGGCTCCCCTGCAGGATCTCCTGGACGACGCCGACGTGGCCCGCCTCGCCCAGCAGGCGCAGGCTGCCGTCGCGCACCAGCACGCTCACGCCGTGCAGTTCGCGGATCAGCCGGGCGTTGGTGTCGAGCGGTCCCAGCAGGGTGCGGGCCTCCTCGACGTTCTGGACCGGGATGTGGACGTCGGCGTCGGTCACTGGGCTAGGCGACGGGTCCGGTGAGCCAGATCAGCACGAGGAACCACGCGCAGAACGAGAACAGCAGGCTGTCGGTCAGGTCGAGGACGCCGCCGTGGGCCGGCAGGAGCTTCGAGCTGTCCTTCACGCCGCAGCGGCGCTTCAGGAGGGACTCGATCAGGTCTCCGCACTGGGTGGTGATGTTGAGCATGATCCCGACCAGGACCGCCCCGGTCAATCCGAGGCCGACGCCGGGTTCGAGCAGGCTCCGGCGCAACAGGACCGCCAGCGCCACCGCGGCCGCCATGCTGCCGAGCGCGCCCTCGATGGTCTTGCCCGGGCTCACGTGCGGGATGAGCTTGTGCCGGCCGAGCGCCCGCCCGACCACGTAACCACCGATGTCGCCGCCCTTGCAGACCAGGACGACGAACAACAGCGACGGCAGGTGGCGGAAGCAGATGCCCTGGGCCAGGTACATCGGCCAGGCCAGCATCAGCAGGCCCAGCAGGGTCGCGCCCTGCCGTTCGAGCCCCTCCTTCATGCGGTCGTGCCGCAGGGAGGTGACCGCCAGGGCGAAGGTGAGGCCGAGCGCGAGGGCCACCGGCGGGTAGAACTCGCGATCCAGCACGCCCCAGCCGAACGGGAAGGCGGCGAGGAACAGCAGCGCGCTGGCCAGCAGCAGCCAGCTCCGCGCCACCGCGAAGCCGGCGCCGCACATCATCGCGCAGTACTCCCATACCCCCAGCAGGCCCAGCAGGCCCAGCACCGACGCCGACAGCACGCCGCGGCGCTGGCCCAGCGTGCCCTCCAGGTCGAGCCAGTAGATCGCCCCCACCAGCAGCAGCATGGCCGGCGCCAGCACCGCCCGGACCCGCAGGTCGCGGTCGGCCATCAGGCCTGCACCTTGCCGAACTTGCGGGTCCGCCGGCCGAAGTCGCGGAACGCCGCGTGCAGGTGCTCCTTGCGGAAGTCCGGCCAACAGACGTCGCTGACGTGGATCTCGGCGTAGCTGACCTGCCAGAGCAGGAAGTTGCTGATCCGCTGCTCGCCGGCGGTGCGGATCAGCAGGTCCGGGTCCGGCACGTCCGGCTGGTAGAGATGCTCGCGCACCGTCGCCTCGCCGATCGTCTCGGGATCCAGCCGGCCGGCCACCACCTCGCTGGCGATGGCCTGCACGGCGTCCACCAACTCGGCCCGGCCGCCGTAGGAGATGGCGAGGCAGAGCTTCATGCCGTCGTTGCGCCGGGTCAGTTCGATGGTCTCGTCCAGCAGGGCCAGCACGTCGTCGCCGAGGCGGTCCCGGCGACCCATGTGCCGGAGCTGCACGCGGTTCTGCATCAGGGTCGGCCGCTCGGCCACCAGGAAGCGGGACAGCAGCCCCATCAGCAGGGCGATCTCCCGCGCGGGACGCTGCCAGTTCTCCTCCGAGAAGGCGTAGAGGGTCAGCGCCTCGACGCCCAGGCGGGCGCACTCGGTGACTGTCTCGCGCACCGCCTCGATGCCGCGCTCGTGGCCGCGGATGCGCTCGAGCCCCTGCTCCATGGCCCAGCGGCCGTTGCCGTCCATGATGACGGCGACCGAACGGGGCACTGGCAGGTCCTCGGCCAGGCTCACCGCAGGATCACCTGGTCGCGGCCCGGACCGACCGACACCGTGCGGACCCGGGCGCCGGTGCGCTCCTCGATGGCCCGCACGTAGTCCTGGGCCGGCCCCGGCAGGTCCTCGAACCGCCGCACGGCGGTGATGTCGGCGTCGAAGCCCGGCAGTTCGTCGTAGACCGGCTCGACGGCATCCAGGCCGAACGCCGGGAAGCGGTCGGTCGGCGCGCCATCGACGCGGTAGCCGGTGCAGATCCGCAGGGGCGCGAAGCCGCGCAGCACGTCGAGGTTGGTCAGCACCAGTTCGCCGGCGCCGGCGGTGGCGCAGGAGTAGCGCACGGCGACGGCGTCGAACCAGCCGATCCGACGCGGCCGGCCGGTGGTGGAACCGAACTCGTTGCCGGCCTTGCGCAGCCGTTCGCCGGTCTCGTTGCGGATCTCGGTAGGGAACGGCCCCTCGCCGACCCGGGTCGCGTAGGCCTTCACCACGCCGATGACGCGCATGTCGTGCGGCGGCAGGCCGGTGCCGGAGAACGCGCCGCCGGTGGACGAGTGGCTGCTGGTGACGAACGGGTAGGTGCCCTGCTCGACGTCGAGGAGCACGCCCTGGGCGCCCTCCAGCAGGATCCGCTTGCCGTCGACGCGGGCCTGCCGCAGGACCGCGCCGGTGTCGGCGATCGCCGGCCGCAGCACGTCGGCGGCGCCCGACAGCTCGTCGAACAGCCGGCCCGGATCGATCGTCGGCAGCCCCACCGCCCGGAACATCGCGTTCTTCTCGTTGGCGATGCGCTCGAGGCTCGCCGCCAGCAGCTTCGGCCGCAGCAGTTCGCCGATGCGCAGGCCGGTACGGGCGGCGCGGTCGGCGTAGCACGGGCCGATGCCGCGGCCGGTGGTGCCGATCCGGCCCTGGCCACGGAGTTGCTCGTGCCACTGGTCCTTGATCCGGTGCGCCTCCAGGATCACGTGGGCGCGCTCGCTCAGCAGCAGGTTGCGGCCCAGCTCGACGGCGATGCCGCGGCCGGTGACGTTCTGGATCTCCTTCACCAGGTGCACGGGGTCGACCACCACGCCGTTGCCGATCACGTTCTGCACCTCGGGGTGGACGATGCCCGACGGGATCAGATGCAGGACCATCTTGCCGGTGGGCAGGATGATGGTGTGGCCGGCGTTGTGGCCGCCCCCGTAACGGGCGACCAGGTCGGCCTCGGCCGAGAGGAAGTCGATGATCTTCCCCTTTCCCTCGTCACCCCAGAGGATGCCGACGACGCAGGTAGTGGACATGGCGTTGGCGCGCAAAAAGGGGGGAACATAGCAGCCGCCCGGGGGAAGGCCACGACGACCGGACCGGTTGACGATTCGCCATGCCGCATGTTGAATCCGGCGGTCTGTATCCGCACCTGGGAGTTTCACCATGCCTTCCTCAGCTCTCGCCGGCCCCCCGCCGGCCGTCTCCGTCTCGTGTCCCCCGCCCTCCTCGCCGGCCGTGCTCGCCTGGCTCGATCCGTTCGTCGAGCGGATCCTGCCGGGGCTGGTCCGGCGCCTTGCGCGGTGGAAGGGCGTCCCGCTGCGGCGCGATCACGACTGGCACGCCGACCTGCAGCAGGAACTGGTGGTCGACTGCCTCGAGCACCAGGACACGATCGCCGGCCTCACCGAAGCCGAGCGTCACCAGCGCTGGTTCCGCCTGGTCGAGCGGCACCTCTACCGGCACCGGTTGCGTGACGCCCGCCGCGCCGAGGTCGAATCCGACGTCAACCTGATCCCGGACCCGGCCATGGTCGATCCGGCCAGTGGCTTCCGCGGCATGCAGGACCTGCCGCCAGCGCGCCGCGCGCTGCTGCGGCAGCTCCTCGCCGCCAACACGCGCCTCGGCAACGGCCGCTGCAACATGACCGCGACGTCCCGCGCCAGCGGCACCACGCGCTACGAGGTGCGCCGCCTGTGGACCGACTTGGCGGACGCGCTGGGCTTCGACGATGCCTACCTCGCCTTCTGGCAGCGTCGCCTGGCGGAGGCGGCGCTGGGTCTCGCCGCCGACCTGCTGCGCGACACCGGCGCCCTGCGCATCCTCGGCGAACGGCAGCGCCGGCGGCCGGACCCGAAGGGACGGCGGCGGCGGATCCGGCGCATCCAGCGCGCGCTGCTGGTGCGGCCGCTGCCGTCGTCGCTGCGGCAGGCCATGCGCGGCATCCTGCGCGCCTCCCGCGGCGGACCGGCGCGCGCCGGCGAACTGATCCAGGCCGCCGCCCGGCTCGCCCCCGACCACCCGGCGGTGCCGCTGTGGCGGTTCGAGGCGGCCATCGCCAGCGGCGACCTGGCCGGCGCCGCCGCCGCCCTGCGCACCGCGCGCGTGACCGCGGGGGACCGGGTGCCGGTGATCCTGGCCCGCGCGCGGCTGCTGGAGGCCCGCGGCCGCGACCGCGCGGCCCTGCGCCTCCTGTCGCGCAGCCTGGTCCGCTGCCACCGGGACGGACGGCTGCTGGCGGCCTTGCGGGCCGCATCGCCGGCCACCCCGGCCTGAGCGGAGCGGCTCAGCCGCCGCCGGCCAGCACCTGCCGCAACGCCTCGCCGAGTTCGGCCTCGAGCCCGGCGTCGCCCCGCGCGGCGGTCCAGGTGAAGTCGCCGAGCAGGCCGTGCACCAGCCAGCTCACCTCCACCACCACACCCAGCCGCTCCGGGTCGAGCCGGAACACCGACGCGCGCCGGCGGCCCGGCGCGTCGCCCCGCTGGTGCGGCACCCAACCGGTCTGCAGCCGGAAGCCGGCGGTGTCGCTTTGCACCAGCGCGCCCCAGTGCCGCAGCAGGTGATCGCGCACCCGTTCGAAGGCATCGGTCGGCAGGGCGCCCGGCACCGCGACCTCGTAGGGCTGGTAGGGCAGGGTGCGACAGCCCGGCAGCAGCATCACCGCGCCGAGGAAGACGCCAGCGCGCCGGTCACGGACGCCCATGGCCGCCGCCACCCGGCGTCGTCACCCGCACGGCCTCGCCGGGCCGCAGCGCCACCATGCCCTTCGACGGCAGGCGCCGGCGGCGACCGGCGGCCACCAGTTCCAGGCGCCCCGGACTGCCGGCGCCGCCGCCGGCTGCCCCCGGCGGTCCGCCGCCGTGCCGTTCGCCGAGGAACGACACCTGCAGCGGCGTGAGCGCCTCGATCTCCTTCCGCAGCCCGTCGCCGCCGCGCCGACGACCGCCGCCACCGCTCCCGCGCAGCACCGTCAGCGAGCGCACCCGCACCGGGAAGCGACGCTCGAGTTCCTCCACCGGCGTGTTGCGGGTGTTGGTCATGTGGGTCTGGATCGCCGCGGCCCCCGGCCGCAGGGGCCCGGCGCCGGCACCGCCGGGCAGCGTCTCGTACAGCGCGAACGCCTCGCCGTCGGCGGTCACGCCGCCGAGCGACAGGTTGCTCATGGTGCCGGCCGACGCCGCCGGCAGCGCGCCGGGCCGGGCCCGGCCGAGGGCCGCCAGGGCCACGTCGACGAGGCGCTGGCTGGTCTCGACGTTGCCGCCGGCCACCGGTGCCGGCCAGCGCGGATCGACGATGGTCCCCGGCCGGGTGTCGACGGCGACGAGCCGGAACAGGCCGGCGTTGGTCGGCAGCCGCTGCGGACACAGGCAGCGCAGGGCGTAGACGCACGCCGCCAGCACCACCGAGCGGTTGGCGTTGATCCCGCCGGCGGCCTGATCGGCGCTGTCGCGCCAGTCGAACCGCAGCCCCGCCGGTCCGACCCGCAGGCGCAACCGGATCGGGAAGGGGCCGTTGCCGAGCCCGTCGTCCTCCATGTGGTCCTCGGCGCGGAACGTGCCGCGCCGCAGTTCCGCCAGGGCGCTCCGGCCGACCCGCTCGCTGTAGTCGAACAGGAAGCCGGTGTAGCGGCGCACCTCGGCTGCCCCCCACGCCGCGACCAGCTGCCGCAGGCGTTCCTCGAGCCGCAGCAGCGACGCCTCCTGGGCCTGCAGATCGAGGCGGCGTTCGGCGCCGCCGCGCACGTTGGCCAGCAGCAGGCGCAGGACGTCGTCCTGCGGGCGACCACGCCGTCGCAGCAGCACCGGCGGGATCACCACGCCCTCCGCCAGCAGGTCGCCGGCGATGCCCATCGAGCCCGGCGTGGCACCGCCGATGTCGGCGTGGTGGGCGCGGTTGACCAGGAACCACTCCGGCCGCCGGCCGCCGGGCAGGAACACCGGCCGCACCAGGGTCACGTCCGGCAGGTGCGTGCCGCCGGCGAACGGGTCGTTCAGCATGGCGACGTCCCCCGGCGCGAGATCGAGGGTGCGGCGCACCGCCGCCACCGAGTCCCCGGCCGAGCCCAGGTGCACCGGGATGTGGGCGGCCTGCCCCACCAGGTCCCCCTCGCGGTCGAACAGCGCCACCGAGAAGTCGCGCCGTTCGCGGACGTTGACGCTGGCTGCCGCCCGTTGCAGCAGCAGCCCGGCCTCCTCGCACAGGGCCGCCAGCAGGTGATGGAACACCTCCAGGCGGATCGGATCGGGCCGGTTGCGGGGCACGGCGAGACGGTAGCGTGGTGCGACCGCGAGGTCCCGTACATGCCGCCGGCCGCGAGGCACGCGGCCGGCGAGCGGATCAGGGGGCGGCGACGCGCCGCCGCGGTCGGGACGGGCACTAGCGGCCGCGGCCGCGCATGCTCTCCATCATCTTGTCGTAGGCCTTCTGGGCGTCGTCGAGCTTCTTGTCGGCCAGCGCCTTCTTGACGTCGGCGATGCCGGTCTCGATGGCCTTGGCGCGCTCCTCCTGGCCGTTCTCGCGCATGCGCTCCACCATCTGGCCCATCATGTCGAGGCGCTCGCCGAACTGGGTGAGTTGCTCCTCGTTCATCTCGGCGAACTTGACCTGGCCGAAGCCGCGACCGCCCATGCGACCGCCGCCCTGGCCGCCGGGACCGCCGCCCTGACCGCCCTGGCCACCGGCGCCGGCGCCGCGCTCAGCCATCTGCTTGATGCGGGTGAGCTGGCGCTCGAGTTGGGCGATCTGCTCCTCGTTGCCCTCTTCCTTGGCCTTGGCCAGGGCCGCCTCGAGTTCCTTGACGCGGGCTTCGAGATCGCCGCCGCGGCCGCCGAAGCCGCCGGCCTGGCCCTCGCCGCGGCCCGGACGACCCTGACCCTCACCGCGGCCGGGACGGCCGGGACGGTCGCCCTCGGCGCCGGCGCCGGCGTCGGCCGGACGGGTGCCGGTCTCGGACGCCACCGGCGTGCCGCCGAGCAGCGCGCCGTGCTTCTGGGCGAAGGCCTCGGCCTCCGAGGCCTTGCCGGCCCGCTGCAGCAACGCAAACTGCTGCTGTGCGGCGACCTTGGCCAGACGGTGCTCCGGCGCGGCGGCCAGGAACTTCTCGTAGAGGGCCATGGCACCGGCGAAGTCGCGTTCGCCCTTCTCCAGGTAGAAGGCCTTGTAGAAGGTGTTCTCGATCTCGTTGGCGGTGGAAGCCTGTGCCGCCAGGGGCAGCGCCAGGGCGAGCAGGGCAGAGGCAATGGAGAGCTTCATGGGGATCCTTGTGAGTCGGGCGCCGGCTGTGGCGCGGGAAGGCGGCAGGTTACGGGGATCGGCAAGGGCGGCCCACGGCCGACGGCGGTAACTCGGTTGTCCCGGAACCTGGGGCATGGCCCTTGTCCGCCGGGGGAGGATCGCTACGCTTCGCCGCCATGACAGATCGTCAAGAAAAGGACTCGTTGGGCATCATCCACGACGCGATCGACCCGGCGGAACCGGAGTTGCCCGAGCCCCCCAAGCTGGGGGCCGGCATGGCCCGGCGCCCGCGCCCCGGCAGCCACGCCTGCGAGGTCGCCGAACCCGGCCCCCGCCGCCCGTGGCGCACGATCACCGACCCGCCGCCGGTGTGAACCGGCGTGGCGGGTCAGAGCCAGACGTAGGTGCTGCGGACCGGCGACGAGCCGGTGAGGGTCAGCGCCGTGCCGTCGACGTCGAGCATCTGCGCATGCACGGTGATGCCCGACAGGATGCCCGGTGGCACCGTCAGCGTGTGGCTGCCGAGACCGGCGCCATCCAGCGTGCCGAGGTACAGCACCGACGAGTTCTGCAGCAGCGGCCAGCCCTGGAACGGCGCGGTCTGGCTGTTCAGGCTCACCATCAGGAACCACAGGTGGTTGGACAGGCCGCCGCAGGACCAGGTGATCGGCTGGCCGCCGATGGCCGCCACCGGCGCGGCGAGGCCCGGCGGCGAGGCGGCCGTGTAGAGCAGCACCCACGGATTGCTGGTGCCCGCCGTGTTGGTCACCGTGACCGGCACGAACGACAGGCTGGCCGGCGCCGGCGGCGTGAAGCGGATCTGCGTGTCGCCCAGCACGGTGAACTGGCCGAACGGCAGCGCCACGTGGTTCACGCTCACCTGCGTGACGCCGGTGAAGCCGGTGCCGTGGATGGTGATCGGCGGCGGCTGGAACGCCGGCACGCTCACCTGTGACAGCCCGGTGATCACCGGCGACGTGGTCACCGGCGTCAGGCAGGTGCGGGTGTTCTTGAAGGCCGTGATCTGGTTGCGCTCGGTCACCCCGAACGTGGTGAGGCCGCCCGCACAGTTGCCCAGCGTGGCGCACATGATGGCGCAGTCCGGCGCGCCGTCGCAGTGGCTGGCGTTCCAGTTGTGGCCGACCTCGTGGCTGGTGAGCCCGACGCGGCGCGTCATGTTGGTGGTGAAGCGCGACTGCGACAGCCCGTAGGCGTTGCCGAGGCTGCACACCGTGCCCAGATAGGCCACGCCGATCACCGCACCGTCGACGTTGCGACCGGTGAACAGGTGGGCGAGATCCCGCTGCACGGCGCCCTGGGTCGCGTTCCACAGGTTGGCGAACTGACCCAGCAGGGCACTGCTGTTGGTGGTCGTGTAGGGATCGCCCGTGCTGCGCACCAGGATCGTGGTGATCTGGTAGCGGATCTGCACGGTGCCGCGGTAGATCACGTCCATGGCGTTGATCACCCCGGTGATGTCGTTCTGCGTCGCCGTCACCGAGCCGTTGATCTGGAAGAACGGGTAGTCGGCCTCGCAGGCGATCTGCGCCTGCATGTCCAGTTCGATGGACGGCGTGGCCGGCGCCGCCACCGGCGGCGCTGTGGTGCCGCAACGGAAGGGCAGGTTGCGGTTGTCGCTGCTGTGGTAGACGACGTGCAGGGCCGGCGGCAGGCGCGGATCGACGCTGCTGGCCGGCTGGATCGCCCAGGTGCCGGCCTGCGCCGGCCATTCCACCAGGGCGGTGAGCTGGCCGCCGACCACCGTGGCCGCCACCCGGCTGTCGATCTCGCCGGCGACCGTGCCGCGGAACGTCACCGACGGCGGCAGCGGCAGCTCGCGGATGCCCTGGCCGGTGGCCTCCAGCAGCCGGCAGTGCGGCGCCCGCACGTCGTGCGGATGCAGCTCGAGCTGCCGCACCGCCGCGCCGAGTTGCACCGCGACGGTGAACGGCGTCAGCGGCGCCGCCGGCAGCGTCAGCCCCTGCAGCGTGCCGGCGGTGACGTCGAACCGGTGCAGCAGGGCCGGCGGCGCCAGCGCCACGGTCGGCGCCTGCCCGGGGAGCAGGGCGGCGACGAAGAGCAGGGAGAGGACGGCGGCCAGCGCCCGGGCGCGGCCGGCCCACGTGTTCGACGGGATCGGCATGGGAGAGGGCCGCGCGGGACCACGCGGCGGACCCAGGGTAGGGAAACCGCCCGGCGGTTCCACCGCCGATCCGGCCCACCGTGCGAGGGACGCCGCCCTAGCGGCGGGAGCGGGCCCGTTCCAGCAGGTGGTCGCGCACCATCGAACCCAGCTCGGAGCAGCGGTGCACGCCGGCCTGCAGGCTGCGGATGCGCTGGCTGCGGATCAGCTCGGCCACCGTCGCCTCCACCTCGTGGCCGGCCTCCACCTCGCCGATGTGCTGCAGCAGCAGCGACAGCGCCATGATCGTCGCCAGCGGGTTGGCCTTGTCGAGGCCCTTGTACTTCGGCGCCGAGCCGTGGATCGCCTCGAACATCGACACCTTGCCCGGGTGGATGTTGCCCGACGAGGCGATGCCCATGCCGCCGATCAGCATCGCGCCGAGGTCGGTGATGATGTCGCCGAACAGGTTGGTGGTCACGCCGACGTCGAACCACTCCGGGTTCTTGATCATCCACATGCACGCCGCGTCGATGTAGGCGTGGTCGGTCTTGACGTCGGGATACTCGCGGGCGACCTCGGCGAACGTGCGGGTCCACAGGTCCTGGGCCCGCACCGCGTTGGCCTTGTCGATCATCGTCACCTGCGGCTTGTCGGCGCCCGGCTTCGGCCCGCGCTTCCGCGCCAGCTCGAAGGCGTAGCGGATGATCCGCTCGGTGCAGCGCCGGGTGAAGATCATCTCCTGCAGGGCGATCTCGTGTTCGGTGCCCTTCTTGGTGTAGCCGTAGACGCCGGCGTAGGCGTCCTCGGTGTTCTCGCGGCAGAAGACCATGTCGATCTGCTCGACGGTCTTGCCCTTCAACGGGCAGAGCGACTCGTGGTAGAGCTTGACCGGTCGCAGGTTGACGTAGAGGTCGAGCTTGTGCCGCATGCCGGCGATGATGGCGAACTCGAGCTTGCCGACCTCGATGCGCGGGTCGCCGATCGCGCCGAACAGCACGGCGTGCATCTGCCGGATCCGGTCGAAGGCGACCTCCGGCATCGTCTCGCCGGTCTTCAGGAAGTGCTCGGCGCCATAGGGCATCGCCTCGCGTCGGGTGGCGAAGCCATACACGTCCTGGGCGGCGTCGAGGACCTTGAGGGCCTCGTTGACGACCTCTTCGCCGATGCCGTCGCCAGGGAGAACGCCGATGTCGTAGACCTTGCTCATCTCGGGTGCTGGGGCCGCCGGAGCGGTGCTGCGCGGAAAAGGGCGGAGCAGTATGGCCCTCCTCCGGCGGGTGACCAAGCCGAAACCCCGGCGGGACCAGGGTTGCGGCAGGGTTGCGAGGAGGTCGCGGGGCGCCCAACATGCCGGGCATGGCACGAGCCCATGGCATCGCCGTCGTGGCCCTGATCCTCGGCGGCACCGGCGCGTGGATGGCGCTGGCCCTGGGCGGCGGCGACGGCAGTCCCGCGCCGTCGGCACCGCCCTCGGGCCCAGGGCCCGCGGCCCCGGCGCCTTCGATCCCGGCACCGGGCCAGCGCGTCCAGGTTCCGGGACCGGCTGGCGCACAAAACAACCCTTCGCCGTCGCCCGCCGGCGGCGCCGGCGAGTCCGCGGCGCCGGCCGCGCCCGCGGCCGCACCGGCCAACCTCGTCGTGCGGGTCCGGGCCCAGGCCGACGGGGCGCCGGTGCCGGGCCTGCGCTGGACGCTGTGGCTCGACGGCGCGAGGCGCACGGGTGTCGCCGAGCCCGGCGCCGACATCGCGTTGTCGGTGCGGGAAGGCGCCACCGGCGAAGTGCTGCTCGAGGCCTTTGGCTTCCAACCCGAGCGGCGCCCGGTGCAGGTGACCCCCGGAGTGACGGCTCTGCTCGAGGTCACCCTGGCGGCGCATGGCGCGCAGACGGGCGTGACGATCACCGCCCGCGACGAACACGGCGCACCGGTTCCGCAGCTGCGGGTCGACGTGTGGCGCCTCACCGCCGACGCGGCCCCCGACGCGCCCGTCGATGGTTCGCCGCTCTGGTCGCGGCGCGCCGGCAGCGACGACGGTGCGTACCGCCTGCCGGACCTGGAGCCCGGCCGCTACGAGGTGCGGGCGATGGCGGTGGACCAGGACGGCGGGCAACGGCCGCTGCTGGCCATCCGCCGCCGCTTCGAGGTGACCGGCAGCAACCACATCCCGATCGACGCCGCGTTCGTGCCCGGCACCTGCGTGCGGCTGCGCCTCACCGATCCCGGCGGCACGGCGCTGCCCGCCACCCAGGACGTGCGGGGCATCGAGCTGCGCGCCTTCGGCCCCGATGGCGCCCGGCGCAGCCTGGTCTGGCGCGGCGGCGAACGGCAGGCCACCACCGTCGCCGACGGCCTGCTGCCACCAACCAGCGAGGTCGCGGAACCGCTGCCCGCCGGCGCCTGGCGCCTGGAGGCCTGGCGCGGCGAACGGCTGCTGGGGCAGTGTTCGGCGCTGCTGCTGGCGGGCCAGCGCCAGGAGGTGACGCTGGCCCTCGACGCGTCACGCTGAGTCGCGGAAGCCGCCGGCCTGGCGGATCTCGCGGTCCATCCCGATCAGGCCGCTGGCCCAGGTGACGATGGCCAGGCCGTACAGGATCGGCAGGATCTGCGCGACCATCGACTCCAGACCGCCGCCGACCACCTGCATCGGCACGACGATCGCGAACAGGTAGACCAGCCCGCCGACCAGGCTGCACTGGAACCGGCCGCGCTGGGTGAGCTGCATCAAGGCGCCGGCGACGCAGCCGGCGGAGAGCATCACCGGCACGACGCCGAAGCCGAGCAGGGGCAGCTGCAGCAGGCTGGCGATGCCGAACACGAAGGCGCCCTGGCCGGCACCCGCCAGCAGCATCCGGCGCGTGATGCGCGGCCGCAGCCGCACGCTGTCGGCCTGCTGCCGCCACGCCTGCCGCAGCCGTTCCTGCTCGGCGGCCGGCAGGTCGCGAAACCACGCCTCGTCCTCGCGGCCGTCGCGCCCTTCGCTGTACTCGGGCGTCGCCACCGGCGGCGGCACCCGCACCAGGACCTCGGCGTCGGCGGTGGCAGCCGCGCCGCGATGGCCGCGGAGATCCGCGCGTTCGGCGGCGCGCTCCAGCGCCACGCGCACCGGGTCGCGGGGCTCGGCGGCCCGCAGCCGCCGTTGCAGCGCGGCCAGGGCGACCGCGGCCGCCGCCGGATCCGCCGCCGGCTCCGGTCGCGGGGCTTGGGCCGACACCGGCGGCTTCGGCCCAAGCCCCTGCATGCCGCCGTCGATCCAGGCCTCGACCTGGGGCGTCGGCAACGGGTCCCAGTCGCTCGGCTCGCTCATGCAGGACCCTTCGGCCGGTTCCGGGCTCGACTGCAGCGGCGGTCCCGGAGCGGGAACGCGGCCCTGGGACCCTTGCCAGGGCACGATCGCGGTCAGGAACCGGCGGCGATCGCCGGGCCGACGTGCTGCTGCACCAGGGCCAGCAGGTCGTTCTTGCGGATCGGCTTGGTGGCGTAGCCGTCGCAACCCGCCTCCAGGCAGCGCTGGCGGTCCTGCTCCATGGCGTGCGCGGTCAGCGCGACGATCGGCACCTGGACGCCGTCGGCGCGCAGCCGGCGGGTGGCCTCGAGGCCGTTCAGCACCGGCATCTGCACGTCCATCAGCACCAGATCGAACGGCCGCGCGTCGCGGCCGGCGTCCATCACCCGCTGGCAGGCGACCTCGCCGTCCTCGGCCTCGCTCACCTCCAGGCCCGCCTTGCGCAGGATCATCGCCACCAGCCGCCGGCCGTCCGGCGCGTCGTCCACCACCAGCACGCGGGCCTGCCGGGCCGGCGCCGCCGGCGTCGGCGCGGCGGCCGGCTCGGCCACCGGCGGCGGCGCCGGCCGCGCCCCCACCGTGATCGTCACGGTCGTGCCGGCATCCGGCCCGCTCATCAGGCTCAGGTCGCCGCCGAGGAGCTGGCAGAGTCGCTTGCCGAGCGCGAGCCCCAGGCCCGTGCCACCCTGCCGACGGGCCAGCGAGCCGTCCGCCTGGCTGAACGGCGCGAAGATCCGCGCGCGGAACTCGTCGGGCACGCCGGGCCCGGTGTCCTGGATCTCGATGACCAGCTGCGGCTCGGGGGCGGCCTGCCGCACACTGGCGGTCAGCACCACGCCGCCCTGGACGGTGAACTTCACCGCGTTGTCGAGGATGCCGGCCACCACCTGCCGCAGCCGGGCCGGATCGGTCTCGATCCAGGGCGGCAGGTCGGCGGCGAGCCGCAGGTCGAGGGTGAGCCCCTTCGCCTCGGCGCGCCGCCGGTGCTCCTGGGCCAGTTCCTCCAGCAGGGCCCCCGGCGCGCAGACCCGCTGGTCCAGCAGCAGGTTGCCGCTCTCCAGCTTGGCGAAGTCCAGCACCTGCGACACCACGTCCAGCAGGCTGGCGCTGCTGCGGTGCATCACGGTCAGGTAGCCGGCCATCTCCGCCGGCGCCACGCGGCCGTCGCGCAGCAGTTCGGCACTGCACATGATCGCGTGGATCGGCGTCCGGATCTCATGGCTCATGTTGGCCAGGAACTCGGTCTTCAGCCGGTCCAGGTCGCGGAGCTGGCGGTTCTGCTCGGACAGCGACTCGTGCGAGCGCAGCAGGTTCTGCCGCATCTCGTCCAGCGTCGAGGCCAGGCGGCCGAGTTCGTCGCGGCTCGGCAGGTGCAACGGCCGGTTGAGGTCGCCGGCGCCGAGCCGGCGCGCCGCCCGATCCAGGCGGGCCAGGGGCAGGCCGACCATGCGCCGGACCAGCCAGACCAGCAGCAGGACCTCGAAGACGTGGGCCGCCGACACGCTGAGCAGGAGCACCAGCCCGTGCCGGCGCAGCTCGCGGCGCCAGACCTCGGAGCTGACGCCGAGGATGAAGGTGCCGATCCGCTCGCCGCCGCGCTCGACGCGGATGGCGGCCTCGAACTCGACCACCTCGTCGTCGGCCCACTCCGGCGACCATCGCACCGCCAGCTGGTTGCCGTCGCGGTCGCGGACCACGCGGGCGTAGGCGACCGACGGGCGCGACACCAGGTCCTCGCAGTAGGCCTGCAGCCCGGGGGTGTCTTCGGTGAGGATCAGGTCGGGACAGGCCAGCGCCGCCGCCTCCACCAGCGACCGCGACCAGGAATCGGCCTGCTGCCGGGCGAGGCGTTCCTCCGCCAGGTACGAGGTCCAGCTCACCCACGCGCCGGTCGCCATCGATACCGCGAACAGCAGCAGCGCCAGACGCACGGCCACCTTGCCCCGCACCAGGGAGCCGAGGCGGCCGATCATCGCGACGCGTGGATCCATGACTTCCGCTAGTCCTTGTGCGGCGCCGGCGGCGGCACGGCCGGCGAGGGCGTGGGCAGGAACCGCTCGGCCGCCTGCATGCCCTTGCGCACGAAGTCGAAGTCCGAGTCGACGCTGGCCAGCAGGCCGTCGGCCTTCAGGGCCTTGAGGGCCGCCGGGTCGGCGGTCGCCGCCAGCACCGAGCGCAGGGCCGCGACCACGGGCTCATCGAGGCCGGCGCGGGCGATCCACGGCTTGCCGACGTTGTCGAAGGTGTCGATCACCCGCAGCTGACCGTCCTTGTTGAGGTCGCGGAAGGTGGCGATGTGCATGGCGCCGGCGTCGTAGTCGCCGATCTCGACGGCCTTGAACACCTTGTCGTGCCGCTCGAGGTAGGCGTGGCCCGACAGGTCCCTGGCCACGATGCCCGCCTCGGCCAGCCGCGCCTGCGACAGGTAGCGGCCGATCGTCGACATCTCGTCGCCGAAGGCGAACCGGCGCCCCTTCAGCTGCGCCAGGCTGGAGATCTCGCTGCCGGCGCGTACCGCGATCACGCCCTTGCAGATCTTCTGGCCGGCCTCGTGCTCGATCGCCAGCAGCTGGATGCGCGGGCTCTGCTGCCGAGCGACGACGTAGCTGGCCGGACCGAAGCGGACGAAATCGATCTCGCCGGCGACGAACCGGTTGAGACACTCCTCGTAGGTCTTGCTCAGCCGGATCTCGATCTGCACCGGCCGGCCCAGCGCCAGGCCCAGGCGCGCCTGCAGGTCGACGATGACCGGCTCGAACTCCTTGTAGACCTCCGTCGGCTTCTTGAACGAGTAGGCGCCGAAGGTGAGAGGCAGCGGCGCCGGCCCCTGGGCCGGCAGGACGGCCGCCATGAGCAGGCCCGAGACGATGATGGTGCGGTTCCCCAAGCTGTCCTCCTCCGCGCGCCTTTTCGACCGCAATCCGGAGGCGGCTGAACCCGCGACTTTCCCTCATCCCGGCCTGCCATCGGCTGTTAAGATCCGCGGCCGGCCGGACCGGGGCGACCCCGCCCGCCGGCGGCCATTGACACCGCCGGTTGCCTCCACCAGCCTTGGCCCATCGCGGCGGAGCGGCGGCGCCCGGCGAGGCCGGAGAATCCCGCAACGAGACACCAGGATGCTGGCCTTCCACCCGCCGCGCCCGCCGATCGACCCACCGCCCCGGCCCCGGGGCCGGGGCGCCCTGCTGGGCTGCTGCGGCGTGGTCATCGCCTGCGCCTTCGCGCCCTGGACCGAGGTCGCGTTCCCGCGGCTGTGGGGCACGGCGGTGGGCCCGCGCGGCATCGACACGGTGGCGGGCACCACCGCGAGCCTGTGCGCGGCCCTCATCGCCGTGCTGATGCTGATCGAGGGCCGTTCGGCCACGGCGCGCGAGGCGGTCCGGCCCGGCGTCGCCATGCTGGGCGCCTGCCTCGCCGTGGTGCTGCTTTGGGAATGGTGGCGCGGTGCTGCCGCCGTCGGCGGCGTCACCGGTCGCTTCACGACCGCGTTCCACCTCGCCGCCCTGGGCGCCCTGTCGCTCGCCGGCATCGCCCTGCGGCGCGCCGGCTACAGTTCGTCCGGGCCGCCGACGTAGCCGAGGAAGGCGGACGCCGCGACGACCAGCGGGCTGGCCAGGTACACGTCACCGGGCCCGGAGCGCCCGGGGAAGTTGCGGTTGATCGCCGACACGGTCACCTGATCGGGGCGCTCGCTCACGCCCGGGCCGGCCTTGATGCAGGCGCCGCAGCTCGGATCGATCAGCTCGACGCCGGCCTCGCGGAACAGCGGCACGTAGCCCATGGTCTCGGCGTAGTCGCGGATCCGCTGGCTGCCGAACTGGATGTAGAGCTTCACGCCCGGCGCGATGCTGCGACCCTGCTCACGGGCCTTGCGCACCACCGCCGCGTACATGTCCATGTCCGCCTTCTTGCCGCCGGTGCAGGAGCCGCCGTAGCAGAGGTCGATCTTCACCTCGCCGCGGTCGGCGCGCAGCTCGGCCAGCGGCACGCCGTTGCGCGGATCGCCCGGCGTGGCCACCGTCGGCACCAGCATGCCGAGGTCGATGGCGAACGTCTTGCAGTAGGTGGCGCCGGGGTCGGCCCGCACCACCTGCGCCTGCAACCGGGCCCGGTCGGCGCCGCGCTGCTCGACCAGGTAGTCGATCACCACCTGGTCGGCCTCGAAGATGCCGGTGAAGCCGCCGGCCTCCACCGCCATGTTGGTCAGGGTCGCCCGCTCGTCCAGGCCCATGGCGGTGATGCCGGGCCCGCCGAACTCGAGGACCTTGCCGATGCCGGCGCCGCTCTTGAAGAACCCGTCGCTCAGCAGGTGCAGCATCAGGTCCTTGGCGCAGACGCCTTCCGGCATGCTGCCGCGCAGTTCGACCCGCACCGACTCCGGGACCCGCACGCGCACGTCCTTGGTGAACCAGGAGTTGGCCATGTCGGTGGAGCCGACGCCGAACGCGAAGCAGCCGAGCGCGCCGGCCATGCAGGTGTGGCTGTCGGTGCCGATCACCAGCTGACCGGGCTCCGCCAGGTCCTCGATCACGATGTTGTGGCAGATGCCCTCGCTGCCGGCCGGCGCGCCGTCGCGCTCGACCTCGCCATACAGGCGGATGCCCTGGCGGCGGGCGAAGTCCTGCTGCACCGTGGCCAGGCTCGCCGCCTGCTCCTTCAGGCCCATGTCGACGTGGGCCTTCGGCATCACCCGGTCGAGGAAGGTGAGGTGGTCGCGGAAGGCGAACACCGAGGCCGGGTCGGTGATGCGGGCGTCCTCGCCGAGCCCCAGCACGAACAGCGCCTCCGCCATCGGCGTCACGTACTCGTGGGAGAAGCGCACGTCGGTGCGGACGAACAGGGCGTCGCCGGGCTTGACCGCCGGGATGCCGGTGCGGCCACTGCGGGCGTCGGCGATCGCCGACCTGGCGATGATCTTCTCGCAGAGCGTCATCGGCCGGGGCCCGGTGGTGACCGCCGGCGGCACGGTCTCGCCAGCCAGCCTCGCCTTGTTGTAGGCGAACAGGCCGCCGTGCCGGACCACCTCGGCGCCGATCGGATCCAGGCCGCGGGTGAACTCCTCGATCGGGATGGCCTCGCCGCGCTCGATCCGCGGGATCAGCGAGAAGTCGGTCGAGGTCAGCAGCCCGATGTTCTGGCAGTTCTGGCCGTAGATCTTCTCGATGTTCTTGGCGATCACCAGCTGCACGCCGGCGCGCAGCTCGCTGAACGGCGCCGTCTCGCGGCTGCTGCCGCAGCCCTTGGAGACGCCGCTGACGATCACGCCGAAGCCGCCGTCCTTGATCGCGTCGCGCTTGACGTTGCCGCCGCGCAGCCCGACCAGGCAGTAGCGGGCCAGCGTGTCGTCGTAGTAGTAGCAGACCCACCCCGGCGTCAGCTCGTCGGTGGAGATGTTGTCGACCAGCTTGTGGCCGTGCGCCGACGGCAGGTCCTCGTGGCCGTGCAGTTGCCGCTTGAGCAGGTCCTGGTCCTCGGTCAGGTAGAGGACGCGGCCGGTGATCTCGACTTCCTTGCGGATCGCCATCGCGCCTCCTAGGCCCGCTCCAGGATCATCGCGATGCCCTGGCCGCCGCCGATGCAGGCCGAGGCGCAGCCCAGCGCCTTGCCGGACTGCTCCATCTCGCGCACCAGGGTCAGCAAGAGCCGGGTGCCGGTGGCGCCGAGCGGGTGCCCCAGCGCGATCGCGCCGCCGTTGACGTTGCACTTGTCGCGGTCCAGCTTCAGCTCCTTCTCGCAGCCCAGGTACTGGGCGGAGAACGCCTCGTTGATCTCGATCAGGTCGAGGTCGGCGACCTTCAGGCCGGCCTTGTCGCAGGCCCGCTGGATCGCCGGCACCGGGCCGAGCCCCATCACCTCCGGCGGCACGCCGGCGAGCCCCCAGGAGCGGATCCGCGCCTTCGGCTGCAGCCCCAGCACGTCGGCGTGCTGGGCGGTGGTGACCACGAGGCAGGCGGCGCCGTCGACGATGCCCGACGCGTTGCCGGCGGTGACCGTGCCGTCCTTGCCGAACGCCGCCCGCAGGCCGGACAGCGCCTCCAGGGTCGTCTCCGGCTTGATGTGGTCGTCCTGGTCGACCACCACCTCCTTCTTCCCGACCTGCAGCTTCACCGGCACGATCTCCGCCTGGAACTTGCCGGCCTTGACGGCGGCGGCACCGAGCTGGTGGCTGCGCAGCGCATACTCGTCCTGCGCCTGCCGCGGGATGCCGCACTGCTTCGCCACGTTCTCCGCGGTCTGCGCCATGAAGAAGTTGCAGAACGGGTCGTGCAGCGCCGCGAACAGCAGATCCTCCAGCTTCGGATGGGTGCCGAACCGGACGCCCTCACGGATGCCGTGCACGACGAACGGCGCCTGGCTCATGTTCTCCATGCCGCCGGCGAGTGCCAGCCGCGCCTCGCCGCACAACAACGCGTGGCAGGCCGACACCACCGACTGGATGCCCGAGCCGCACAGCCGGTTGACCGTCAGCGCCGGCCGGTCGATCGGCACGCCGGCCTTCAGGCCGACGTGGCGGGCGCCGTAGATCGCGTCGTTGCTGGTCTGCAGGGCGTTGCCCATGAAGACCTGGTCGACCTGGTCCGGCTTGACCCCCGACCGTTCCATCGCCGCCTTCGCCGCGATGCTGCCCAGTTCGATGGCGGACAGGTCCTTGAAGCGGCCGAAGCCCGGCGTGCCGGAATACTCGGCCATGGCGGTGCGGGCGCCGCCGACGATCACCAACTCGTTGCTCATCCGCAAAGCATCGGCCAATGGCCGGCGCCGGGCAAGCGCGGGGCGCGACCGGGGCTACCCGGCCCGGCGGGGGCCGATCCGGCCCAGCGCCGCCGCCAGCTCACGACCGGCGACCACCAGGGCGTGGCGGAGCTGCAGCAGGTCCAGCCGCAGCTCGGTCTGCCGCGAGGCCAGGTCCTGCCAGAGCCGCCGCAGCTCCGCCGGCACCGTCCGGCCCGCGGCCTCCTCCGCCAGTTCGTGGCGGCGCCAGGCGCGCAGTTCGTGGGCGACCTCGACGGCCGCCCCCGCCACCATCGTCTCCTGCCGCCGCAGCGCCGCGCGCTGCTCCAGCAGGTCACCGAGACTGCGGGGCCGGGCCTCTTCGAAGCGGATCATGGCTGACTCCTCGTGGCTGTTGTCGGGGATGCGTGACAGGATGTCGCTGGGTGGATGTCACACGGGGCACGCATGACAAGTGCTTGGTAGCCCTTCGGCGCACGCGGGTTTCGCCGCGGCCGCAGAAAGCCGTCGTCCGCCCGCGGTTTGGTCTGGCCCGCGACCCCAGGTAGCATCGACGACATGGCCTCGACCCTCCGCCGCCGCCTGCTGGCCCTGCTGCTCCTCGCGCTGCCGACCGCCGCCTGCCAGAACCTCAAGCTGTTCTCCGAGGACTACATGAACCAGCTCGGCGCCGAGGCCTACGTCGAGGAGACCGGCAAGCACCGGGTCATCACCGGCACGCCCGAGGCGCAGATGGTCGAACGGGTCGGCCGCCGCATCGCCGAGGCATCGGGCAAGGACTACCAGTGGGAGTTCAAGCTGCTCGACGCGCCCGAGGTGCCCAACGCGTTCTGCCTGCCCGGCGGCAAGGTCGCCGTCTACTCCGGCATCCTGCCGATCACCCAGAACGAGGACGGGCTGGCCGCCGTGCTCGGCCACGAGGTGGCCCACGCCACCGAGCAGCACGGCAACTCGCGGATGAGCCAGGGCACCATCGCCAACGCCGTGCTCGGCCTGGCCCAGGCAGGGCTGTCCCTCAGCGAGATGGACGCCTCCACCCAGGAACTGGTGGTCGGCGCGCTGGGCATGGGCGCGCAGATCGGCGTGATGCTGCCCTACAGCCGCGGCCACGAGACCGAGGCCGACGAGATCGGCATCCGCTACGCGATCCGGGCCGGCTACGACCCGTGGGAGGCGCCGAAGCTCTGGGAACGGATGGCGCAGCTCGGCGACGCCGGCCCGACCTTCCTCAGCACGCACCCGAACCCGCTCGACCGCGCCGAAAACCTGCGGCAGAAGATCCCGCAGTTCCTCGCCGAGGAACGCCCCCAGGCCCGGCAGTAGGCGGCCCCCGGCCCTTCCGGCGCCATGGACGAGTGCTTCTGGATCGGTCTCGTCCTCGCCCTGCTCGGGCTCGGGCCCCTGCTGGCGATCGTCGCGCTGGTGAAGCTGGCCGGGCTGCAGCGCCGGTTCGAGGATCTGGAACGGAGCCTGCGCCGGCTACAGCACGCGGCCCGGGCCGAACCCGAGCCCTCGCCGCGCTCGGCGACGGGCGGCGAGGTCCCTCCGCCCATGCGCGGCCCGAGCCCATCGTCGACGTCGGCATCGGCGTCTCCACACACTCCGGTTGCCGCGACACCGGCATCGGTGTCGATGCCGGCAGCCACGCCGGCAACCCCGCCACCCCTGCCGGCGCGGGCGACCGCCGCGCCGCCGCCGCTGCCCGCCGAGGTGACTCCCGTCCCGCGCCCCGCCCGCGCCGCCACCGAGAGCCTGGAACAGGCCATCGGCACCCGCTGGCTGGTGCGCGTCGGCGCGTTCGCGGTGTTCGTCGGCATTGCCTTCCTGCTCAAGTACTCCTTCGACCAGGGCTGGCTCGGTCCGCTGCCGCGCGTGCTGGGCGGCGCCGCCGTCGGGCTGGCGATGTGGGGGCTCGCCTGGCACTGGCGCACGCGCTACCCCGCCCTGGCCCACGGCGTGTTCGCCGCCGGGTCGGGCCTCCTGTACCTGGTGAGCTGGGCGGCCTACGGCCTCTACGACCTGCTCGCCTACGAGACGGCGTTCGGCGCCATGCTGGCGGTGACCGCGGCGACGCTCACCTTCGCCCACCGCCTGGTGGCGCTGCCGCCGGCGGTGCTCGGCCTGTGCGGCGGCTACCTGACGCCGATCCTGCTGGGCGGCGAAGGGCGGCCGCCGGGCGCCCTGCTCGGCTACGCCGGGCTGCTCTCGGTGGCGGCGCTGTGGCTGCGCTGGCGTCATGCCTGGAGCCCGCTGGGCGCCATCGCCACCGCCGGCAGCGGCCTGCTGGTGACCGTCTATGCCGTGCACGGCCCGGCCGACCAGCACGCCACCGCGCTGGCGGTGCAGACCGGCCTGCTCCTGCTGGCGCTGCTCGGCGCCGGCCCCCTGCAGGGAACGTTGCGCCGCGCGACCCTGTCGCCGGTGGACCTCGCCGGCGGCGCCGCCGCGGCGATGGGCACCTGGGTCCTGTGGTGGACCCTCCGCGCCGACACCGGCAACGGCCTGCCGCTCGGCTGCGCCCTGGTCGCAGCACTGGCCTTCGCCGCGGTCGGCGTCCTGCACTGGCGGCGCGTGCCGGACGACGCCCAGGGCCGTGAAGGGCTCTGGCTGCCCGCAGCCGGGCTGCTGGCCCTGGCCCTGTGCTTCCCGCTCGCCGAACGCGGCCTCACCCTCGGCCTCGCCGTGCTCGGCGTGCTGCTGGGCCTGCTGGGCCGCCGCCTGCCGGCGACGGCGGTGACCGCCGTCGGCACCGCCGCCGCGCTGTGGGCCACCGCCCGCACGGTCATCGCGCTGCTGCCCGAACTGGAACGCGCGAGCCGGCCCGCCGCCGACGTCCTCCCGGTGCTGCCGTTCACCAGCGGCGCCGACTGGGTCGACCTGACCGTGGTGCTCGCGCTGCTGGCCATGGCCCAGATCGGGCCCAGGGCCGCGATCGCGCTGGCGGCAGTCGGCGCGGCCCTGCTGGTGCCGCTCACCGCCCGCGAACTGCTCGCCTGGTTCCTGCCCGCCGACTGGCCGCACCCGGACCCTGATTTCGGCAACGCGCTCGCCTGGGGCCTGCCGCTCGGCGCGGTCGCCGTGCTGGCGATCCGGGCCCGCGAAGAAGCCCTGCGCGTCATCGCCGGCATCGCCGCCGCGGGCGCGGTGCTGACGCTCGTGCCCATGCTCCTGATCGGCACCGATCCCCGCAGCGAGTCCTGGCCGCGGTTCTGGCAGTACCTGGGCCTCGCCCTGGTGGCGCTGGCACCCGTGCGCACCGCCGCCCTGGCCACCCGGCAGGGCCTGCGGCCCGGCAGCGCGCTGGCCGTCGCGGGCGTCCTGGCTCTGGGTGCGGCCCACCTGGTGCCGTTGTGCGAGATCGGCCGCGCTCTCGACGAGGCGCACGGCCGCTTCGAACTGCTGATCGTGGCCTTCCTGCTGGCCTGGCCGCCGCGCTTCCGCAGCGCCGACCGCTGGCCGCGGGCTGGCTGGGCCGCGGCGTTGCCGCCGCTCCTGCTGCCGCTGCTGGCGGCGTTCCTGCTGGCCATCATCGTCCGGCTCGGCTGGCCTGTGCCGGTTGTGGCGCCCGCCGCCGCCGCCGCGCTGGCCGCCGCCGCCCTCTGGCTCGGCATGCGCCGGCTCCGTCCGGACCTCCCCGGCCCGCAGCGCGTGGGGCTCGACCTGTGCGGCACCATCGGGCTCGGCGCCGCCACCGCCGGCATCCCGCTGCTGCAGCAGCCCCACACGACGCTCTACCTGAACGGGCCGTTCCTGCTGCTCTTCCTGGGCCCGCTGCTGCTGCTGCTGTCGCTGCTCGGCGAACGCCGCCAGGGCCTGCAGGGCCCGGAGCGCCTCGGCAACGCCATGCGTTGGATCGCCTGCTGGCTCGGGCTGCTGGCGCTGTGCAGCGGCGAGGGCTGGCGCTGGGCGGTGCAGGCGGCCGAACGGCACGGCTGGGGCGATCGCGCCGGCCACGTGACGCTGTCGCTGGTCTGGACCGTGTGGGCCACCGGCTCGCTGATCGCCGGCGTGCTGGCGCGCCTGTCGCCGGTGCGCTGGCTGGCCCTGCTGCTGTTCGGTGCGACCCTGGTGAAGGTGATGCTGTTCGATCTCGCCGAGCTGCCCACCCCGATGCGGGTGCTGTCGTTCCTCGGCATCGGGCTAGCCCTGATGGGCGCGGGCTGGCTCTACCACCGCTTCGCCGGCCGCATCGCCGAAGGCGACCGCACGCCCTGAACGGGATCGGCCGGCCGCAGCGGCCGTTCCCGGCCGCCGGGCGGGCCGGGGCCGCGAAACTGCCGATGAACGCCACATGTTCCAGCCCAGGTCACCCGCCCGCGAACGTGGCTTCACGCTCATCGAGCTGATCATCGTCGTGGCGGTCATCGCGGTGCTGGCCACCATTGCCGTGCCGAACCTGCTGTCGGCGCGCAACAACGCCGCCGAACCCGCGGTGCTCGGCGCCCTGCGCGCCATCACCACGGCGCAGTCCCAGGCCATGGCCCACGGCCTGGTCGACACCGACGGCGACGGCGTCGGCGAGGCCATGTCGCTGGCGGAGATGGCCGGCACGCTGGCGCCGCGCGGCTCGTCGATCCCGCTGTCGCCGGCGCTGCTGTCGCCGAGCCTGGGCCAGGTCGACGCCAACGGCCGCGTGCAGTCCCACGGCTACCACTTCGCCCTGTTCTTCGCCGACGCCGCCGGGCTGGGCGTGGACACCGCCAATGGCTCGCTGGCCAAGGCCGACGCCAACATGAGCGAGAACTTCTGGAGCTGCGTCGCCTGGCCTGTGCGCAGTTCGGGCTCGAGCGACGCCGCCTGGTTCGTCAACCACACCGGCCAGATCCTGATGTGCAAGCCGTCGCCCTACATCGGCCCGTCGCAGGCGCCGCCGGCCGGCGCCGGCCTGCTGGGCGTGGCGTCGGGCTGCATCCACAGCAACCAGTGCGCCAACGGCGTGCAGGCCGCCGACGGCAACGTCTGGATCGTCGTGCGGTAGAGCCGGTTTTCCGGTCACATCGCCGCGGCCCGGGGCGCTCTCCCTGGTGACACGACCGTCACCAACCAAGGAGAACGCCATGAATCCCCGCTTCGCCACCTCGCTGTTCGTCGCCGCCTGTGCGGCGCTCGCCGCCCCCGCGCACACCCAGGACCTGACCGCCGGCGTCAGCCAGGACCCGCAGGGCAACGTCGCGATGTACACCTGCACCGTCACCGCGCCCCCCGGCTCCTTCGCCTTCGGCGCCGGCTCGCTGCTGCTCGGCCCGCCGCTGCCCTACCCCGGCATCCAGAACCCGCTGCTGATCGACCCGCTCCTGCTGTTCGGGCTCGGCGTGCAGCCGATCGGCCCGTCGGGCCTCGGCCACTTCCAGATCCCGGCGCCGATGCCGATCGTCAACAACATGCCGGTGATGATGCAAGCCGCGGTGGTCGACCCGCTGGGCATCATCGCCCTGTCCGACGTCGGCGGCGCCGTGCCGGGCAACTTCGCGCCGGCGCCGGTCGCCCCGCGGGTGCAGTTCAACGGCTCGTTCAACGGCAACAACTACACCCTGCAGATGCTGGCCGGCCCGGCCCGGGCCAACGTCCGCGTCCTGGTCAACGGCGGCCAGCGCGCCACCGGCTACCTGATCACCGATGGCAACGGCCAGGGCCAGGTCACCGTGCCGATCCCCGGCGGCGTGCAGCCCGGCGACCGGGTGACCATCGAGGTCAACGGCTGGCCGGTGAGCGCCAACTACTGAGCCCTTCGGGGGGGTTGCCGCCCCACGGCAACCGCGGACGATGCCGCGCATGGCCAAGTTGCCGTGCGCGGCGTCGTTCCTGCTCCTGTCGGCCACCTTGCTGCCGGCCCAAGGCTACGGCGACGGCCGCGACGGCGTGCTGGCGCCGACCGCCGACCTGACCCTGGACACCGGCCCGAACGGCGGCGTGTTCCAGTTCGCCGCGATCCAGATCCCCGCCGGTGTCACCGTGCGGCTGCGCGGCCCGAATCCCGCCAGGCTGCTCTGCCTCGGCCCGGCCCGCATCGACGGCGTGCTGGATGCCGACGCCGACGGCTCGCACTGGCTGCCCGGCCAGTTCCGCGAGTCCCGCAGCGGCGGCCCCGGCGGCTTCGCCGGCGGCGACTGGCTGCAGCAGGGCTTCGGCCCCGGCGGCGGCAGCGCCGGCATCTGCCTCTACCCGGCGATCCAAGGCAGCGGCGGCTCGCACGCCTCCCTTGGCAGCACCAACCCCTGTACCAACCCCGCGCCGACCTACGGCACGGCGCTGCCGTTCGACGTGCAGGGCGGCAGCGGCGGCGGCGGCCCGGGTTCGGGTAACGCCAGCTCGTATGGTCCGCCGGCGAGCGGCGGCGGCGGCGCGGTCGTGCTGCTCTGCGGCGGCCCCATCGAGGTCACCGGCCGCATCTCCGCCCGCGGCGGCGACATCGTGCTGGACTGGTCCTACTGGCCCGGTCGACCCGGCACCGGCGGCAACGGCAGCGGCGGCGCCATCCTCCTGCGCAGCCTGCAGTGCGTGCGCGTCAGCGGCACGCTCGATGCCACCGGCGGCGCCACCTGGCTGGAAGGCCTGCCGGTGTCCGCCCGCGGCGGCGACGGCTTCGTCCGCATCGACGCCTATTCGGCCTGCGGAACGCCGCAGGTCGCCACCGCGACGATCCGGCCCGCAGCCACGGTCACCGCGCTGCCGCACCTGTTCGCGCTCGACCAGGCCCGGGTCGGCCAGCCCTACCGCGTGCGCTGCGCGTCGGCGCCCGGCGACGTGGTCGGCGTCTACTACAGCTTCGGCAGCGGCTTCACGCCGGTGCCGCCGTTCGGCGTGGTCGAGCTGGACCCGACCCTGATCCTGTTCCTCGGCCAGCACGCCGTGCCCGGCACCGGCGACGATCCGCTGGCGGCGATCGACCTGCAGATCCCCAACGTGCCGCAGATCGCGGGTCTCGTGGCCCACAGCCAGGCGTTCAACGCGTTTGGCGCCGTCACCGGTCAGGCCCGGCTCAGCAACCGGCTGGTGACCGTGATCCTGCCGTAGACTGCGCCCGCCCCTCGCACGCCCATGATCCGGACTCCCCTCGCCGCCCTCGCTCTCGCCACCACCCTCGCCGCACAATGGCCCGCCGCCGCCGCCGCCAACCTTCCCATCGGTGACGGCCAGGGCCACCAGGCGGTGCCGCGCATCGCCGCCACCCGCGACGGCGGCTGCTGGATCGCCTGGTTCGACAATGCCGCCGGCGGCTACGCGGTCCGCGCCCAGCGCCTCGACGCCGCCGGCCGCGAACGCTTCCCGCACGGCGGCCTGCTGGTCAGCGGCAACCCGCAGAACAGCTCGCTGATCGGCTGGGACATGATCGCCGACGCCGACGACCACTGCGTGCTGACCTTCACCGACGTCCGCAGCGGTCCCGACCTCGACGTCCATGCCTACCGCATCGCGCCTGCCGGCACCCAGGTCTGGGGCGCCCAGGGCATCGCCCTCACCGCCAACACCGACGCCGAGGGCAACCCGACCGTCGTCGAGGCCAGCGACGGCGACCTCGTCTTCTTCTGGCCCAACACCACCGCGCGCACGATCCAGATGCAGCGGCTCGATCGCCTCGGCCAGCCGCGCTTTCCGCCCGGCGGCATCGCCCAGCCCGGCGACAGCGGCGCCTCGCCGGCCTTCGTCCGCGCCTGCGCCGGCGACAACGGCAGCGTCATCGCCGTCTGGGTGCGGGCCCTGGCCATCACCGCCACCAAGCACCTGCACGCGCAGAAGTGGGACGCCGCCGGCACGCCGCTCTGGAACGGCGGCACCCGCCTGCCGGTGTTCGACCAGACGTCGGTGCCGATCGCCCACGAGCCGCGCATCGTCGCCGACCTGGCCGGCGGCGCCGTGATCGCCTGGCACTTCGCCACCGGCTCGCAGTTCTCCGCCCGCGTGCAGCGTCTCGCCGGCAACGGCGTCGAGTTGTTCCCCCACAACGGCGTCGACCTGTCCACCAACGGCAACAGCCGGTTCGACCCCGCCATCGTCTGGCTCCCAGCCAGCCAGGAGATCCTCTCCGTCTTCAACGAACGCAACACCGCGCAGACATCCTGGGGCATCACCGCGCAGAAGATCGACGCCGCCGGCAACCGCGCCTTCGGGCCCGCCGGCCTGCCGCTGATCCCGGTCGGCGCCATCGAGCGCCAGGCGCCGGCGGCGGCGCCCGCTCCCGGCGGCCTGCTGGCGGTGGTGTCCGAGGCCCTGCCGGCGCCCAACACCTACCGCCTGCTGGGCCTGCGGCTCGACGCCGCCGGCGGCACCTGGCCCGCGCCGGTGGACGTCAGCACGGCGCCGAGCCAGAAGGTCCGCACCGTCGTCGCCGCGTCGGCCTCGGGCACGCTGTTCGCCGCCTGGAGCGACCCGCGTGTCGACAGCGGCGACGTCATGGCGCAGAACCTCAACCTCGACGGCTCGCTCGGCGACCGCGCCGCCACGGTCAGCAGCCATGGTTGCGGCGGCAACCCGCCCGGCAGCCTCGTCGTCACCGGCCGGCCGGCGCTGGGCAGCACGGTCGGGCTCGCCGTCGACAACCCGCTGGGCACCCAGGCCCCGGGCGCCCTGGCCGCCCTGGCCATCGCGTTCGCGCCGCACCCGCAGCAGCCGTGCGGCCTGCTGGTGCCCGGCTACGGCATGGCGGGATCCGGCGCCCCCGGCGAGGTCCTGCTGGATCTCGCAACCGTGGGGCTCACCCTGTTCGGCGGCCCCTGGACCGGTCCGCTGCAGCCGGTGGCGTTCGGCCTGCCGGTGCCCGCCGACCCGCGCCTCTACGGGCTGCAGCTCTTCGTGCAGGGCGTCCTGCTCGACGTGCAGCCCCAGGCAGCGGTGCCGATCGCCGTCACCGCCGCCGCCCGGCTCGTGGTCGGCGCCTGAGCGGAGCCCCCGGCAGGCCCGCGCCTCAGGCCTTCTGCAGCCCGAGCCGCACGGCAGCCCCGTCGCTGCCGACCTTGCCGTCCTGGACGAACGCGTCGCCCGGCGCCGCGCCCCAGGTGACCGCCACCGCCAGCACCTGCTCCTGCACGTAGGCCTGGTGCGCCCGCAGCGCCGCCGCCGCGGTCCCGGCCTCGATCCACAGCGCGATGCGATCGGCGACCTCGAGCCCGGCGTCCTTGCGCGCCTGCTGCACCAGCCGCACGAAGTCGCGCGCCGCGCCCTCCTGTTCCAGCTCCGCCGTCACCGCCGTGTCCAGCACCAGCACCGCGTCGTTGCTCGAGAGCGCCGCGCTGGCCACGCCGGGCTTCGGCTGCAGCCGCAGCTCGAAGTCGCCGGGCTCCAGCGTCACGCCCCCCGCCTCGGCGCGGCCCTCGGGCAGCGACCGCCAGCGGCCCTGCTTGCACGCCAGAAGCACGTCCTTCATCGCCGGCCCCAGCTTCGGCCCCAGCACCTTGGCGTTGGGCTGCAGCACGAACGAGCCGAACTGCTCCAGGTCGTCGGCAAACCGCACCGCCTTGACGTTCAGCTCGTCCTGCAGCAGCTCCGCATACGGCCGCAGCGCCGCCACCTTCGCCCCGGCCAGCGTCACCGCCGACAACGGCAGCCGCGTGCGCAGCTTGTGCGCCTCGCGCAGCGACAGGCCCACCGAGCACGCATCGCGCACCTGGTCCATCGCCGCCACCAGCGCCGGATCGGCGGGCAGCCCCGCCGCGTCCGGCCAGTCCTGCAGGTGCACCGACTCCCCGCCGCCGAGCCCGCGGAACACGTGCTCGGTCAAGAGCGGCAGCAGCGGCGCGGCCACCCGGCACAGCACGTGCAGGCAGGTGAACAGCGTGTCGTAGGCGTCCTGCTTGTCCTGGTCCTTGCGCTCGCTCCAGAAGCGCTCCCGGCTGCGCCGGATCCACCAGTTGTTGAGCGCATCGAGGTACGTCGTCACCCGCATGCAGGCGCCCATCAGGTCATAGCCGTCCATGCCCTGCTGCACCGAATCCACCAGCTCGCGGGTCTTGCTCAGCGCGTAGCGGTCCAGCAGCCCCTGCTGGTCCACCCGGAACGCCGCCCGCACCCCATCGGCGTTCGCGTACAGGGTGAAGAAGTAGTAGGCGTTCCAGATCGGGTTCAGCACCAGCCGCACGACCTCGCCGATCTGCTTGCCGTCCTTGTGGATCTCCAGGTCGGCGCCGCGCAGGATCGGCGAGCTCATCAGGAACCAGCGCAGCGCGTCGCTGCCGGTCGTCGCGAACAGCTTCTCCGGGTCCGGGTAGTTCTTCAGCGACTTGCTCAGCTTCTGCCGGTGCTCGTCCAGCACGACGCCGTGGCAGATGCAGTTCTCGAACGGATGCCGGTCGAACAGCGCCGTGGCCAGCACCACCATCGTGTAGAACCAGCCGCGCGTCTGCGCCACGTACTCGACGATGAAGTCGGCGGGGAAGTGGCTCTCGAACCACTCCTTGTTCTCGAACGGGTAGTGCACCTGGGCGAACGGCATCGAGCCCGACTCGAACCAGCAGTCGAGCACCTCCGGCACCCGCCGCATGGTGCTCTTCCCGGTCGGATCATCCGGGTTCTTCCGCACCAGCTCGTCGACGAACGGCCGGTGCAGGTCGGTGACCTTCACGCCGAAGTCCCGCTCCAGCTCGGCCAGCGAGCCGTACACGTCGACCCGCGGATACCGCGCATCGTCGCTCTTCCACACCGGGATCGGCGAGCCCCAGTAGCGGTTGCGCGAGATCGACCAGTCCCGCGCGTTCTCCAGCCACTTGCCGAACTGGCCGTCGCGCACGTGCTCGGGGATCCAGCGGATCCTCTGGTTGTGCGCGATCATCCGCTCCTTGATCTCGGTGACCTTGACGAACCACGCGCCGGGGATCGCCTTGTAGATCAGCGGCTCGCGCGTCCGCCAGCAGTGCGGGTAGTTGTGGTCGTAGGTGACGTGCTTCCACAGCACGCCACGGTCCTTCAGGTTCTTGATGATGTCCTTGTTGGCGTCGAACACCAGCACGCCCTGCCAGTCGGGCACCTCCATGGTGAAGCGGCCGCGGTCGTCCACCGGACAGACCAGGGTGATGCCGTTCTGCTCGCAGACCTTCTGGTCGTCCTCGCCGAACCCGGGCGCCATGTGCACGACCCCGGTGCCCTCGGCGGTGTCGACGAACTCGCCGGCCAGCACGCGGAAGGAGTTGGGGTGGTCGTGGAAGTACGGGAACAGCGGCCGGTAGGTCAGGCCGACCAGGTCCTTGCCCTTGACGGTGCCGACCTCGGTGAAGCCCTTGAGTTCCTTCTCGTAGGCCTGCCGCGTCGCGTTCCCGATCAGGACGGTCCTGTTGCCGTCGTGCAGCAGCGCGTAGTCGATGTCCGGCCCCACCGCCAGCGCCAGGTTGCTCGGCAGGGTCCACGGCGTGGTGGTCCACACCAGCACGTCGACGTCCTTCTTGCCGAAGCCATGCTCCTGCAGCCGGAACGCCACGGTGATCGCGGGGTCCTGCCGCATCCGCGTGGCGTCGTCCATGCGGGTCTCGTGGTTGCTGACCGGCGTCTGCATCGCCCACGAGTAGGGCATCACCTTGTGGCCCTCGTAGACGAGGCCCTTCTTGCAGAGCTCGGCGAACGCCCACATCACGCTCTCCATGTAGGAGAGGTCCATGGTCTTGTAGTCGTTGGCGAAGTCGACCCAGCGCGCCTGCCGGGTGACGTAGCTCTGCCACTCGCCGGTGTAGCGCAGCACGGACTTGCGGCAGGCCTCGTTGTAGTTGGCGATGCCGAAGGCCTCGATCTGTTGCCTGCCGGAGACCTTGAGTTCCTTCTCGGCCTCCATCTCGGCGGGCAGGCCATGGCAGTCCCAGCCGAACCGCCGCTCGACGCGGCGGCCGCGCATGGTCTGGTAGCGCGGCACGACGTCCTTGACGTAGCCGGTGAGCAGGTGGCCGTAGTGCGGCAGCCCGTTGGCGAAGGGGGGGCCGTCGTAGAAGACGTACTCGTTCTCGCCGGAAGGCCCGGCGGGCCGGTTGTCGACCGACTTCTGGAAGGTCTGGTGGTCCTGCCAGAACTGCAGCACCGCGGCCTCGATGGCCGGGTAGTCCGGCTGCTGCGGCACGGTCGGGTAGGGCTGGCTCGTGGTGCGGTCCCTGGCGGTCATGGGGCGAGCAGTGTGGCGGCGTGCGGGGCGCGGCGCAACGGCGCGGGGGGCGGCGCCCGGACCTTGCAGATTAGAAATCGATTTCTAATC
>CAZMGG010000052.1:19429-34202 GCA_964565715.1 uncultured candidatus Brocadiaceae bacterium | reverse complement strand
CCTGTGGCGGCGCGGGGCGTGTGTGGTCGCGTGGGAGCGCGTGGTCGCGCGGGGCGTGTGTGGTCGCGCGGGGCGTGTGGTCGCGCGGGGCGTGTGGTCACGCGGAGCGCGTGGTGGCGCGGAGCGCGTGGTGGCGCGGAGCGCGTGGTCGCGCGGGGCCTGTGGTCGCGCGGGGTCGCGTGGGAGCGCGTGGTCGCGCGGGGCCTGTGGCGGCGCGGGGCGTGTGTGGTCGCGCGAGGGCGGGGATCAGGCGCGGAGGGCGCCCGTGGACTGGTGCTCGGCGCCGAGGACGGCGGCGGGCGGCAGCGCGGCCCAGCGGAGCAGGTCGGCGTAGACGCGGCGGAAGTCGGTGCTGGCGGCGACGTCGCCTTCCTGCAGGTGCGCGAGGTCGGGCGGCGTCCCGTGCAGCCCTGGCTCAACCGGGCCGCCGATCAGGAACACCGGCGCGGCGGCGCCGTGGTCGGTGCCCTGGCTCTGGTTCTCGGCGACGCGACGGCCGAACTCGGAGTGCACCAGGATCAGGGCCCGATCGAGCAATCCGTGGCCGCGCAGGTCGTCGACGAACGCCTGCAGCCCGTCGCCGAGCTGCTGCAGCAGGCCGGCGTGGGCCGGGAGCTGGCGGGCGTGGGTGTCGAAGCCGCCGTGGGCGAGGTGGAACAGGCGCGCGCCGGTGCCGGCGACGGCCATGCGGGCGACGAGCTGCAGGTGGCGCCCGAGCGGCGTCGCCGGGTACTCGGCCTTCGGCTGGTAGCGGGCGAGCTGCTGGCGGAGGCGCTCGGCGCCGGCGGCCGCCTCGGCGGCCAGGGCGGCGAGGTCGGCGCGCAGGTCACCGGGCTCGCCGCCGCCCGCCGAGCCCCCCACCACGCCGAGCAGGCCTTCCCGTGCGGCCGGGCCGCCGCCGGTCACCGCCAGTTGGTAGTCCTCGACGCGCTGCAGCAGCGGCACCACCGCCTGCCGGCCGTGCAGCAGGAGCGGCACGTGCTGCCCGCCGATCGCCGCCGCCGGCAGGGCCGCGCCCTGGGTCACCAGCAGGTCGGCGGCGCGGCCGAGCCAGCCGGTGGTGCCGGCCGCGACCTTCAGCAGGCTCGGGTCGGCGGCGTGCCAGATGTCGCGGCTGCGGAAGTGCGAGCGGTCGGGCTCGGCGTAGCCGACCGCGTGCACGGCGCAGGCGAGGCCGTCGCGCCAGAGGCGGAACAGACCGCCGAGCGAGGGATGCAGGCCGAAGCCGGCGCCGACGTCGTGGGCGCCGCGCCGCACCACCGAGAGCCGCGGCCGCAACCGGGCGTAGACCGGGTCGGCGAGCGGGATCAGGGTGTTGAGGCCGTCGTTGCCGCCCTCGAGTTCGAGCACGACCAGCAGGCGATCGGCGGCGCCGGGGACCCAGCGCAGCAGGGGTGCGCCGCGCAGCAGGAACGGCGCAGCGGCCATCGAACCCAGGAATCCGCGTCGACTCAGCATGGTGTCCTCCGCAAGCAGGTGTTCATGGCCGCCTCATCGCAACTGGAACTCCGGCAGGGCCGCCGTGGCGTGCAGGAGGGCCGCGGCGCCGGCATCGCCCTGGGCCGCCGGGCTGCGCGCGAAGGCCAGCAGGCGCTGGCGACCGTCGTCCGACACCACGCCGTCCAGCAGCAGGTCGAGCGCCGCGTCGACGCGCTCCTCGGGACGCCGCAGGCCGGCCAGCAGTTCGTGGGGCAGGGGCCGCAGCTTGCCGCGGCGTCCGGCCAGCAGATCGGCGGCGAAGTTCGAGCGGCGCAGCCAGGTGGCGGTGTTGAGCCAGGCGCGGCCGGTGGGCCAGCCCTCCACGGACGGCGGTTCCAGCCACGACTCGCCCATCTCGCCCATGGCGCGACCCAGGTCGGCGGGAGCGGCGCGGCCGCCGAGGGATCGGACCAGGCCGAGCACGAAGTCGGCGGGACTCTTCACCAGGCTGCGGAAGGCACGCGGCGAGAAGAACAGGTGGCTGCGCAGGAGCACGCGCAGGGTGGCACCGATGTCACGGTCGTGGTCGCGGTAGCAGGCCGCCAGGGCGGTGACCTCGGCGGGCAGGGGCTCCGGATGGACGAAGACGGCCAGCCACTTGCGGGCGAGGAACTCCGCCGACTCCGGCCGCGCCACCGTGATCCGCACGACGTCCTCGCCGGCGAACGGGCCGGTCTGGCCGAACAAGGTCTTGTCGCCGCGATCGTGCAGCCAGCCGGCGAAGTGGAACTGGCCATCGCGCACGTGCCAGCCGGTGAAGGCGCGGGCCGCCGCCTGGATGTCGGCCTCGGTGTAGTTGCCGCGGCCGAGCGCGAACAGCTCGAACAGCTCGCGGGCGAAGTTCTCGTTGGGCCTGGCCTTGACGTTGGTGTCGTTGTCGAGCCAGCGCAGCATGGCCGCATCGCGGCAGAGGGCCAGCAGCAGGTCGTCGAAGCGGCCGAGACCGAGGCGGTCGAGGGTGGCCTGCTGCAACGCCATGGCCCGCGGGTCGAGCAGCTTGCGATTGCTGGTGGCGAAGTGGCCGTGCCAGAAGCTGCTCAGGCGCTCGCGGAGAGGGTGCGCGCCCTGCAGGCAGAGCCAGACGCGCCAGGCGCGCACGCGGTCGATGTCGCCGAGGGCCACGACCTCCTGCAGGAGGGCATCGGCGGGCGAGGGCTCGCCGGCCGGCGCGACGACCGCCAGGGCCGCCTCGACGCCGTCGCGCACCAGCTGCTGGCGCAGGCGGAGCGGCGCACCGAAGCCGGCCCGCCGCAGCAGGTGGCCCACCCTGGCCAGGGTGAAGGGATCGGCGGCCGTCGGCTCCCAGGGCCGCAGCAGATCGTCGCTCATCTCGCCCTCCGCGCGGTCAGTTCGAGGGTGGTGCGGTCCGCGCCCGGCTCGAGCCGCAGGGTGAGATGCTCGAGGGCCGCCGCCAGGGCCTCGGCCGCGCCGGCGAAACGGGCGGCCTCCCGGTCCGTCTCGCCCTCGTCGAACATGCGGCCGAGCTCGACGATGGTGCGGTTGTGCCGCAGCCATCCGGCGATCGGGGCGCCCTCCATCCGCAGCACGTCGCCGCGCAGCAGCAACGGCGGCGCGCTGCGGAGGCTCTCGCGCAGCGCCAGCGCGAAGCTGCGGGTGCTGGCGAGGATCAGGTGATCCTCGGCGAACAGCACGGTCGGCGAGATCGCCGCCTCGGGGGGCGGCGCGCCCGGCCCGCGCCACTCCACCGGCTCGACGACGATGCCCTCGCCCTCGTCGGCCCGCAGGGCGCGACCGACGAACGGGAAGCGGTTCTGGGTGGCCCGCTCGGCGTTGGTGATGACCACCAGGAGCTGGACCATGCGCTCGACGATCGGCCGCACGCTGGCGTCCTTCACCTTCGCCACGACGCCGAGGTCGGGCAGCAGGAACAGCAGGGCGTCGGCCGCGGGCGCCGCAGGCGGCATGCGCAGGTAGCCGTGGAACGGCTCCTGCAGCCCGCCGAGCAGGTCGTCGACGAACGAAGTGCGGCCGTCGAGCTGGTCGGCGATGGTCAGGAAGCCGCGCACGCCGGCCACGCCGGCCTCGGGCAGGAAGGCCTCGGGCCGGTCGAGCAGGACACGCAGGCTGCGGTCGAGCGAGACCAGCAGGGCGGTGCCGGGCGGCGGCGCCGGCACCGGCCGTTCGGCAGAGTCGGTGGCCAGCAGCGCCCGCGATCCCGCCTGGCCGCAGCCGCCGTCGACCTCCAGCCGCAGCCGCAGGCCGTCGTCGGCGGCGAGCCAGGCCGCGGCCCGGGTGCCGGCGTCGAGGCCGGCGGTGGCAGGCCCGAACAGGAAGGCCGCGCCCGCGGGCAGCCGTTCGGCGAGCGGGCGGGCCGGCCCGAGCCGCCGCAGCCCATCCAGGTCGGCCCACAGCCGCATCAGGGCCGCGGTGCCGCCGCAATCGCGGTCGGGCCAAGCTGCCCAGCGGCCGCGGCCCTCGGTGGCCGCCAGGTGGGCGAGAGCGGCGGGCTCGTTCGCCAGCAGGAGAAGCTCCCCCTCGCGCCGCAACGCCGCGGCGGGCGCCTTGCCGCGTAGCCGTTCCTCGGCCACCGCCGCATCGGTGGGCCGCAGCACCCCTACCACCGCCGGCGCCTGCCCCGGCCGCGGCAGGATGCCGAACACGGCGCCGCCGCCGGCCAGGGTGCCGGCCCATGCGGCGGGCCCTTCCCCGAGCCAGACCCGCACGGCGGTCAGGCCCACGCCCACCAACGCCCGGACATCCTCGGGCAGGTCCGCCGGCACCGGGCCCAGCGCCGCCAGCACGTCGCCGACGGCGCGGACCGGATCGGGAACGGCGATCACCACCAACGCCGCGTCGGGCATCCGCGCCAGCAGCGCGTCCTGAGCGGACGCTGGCATGGGCGAGAGGGCGGCGCCGAGCAGCACGGCCGACCACGGACGGAGCGCCAGGTGTCGCAGCATGGGGAGATCTGGGTGGCCGATTGCGCCGCGCAGGCTGTTGCGGCGAGGTGGTGGGATACTATTTCCGGGCACGCGCATTCGCGCTGGCCTTCCCCCCTCGATGCGTTCCCGCGACACGTTCCTGGTCCTGGGCTTCCTCAGCCTGCTGGCAGCCACCGCCGTGCTGCTGCTCACCGGCACCGAGCACCCCGTCGAGGCCGGAACGCGTCCGGAGCCCGCGCCCCCGGGGAACGCCGCGCCCGAGGTGGCCCCCCTGCCCGGGCCGGCGGTGGCCGGCGACCTCGGTCCGGCGGCCCCCGCAGCGGCCCGCGCCACGGTGGACACCGCAGGTTGGACGTCGGGGATGATCCTCGGCGACATCCAGCTCGCCGCCTCGGTGATGGTGCGCCTGCAGTCGATCTCGGTGGTGATCGAGGAGAACCGCACGCCGTGGCAGGGCGCCGACGGCGCCATGGTGCAGCCCTTCCGCCGCATCGTCCCGCTGAAGCTGGGCATCGGCACGCCGACCTTCGAGATCCGTGACGTCCCGTTCTCGGAGTACGGCTACGTGGTGCGCAGCTGGTCGCCGGGCCTGAACGGCAGCCAGCAGACCGTCACGATCACCAGGGAGCAGCCGCTGCAGGAGGTGCTGCTGGCGGTGACCCCGGGTGCGCCGTGCTCCATCCTGCTGCGCGACCAGGACCGTCTCGCCGTGGTCGACACCGAGGTGTTCCTGCTGCCCCAGGGCGAGCCCCCCGGCCGGCCGTCCTACCGCGGCACCAGCGACAACTTCGGCGTCGCCGTGTTCGACGACGTGCTGGCCGGCGACTACCGCATCTTCGTCGGTCACGTCGAACGCCCGCTGGCGGATCCGGTGGAGCTGACCATGCAGCCCGGCGCCGGCGTGCTGCGCGACGGCACGATCCAGGCCCAGGGCCTCACCGTGCTGGTGCCCCGCGGGCTGCCGCTCACCGTGTCGGTGCGCGACGGGGTCGGCTACGGCATCGCGGAGGCCACGGTGAAGCTGCTGGCCACCGACCGGACCGTGCACTCGCCGCTGGAGGCCGTGACCGACTACGCCGGCAACGCCTCGTTCCCCTACCTGGCCCCCGGCAACTACCAGATCGACGTCTTCAAGACCGACTTCGAGCGGCGCTCCCGCACCATCACGATCAAGCAGGACACGCCGCCGGAAGCCCAGGTCTTCCAGATGGCCAGGATCCGCTGAGCTCGGCGAGTCAGCGTTTGCCCCCCGGCGGGCCGCTCAGTACCGTCCGCCGCCATGGCGCCTCCGCTGGTCGACCTGGCTTCCCTCGATCTCACCCGTGACGTGGTGAGCACGGAGGAACTGCGCTCGATCGTGCCCCACCGGCACGAGTTCACCCTGCTGGACGGCGTCTGCCACCTCGACACCGAGCGGGACCTGATCGTCGCCTACAAGGACTGGCCGGCCGACGCGTGGTGGGCGAAGGGCCACATCCCCGGCAACCCGCTGATGCCGGGCGTGCTCATGATCGAGGGCGGCGCCCAGGCGGCCAGCGTCCTGATCAAGCTGACCGCCGGCTGGCCCGAGGGGCGTTTCGTCGGGCTCGGCGGCCTCAACTCGGTCCGCTTCCGCGGTCAGGTGAAGCCCCCCGCGCGCGTCTACTTCGTCGCCGGCCGCGGCACCATCTCCGGCCAGCGACTGGCGCGCTACGAGGCGGAAGCGTGGTGCAACGGCGCCCGCGTGATGGAGTTGGAGCTGCTCGGCGTGCTGATCTGAGCACCGGCATGGCTCGCCCCCTGCCAACCGCCGGCATCCACCCCGTCGATCCGTCGCCCGAACCGCCCACGCCGCTGCCCGGCTGGTTCTGGCTCCTGCCGATCCTGGCCCTGGCGGCCTGGTGGCCGTTCCAGCCGTACTGGCAGAGCGACGACTACCTGGCGCTGCACTACGCCCGCAGCCTGACCCGTGCGCTCGGCGACTTCATCGGGCCGCAGTACGGCTCCCAGGACATCTGGCTGTTCTACCGGCCGCTGATCACGCTGAGCTTCTGGTTCGACTACATGGCCGGCGGCTCCGATCCCTGGCTCGCGCACTTCAGCAACGTGCTGGTGCACGGACTCAACGCGCTGCTGGTCGGACTGATCGGACTGCGCTTCGTCGCGCCCGGCGCCGCATTCGCCACCGCCGCGCTCTGGAGCCTGCAGCCCGCCCACGCCGGCGCCCTGCTGTGGACCGTCGGCCGCGTCGACGGCCATACGGTGCTGTGGTGTCTGCTCAGCATCTGGCTGGCCCTGCGGGGGGGAGAGGGCATCCGCGGCGCCCGCGCCCTGTCGGTGCTGGCGTGCCTGCTGGCGCTCTGCAGCAAGGAACTGGCGTTCGCCGTGCCGCCCCTGGTCCTGCTGGTGGTGGCGCTGCGCCACCGCGGCGGCGTCACGCAACGGCTGCGCCAGGGCCTGCTGGCCAGCTGGCCGCACTTCCTCGTCCTCGTCCTGATGTTCGGCTGGCGGGCGATGGTGCTCGGCACGCCGCTCGGCGGCTACGGCGGCGCGCACCTCCAGCCGCTGCCGATGGCGCACGGCCTCGGCGAGATCACCGTCAACCTGCTCAACCCGCTGCGCTGGACCGCCGGCAACCCCCGCGCCGAGGTGTTCGTCTCGGCCCGCGGCTACCTGTCCTGGATCGGTCTGCTGCCGACCCTGGTGGCGGTCGCGTTCTGGCTGCGGCCCCGCCGCTGGCCCGGCCTGGCGGCGCTGCTGCTGCTGTTCCTGGTCGCCGCCGCGCCCACCGCCCCTTTCTGGGCCGACTCGGGCAACGTCCACAACCTGCGCTACTTCTACTTCGCGTCCATCGCGCTGGCCGCCGTCGTGGCCCTGCCCGGACGCATGACCATCGCGCTCGGGCTGCTGGTGACGTTGCCGGCCCTGGTGGCGATCCGCATCGACTACCTGCGGGCCGACCGGGAATCGGCGCTGATGCACGCCACGCTGCTGCACCACGCCGCCGGCGCCACCCAGAACGAGCTGTTCGTGGCCGGACTGCCCCACGTCAACCGCGCCGGCTCGGTGCTGCAGTTCCACTATGGCACGGACCGGCTGCTGCAGCAGCCGTTCGCCGGCGGCAGCGTGCGCCTGCTCGCCCTGCGCCCCGCGGCGGAGGTCCCTGGCGTCTGGCGCCTGTGGGCCGCGGACCGGGCGCCGTTCGCGCTGCCCGGCGGCACGACGCTCTGGTTCGCCGACCCCGACGACCTCCGGCCGGCCGCGGCCGAGGAACTGCCCGAACTGCCGCTCGAGGTGAGCGGCGGCACCGACCTGCGGGACGACGCCATCCGCAGGCTGGCGGACAACCGCCTGCAGATCCAGATCCGCACTCCGGGCGTGCGTCCCGAGGCCTACCGGATCACGTTCTTCACCGCCACGGGCTACCTGTGCAGCGTGATCGGCAATCACGGCACCATCGTCGAACCCGACGGCCACATCGACCTGCTCAAGTTCTTCGTCGAGGGCTGCTGGGCCCGCACCGGCGAGACCCACGTCCTGCGCGGGCTCGAGGTGCCGGCGATCCACGACCTCGCCACCGAGTTCCCGGTGCTGGTGGAGGCGGGCTCGCTGTCGGCCGACGCCCGCTTCGAACCCCGCGGCGGGATCCACACCAAGCGCGTCGTGCACGGTGACTTCCGGCCCACCCACCGGGCCCGCTCGCTGCTGCGCTTCCAGCTCGACCGCGACTACCCCGCGTCGGTGCGCTCGGTGCTCGGGCTCTGACCGGGCCCGTCGCGCCGCCCCGCCGGCATCGGCAGGGCCTCCGCCGGCACGTCGTCGCACAGGATCTCCTCGACGTCGAGGATCTCACAGCGGCTCGGCACGCCGAGGATGCCGGCGAGGCTCGGCTCGGTGCGCCCCTCGTCACCGGAGATCCACTCCTTGACGTAGGTGCCGTGCTGGCAGCGCATCCGCACCTCGAACCGTTCGGGCCCGAGCGCCGTCAGCGACAGCACCGCCACCTGCCGCTCGCGATCCAGGTCGGCCCGCCGATGCGCCACCCGCTGCGGCGTGCGCTGCACGATGCTGCCGGCGAACGCGGCGGCGGCCCGCAGCCGTTCCGGCTCCGGCGCGCCGGTGGTGGCCACCTCGGCACGGTAGATCTTGTCGAAGTGCGTGTTCTTCCAGAACGGCACCCGGCTCCGCGACACTCGCACGAACGGCGCCAGCTCGACGCCGCCGTTGCTGCGCGCCTCGATCTCGCGCCGCAGCGCCTCCAGGTCGACGTCCAGGTTGCGGGCGCCGACCACCTCGTAGACGAACGGCCGGCCCCGGCCCAGCATCAGCACGTCCCGATCCTCGCGCCCGGCGCCGTGGAACACGCCGGTGCGCGCCCGGAACGCCGGCAGCAGCCGCCGGCCGATCAGCTCCTGCACCGACTCCTCGGACAGCTTGCCCGCCCCCTGGCAGTGCGCGCAGTCCTTCCGCCGGCGCCGGTCGCCCTTGCACACCGGGCAGTAGAAGATGGTCTGCGGCAGGCCCCGTGCGAGCTTGCGGTAGCGCGATTCGAGATACAGGTTGCGGCGGTCGTTGCCGCGATCGGCGTCGGTCACCCGCGGGAGTATAGGAGGCGCGCCCCCGGGCCCCGCTAGGCGTTGGTCGGCTGCCGCCCGCGCGTCGACTTCCGCACCGCGCCGTGCCGGTCCGACCGGCGCTCCAGGAAGCGGCCGACGAAGGCGAAGAACTCCTTCACCGCCACCGGCGTCTGCAGGAAGGAGTGGATGTCCCAGCGGCTCTTCACCGCCGCCAGCTCCTTGATCTGCCGGCCGTCCGCCAGCACCACCAGTTCGGTGGTCTTGTCGAACGAACGCAGGTGCTGCAGCCAGCGCATGGTTTCCTTGTCGCGCGGGTCGACGCCGAGGAACACGCAGTCGAAGGGCTTCAGGCGCAGCTCGTTGAGCCCCTCGTAGCCGATGCCCACCGTCACCGTGAACTCGGAGAACTGCGCCAGTCCGACCTTGACCTGATCCCGTACCAGCGGATCCTTGACGATGAGCAGCACTTCCATGGCACCCGATCTATCGGCCGCCGGCCCGCTGGCGATGAACTGTCAGGCCGGCGTCGACGAGGCCGGCCTCGGCCCCATCCTGGGACCGCTGGTGGTGGCCGGCGTCGCCATGGCCGGCCCCGCGGGCGCCGATCCCTGGCACCTCCTGCGCGGCCGCGTGAGCCGTCATCGCCATGCCAAGGGCCGGATCCGCGTGGCCGACAGCAAGAAGGTCAACGCCGGCGACCACGGCCTCCTGCGCCTGGAGGAGACGGTGCTGACCTTCTGGGGCGCCCGCCACGGCCGCCTGCCGGCCACCCTGGCGGAATGGCTCGCCGCTCTCGGCGCCGACCTCGCCGCCCTGCGGCGCTGCCCCTGGTACCAGGACCTGGACCTGCCCCTGCCCCTGCAGGCCGATCCGGCCTGGCTCGAACTGCAGTCCGAGCTGCTGGCCCGCAGCCTGCAGCAGGCCCGCGTGCAGGTCCTGCAGCTGGCCATCCGACCCGTCGACGTCGCCGAGTGGAACAGCCTGATCGAGGCCACCGACAACAAGTCCCGCGCCCACTTCCGCGCCTACGCCGAGGTGATCGGCGCCGTGCTGGCGGCGCTGCCCGACGGTGCCCACCTGGTGGCCGACCGCGCCGGCGGCCGCATGCACTACGCCCGCGACCTGCTGGACCTCCGCCCCGGCGCGTCCGTGCAGATCGTCAGCGAGGAGCCGCACATGTCGGTCTATCGCATCGGCGGGACCGGCGACGCGGTGACGGTGACGTTCGCCGAGAAGGCCGAGGACCGCGCCTTCCCGACGGCGCTGGCGAGCTGCTGCGCGAAGTACCTGCGCGAGCTGATGGTGCATGTGCTGAACCAGTGGTTCCTGGCGCGCGTGCCGGGCCTGCAGCCGACCGCCGGCTACTACACCGACGGCCACCGCTTCCTGCAGGACCTTGCCCCGCACCTGGACCGGCTGGCGGTGCCCCGCGAGCTGCTGGTGCGGGTGCGCTGAGGGCGTCGGGGCGGCCTACGGCAGCCCGCCCTCGTCGATCGCGAGATCGCGGCCGCGGGCGGCGGCGTTGGCCAGGGCGTCGCAGCGCTCGTTCTCCGGATGACCGGCGTGCCCCTTCACCCAGCGCCAGGCGACGGTGTGGACCTCGACGAGCTGCAGCACGCGGCGCCAGAGGTCCTGGTTCTTCACCGGCTGCTTCTCGGACGTGACCCAGCCCTTCCGGACCCAGCCGCGCAGCCAGCCCTTCTCCATCGCGTCCACCAGGTAGCGCGAGTCGGAATGGACGACGACCTCGCACGGCACCGTCAGGGCCTCCAGCCCGGCGATCGCGCCCAGCAGTTCCATGCGGTTGTTGGTGGTGCGGCGGAAGCCCGCCGACAGCTCGCGGCGGGCTGTGCCGTCCCGCAGCAGCAGGATGGTGCCGTAGCCGCCGGGGCCGGGATTGCCCACGCACGCGCCATCGCTGTAGATCGTCACCCGCGGTCGCTCGGTCATCCGGCGCATCGGAACGCGGGCGGCGCGTCCGTGCAACCCTGCAACTGCTGGCTCGGGGGTTGGGTCTACGCGGCGGCGGCATCCCTTTGCCGCGAAGCCCTACTGGATGTGTCGCTTGGCCGCGGCAATCACGAAGCGCTGCCGATCGATGTTGAATCTGCCTGGAATCACCTCTCGCCTGAGTTCGGCCATCTCCTTCTGCGTCTGCTCGTCGGGAGGGCGCCGGCCCTGCGCCTCGTTGCCGGACGTGCGTCGGCCCAACACTGCCATCTGGCGCAAGGCAGCGTAGTGCGCCTTCACCCGGCGTCCCCGTTCTTCGAACGGCAGGGAGTTGAACGCTTCTACCTCCGCCTGCACCGCCGCGGCATCCATTTCACGCACGGCCTCCCATCTGGTCCGCATCTCTGCGAACTCGCCCTTGTCGAGGAGAAACCACACATCCACACGCTGACCGTCGATCTTGCCAATACCCATGAACCCCAGGGTCAGGTAGTTGTCGGGCAACTGCGGCAGGATGGTCCAGGCTGGCGTAGTGATGTAGTCGCCGCGATCGAGCAGCTTCAATGCCGCTTCGTGCTTGGCGTGGCTCGTCAACTCCTCGAGGAACTTCTGATACGTCACGGAGTCGTTGGAGGCCTCAGCCTTGGTCTGTGCCTTCAGGACCTCGGCCCAGCTGTCGGTGAGCGAGAGTGCTCCCCGCACTCGCTCCACCTGCTCTGGAGGCAGGGGTCCGAGAGACTGGATCACCTTGTCCGGCACGTCGCGCTCGAGTCGCTGCGGGCTTCCGTAGATCTCGACGCGCTGGCCCGACCGCAGTTCGTCAACCCACCTCGTGTCGGCCGCTGCAAACACCTGTTCGGCGCGGGCAACGTCATGGGCCTCCTCGGAGGCATCGATCGCCCGGGGCACCACATCCGAGGACATCAGGACCCACAGAACGCAGAGCACGACGCTGGCAAGGATCGCGCCACCACACAGCATGAAGAAGCTGACCCGTCTTCGTGATGCACTCGACGTCGCCGTCATTGGCCACCCTCACAGGCGGTGCAATCGTAGTCGTACGTGATGTTCTTGGCGGGGACTCCAGAGCATCGAGGCCCTGGCCGGGCATCGTCAGAGTCAGGTTTCATCAGCCTCATACCTCGGGGAGAAAGTGCGCCGCGTCCCGGCCGGCATCGTAGCCTCGGTCCCGACGCCGGCAACCCCAGGGACGAGCCCTCATGATGCGGTCGGAAGGCCGGCGTAGGCCGGCGTCGACCGGGGGTGACACCACGGCCCACGTGCCCCATCATCCCCCGCATGCTCCGCCACTCCCTCCTCGTGTGCGTCGCGCTCGGCGCGACGATCCCCGCCCAGACCGCCTCCTACAGCCTGCGTGGCGTGGGCTGCAACGGCAGCCCGGTCAGCGCCTGCATCGCCCAGAACGACACCGCGCCATCCCTGCGGATCGCCAGCCTGCCCAACGAGTACGCCTACCCGGTCACCAACACGTCCGGCATGCCGATGCAGATCATCGGCTTCGAGATCTTCACCCAGAGCAACGGTGGCGGCACCGTCACCGGCAACACCGCGATCTACCTGGACAACGCCGGCGCCGGCGCCCTGAGCCACTCGTCGCCGGCCTTCGCCGCGACCGCCACCGGCACCATCACCGTGAGCGGCACGGCCGGCTGGTTCACCACCATCGTCGCGCCGGCGGTCACCGTGCAGCCCGGGGAGTGCTTCTGGCTCGGCGTCGACGCCTTCAGCGCCATCGCGCCGCCGCAGAACAACGGCGGCAGCCCCGGCCCGACCGCGCCCTGGTGGCGGCGTCCCAACTACCTGGCCAACGCCTGGGTGGTGTCGGGCTCGGTGAGCAATCCGATCCTGCGCGTGCAGTGCGCGGCCGGCAGCACGCCGGTGCCGACCCTCACCGCCACGTCGGCGCCGCGACTCGGTCAGTCGTTCACCCTCAACCTCACCGGCGGCACGCCGGGCCTCGCCGGCTTCGTGGCCTGGGGCTTCAACGACACGTTCTGGCTGGCCTGGCCCACCCCCGTCGACCTGGTGGTGTTCGGCGCGCCCGGCTGTTTCACCTACACCAGCACCGACAGCAACTCCCTGGTGCTGCTGGATCCGGCCGGCGCCGCCACCCAGGCCATCGCGGTGCCCAACCAGCCGAGCCTCGCCGGCTTCACGTTCTTCAACCAGGGCGCCGTCATCGCGCCGGGGGTGAACGCGCTGGCCATGCTGACCAGCAACTACGGGCGCGGCGTCGTCGGCAACTGACCCAGGTCTAGCCCTCGTCGTCGTGCATGGCCGTGGCCCGCAGGCGGGCCCGGCCGGCCCAGTAGAGGCTGATCTCGTGCCCGTCGGGGTCGCGCAGGTAGGCGTGACGCCAACCCCACGGCATGTCGCGCGGCTCCTGCTCGAACTTCACGCCCGCGCGCGCCAGCCGGGCGCAGAAGGCATCGAGGCCGCGCACCTCGAAGTAGAGCCGGATGCCGTGCACCTTCGGGTCGAGGCGCATGCCGGGCTCGCTGCGGTGGAGCGCGAGGCTGTTCCCGCCCCGCGGCGCCACCAGCCGGGCGTAGGCGCCCGGATACTCGTCGACCACGCGGAAGCCGAGCCGGTCGCGATAGAACGCCACCGCGCGGGCCACGTCGGCCACGTAGACCATCGCGTGGTTGAAGGTCAGGTGCGGGGAGGGCCGGCGGACGGGCTTGCGCGCGGACCGGGACGCTTTCTTCCGGGTCGCCATGGGCTCCGAATCATGGCCTTTCGCCGTTGCCGGACACCAGCCTCTTCCGCGCACGGGCCCGGTGCGCCACCATCCGCGGCCCGCAACCCACCCCACGGAGACCGATCCCGATGATGCAGCTCCCCAAGCCCGGCAAGTTCCACAAGAAGCTCGAAGCCCTGGTCGGCGACTGGACCGGCGACGAGACCATGCACCCCTGCCCGTGGGACGAGGGCGGCCCTGCCAAGGGCAAGTACCGGGTCCGCGCCGCACTGGACGGCTTCGGCGTCATCCAGGACTACGAGCAGAAGCGGGGCGGCAAGGTCAGCTACCGCGGCCACGGCGTGATCGGCTACGACAGCCAGGAGAAGTGCTATCTGTGGCACTGGTCGGACTCGATGGGCGGCGTGCCCGGCACGGTCAGCAAGGGCCAGTGGAAGGGCAACAAGCTGGTGTTCCAGCACGCCTGCGAGATGGGCCACAGCCGCTACACCTACACGTTCCGCAAGGACGGCACGGTGGACTTCTCGATCGAGAACGGGCCCGACGGCGAGCAGTGGGCGCTGTTCATGAACGGCCGCTACACCAGGAAGGCCGGCAAGTAGGACCGGCCCCGCGCCCCGTTCGTGCCTGATGGGGGCCGGGAGCCTAGACTCTCCGCCCCCGATGACGACCGAACCGCCCACCCGATACGACCCCGCGACCCTGGAGCCCCTGGCCACCGCCGCCTGGCTCGGGTCGAAGGCCTTCGCCGCCGCGCCCGACGCCCGCGACGAACGCTACGTCGTGATGATGCCGCTGCCCAACGTGACCGGCGCCCTGCACATGGGCCACGCGATGGACAACGTCATGCAGGACCTGCTGATCCGCTGGCACAGGATGCGCGGCGACAACACGCTGTGGCAGGCGGGCACCGACCACGCCGGCATCGCCACCCAGGCCGTGGTGGAGAAGCGGCTGAAGGAACTGGAGGGCAAGACGCGGCACGACGTGGGCCGCGACGGCCTGATCGAGCGGATCTGGGCGTGGAAGGAGCAGTCGCAGAAGCGCATCGTGACGCAGCAGCAGGCGATGGGCTGCTCGTGCGACTGGGATCGGCAGCGGTTCACGATGGACGCGGTGTGCGCCCGCGCGGTGCGCTGGACGTTCTTCGCCATGTTCCGCGA